>NZ_JBYNTT010000004.1:0-314246 GCF_057784995.1 Ramlibacter sp. G4-7
CCGCCGCGCCGGTCGCTCCCCTCGCGGCCGCCGCCGCACCCGTGGCCAGCGCCGCGGTCGCCACCGCGGCGGTCGGCACCGGCGCCTCCCCGGCGTCGGCCCGGAAGTGAAGGACTGAACATGGCAACGACCGCCAACCTGGACGTCAGCGGCGCGATGGAACGTTTCGCCGCGCAGTTCCGCAACCTCAACCCGAACGACCCGGCCGCCTGGCCGATCCTGCCCAAGGTGGCCCTGTGCGGCCTGGTGGCGAGCGCGATCGTGATCGCCCTGTGGTTCGTCTGGCTCACCGGCTCCGCCGAGGAACTGGAGGCCGAGCAGAAGAAGGAAGAGGGCCTGCGCGCCGACTTCCAGAAGAAGCTCGCCCAGGCCGTGAACCTGGACGCCCTGCGCAAGCAGCGCGAGCAGGTGCAGCAGTACGTGACGCAACTGGAAAAGCAGCTGCCCAGCAAGGCCGAAATGGACGCCCTGCTGTCCGACATCAACCAGGCCGGCCTCGGCCGCAGCCTCGCCTTCGAGCACTTCCGCCCCGGCAGCGTGAGCGTCAAGGAGTACTACGCGGAGCTGCCGATCTCGCTGCGCGTGACCGGCCGCTACCACGACATCGGCGCCTTCGCCTCCGATATCGCGCACCTGTCGCGGATCGTGACGCTGAACAACCTGCAGATCAACGCGGCGGGCAGCGGCCTCGTGATGGACACGACGGCCAAGACCTTCCGCTACCTCGACACGGACGAAGTCGCGGCGCAGCGCAAGGCCACCGGAGGGAAGAAGAAATGAGGCACACGCTGTTGCTCGCCCTGGCGGCCTGCACCGTGCTCGCCGCCTGCGAAGGCTCGGAGGGCGAGGAAGTCACCAAGTGGATGGCCGAACAGAGGGCGGTGACCAAGCCCAAGGTCGACCCGATCCCCGAGCCCAAGCAGTTCAAGCCGGAAGCCTACGCCCAGGAGGCGCAGGTCGAGCCTTTCAGCAACCAGAAGCTGGTGGTGGCGCTCAAGCGCGACTCGCAGCAGCAGGGCACGGCCAGCGCGGCGTTGCTGGCGCCCGAGCTCACCCGGCGCAAGGAGGCCCTGGAGGCCTTCCCGCTGGACGCGATGGCGATGGTGGGCAGCCTGGTCAAGCAGGGCCAGCCCGTGGCGCTGATCCGCGTGGACAAGCTGCTGTACCAGGTGAAGCCGGGCAATTACCTCGGCCAGAACTACGGAAAGATCACGAAGGTGGGAGAGAGCGAAGTGGTGCTGCGCGAGCTCGTCCAGGATGCCGCCGGCGAATGGGTGGAGAGAGTCGCGACGCTGCAATTGCAGGAGAAGGCCAAATGAAGAAAATAAATGTTTGGGGGTGGCGAGCCCTTGTCGCCGCGGCTGCGGTGTTCGTGACCGGGGCGGCCTTCGCGGCGCCGGCGGTCCAGAACATCACCGGCTCGCTGCAGGGTGGCCAGGAGGTGGTCCGCATCGAGTTCTCCGAGCCGCTGGCCACGCTGCCCACGGGCTTCGTGACGCAGGCGCCGGCACGCATCGCACTGGACGTCCCCGGGGCGGGCAATGCCATGGGGCGCACCGCGGTGGAAATGAACGTGGGCAACCTGCGCTCGGTCAACGTCGTGCAGGCCGGTGACCGCGCCCGCGTCGTGCTGAACCTGAAGGCGCCCACCAACTACAAGCTGCAGATGGAAGGCAACGCGCTGCTGGTCGCCCTCGACCCGGTGGCGCAGTCCGCCGCGGCCGCGAACCAGCCCTCGACCTTCTCCGAGAGCCGCAACCGCGACGCCCAGCCCCTGAAGGACCTGGACTTCCGCCGCGGCCCCGACGGCTCCGGCCGCGTGATCGTGGACCTGCCGACCAACCAGGTGGGCGTGGACATCCGACAGCAGGGCCAGACCCTGGTCGTCGAATTCCTCAAGGCCACGCTGCCCGAAGGCCTGCGTCGCCGCATGGACGTGACCGACTTCGGCACGCCGGTGCAGAGCGTGACCACCACGCAGCAGGGCGACCGGGTGCGCATGGTGATCGAGCCGCGCGGCGTCTGGGAACACAGCGCCTACCAGTCCGACACCCAGTTCGTGGTGGAAGTGCGCCAGCAGCGCCAGGACCCGAACAAGCTCACGCAAGGCCCCGGCTTCAGCGGCGAGAAGCTGTCGCTGAACTTCCAGAACATCGAGGTGCGCTCGCTGCTGCAGGTCATCGCCGACTTCACCAACTTCAACATCGTGACCTCGGACTCCGTCTCGGGCGCGGTGACCCTGCGCCTGAAGGACGTGCCCTGGGACCAGGCGCTGGACATCATCCTGCAGGCCAAGGGCCTGGGCATGCGCCGCTCCGGCAACGTGCTGTGGATCGCGCCCAAGGATGAAATCTCCGCCAAGGAGAAGCTGGAGCTCGAGGCCCAGGCCGCGATCCAGACCCTGGAGCCGCTGCGCACGCAGGCCTTCCAGCTGAACTACACGAAGTCCGCCGACATCGCCGTGCAGCTGACCGGCACCGGTTCCTCGCGCATCCTGAGCCAGCGTGGCAGCGCCATCGCCGAGCCGCGCACCAACCAGCTGTTCGTCACCGACGTGCCGACCCGCCTGGAGCAGGTGCAGCAGCTGATCGCCCGCCTCGACATCGCGGTGCCGCAGGTGCTGATCGAAGCGCGCATCGTGGAAGCTTCCGACACCTTCGGCAAGTCGCTGGGCGTGCGCCTGGGCGCGAGCGACCTGCGCACGGACAACCCGCGCGGCGGCACCTCGGGCTACGGTGCCCCGAACAACCAGCGCTTCTCCGCCGCCGCCACCTACGACGCCGTGACCGGCCAGACGCGGGAAAGCAATACGCAGCTGACCACGACCAACACGAGCTTCCTGAACATGCCGTCCGCCGGCGCCGGCGGTTTCCCCGCCGCCAGCTTCGCGGTGTCGATCTTCAACTCCGCGGCCAACCGCTTCCTGAACCTGGAACTGTCCGCGCTGGAAGCCGACGGCAAGGGCAAGCTGGTGTCCAGCCCGCGCATCGTGACGGCCGACAAGACCAAGGCGCTGATCGAGCAGGGCACGGAATTCCCGTACCAGCAGGCAACCTCCAGCGGCGCGACCTCGGTGGCCTTCCGCCGGGCGACCCTGAAGCTGGAAGTCACGCCGCAGATCACGCCCGAGGGCAACATCATCCTGGACCTCGACATCGCCAAGGACAGCCGCGGCGAGACGACGGCCGCCGGCATCGCCATCAACACCAAGCACATCAAGACCCAGGTGCTGGTGGAGAACGGCGGCACGGTCGTGATCGGCGGCATCTTCGAGCTGACCGAGACCGAGAACGAGGCGCGCGTGCCGCTGCTGGGCGACATCCCGGTGGCCGGCAACCTGTTCAAGAACAAGAACCGCACCTCCAGCAAGCAGGAAATGCTGGTCTTCATCACGCCGAAGATGATCAGCGATCGCCTCGCCGGCGCCGGCCGTTGATGATGCGGGGGTGATCCTCGTCCTCGTCGGCATGCCCGGCAGTGGCAAAACCACTGTCGGGCGCCAGCTTTCCAGGCGGCTGGGTCTGCCATTCTTCGACTCCGACCACCTGATCGAACAGCGCCTGGGCTGCAGCATCCGGGAGTACTTCGCCCGCGAGGGCGAAATCGCTTTTCGCGACGTCGAGGAGCAGGTGCTGCGCGAACTGGCGCAAGGCCCGTCCGCCGTCGTCGCCACCGGGGGCGGCGCGGTGCTGCGCCAGGCGACACGGGAGGCGCTGCGCGCCGGCGGCAAGGTCGTCTACCTGCGTTCCTCCCCGGAGGAGCTGTACCGGCGCGTGCGCCACGACACGCAGCGGCCGCTGTTGCAGGTCGCGGATCCGATGGCGAAGCTGCGCGCGCTGCACGCCGAGCGCGACCCGCTGTACCGCGACGCGGCGCACTTCCAGATCGAGACCGGCCGGCCCTCGGTGCCCACGCTGGTGAACATGATCCTCATGCAGCTGGAGCTCGCCGGGGTGCTGCCGCTGCAGCCTTGAACGCATTCACTGAAAAATCCGCGAGCGGATTTTTCAGTGGCCTGAAATGTGGGACGGGGCCCGGCAAAGCCGGATCCCCATCCCAAGAGGGACCGGACTGCGCGATGCTCCGCTCGGTCCACGTGCCGCTGCTCGGATCTCCCGGCACCGGGAGCGCTCGGAACGGCCGGCAGAGCGGCCCTCGTGAAGAGATTCCGCCACCGCGGCTTCTTCACACGGATCACAACCCCGTGAAAAGGGCGCCGTCGGGCCATCCTTCGCAGATTCCTTAAACTCCGGGGCATGCCTGCCCCGTCCCCCGCAGTTCCCGAGCGCGTGCGCATCGCCCTCGAGGAGCGCAGCTACGACATCCTGATCGCTCCCGGCCTGCTGGCGCAGCCGTCCTGCTGGGACGGCCTGCCCGCCGCCTCGGCCGCCGTCATCGTCAGCAACTCCACGGTCGCTCCCTTGTACGGCGCCAAGCTGCGTGCGGCCCTGGCCGGGCGCTACCGGACGGTCCACGAGGTGGTGCTGCCCGACGGCGAGGACCACAAGGACTGGCCGACGCTCAACCGGATCTTCGACGCGCTGCTCGCCCACGGCTGCGACCGCAAGACGGTGCTGTTCGCGCTGGGCGGCGGCGTGGTGGGTGACATGGCTGGTTTCGCGGCGGCCTGCTACATGCGCGGCGTGCCCTTCGTGCAGGTGCCCACGACGCTGCTGGCGCAGGTCGATTCCTCGGTCGGCGGCAAGACGGCGATCAACCATCCGCTGGGCAAGAACATGATCGGCGCCTTCTACCAGCCGGCGCGGGTGCTGTGCGACCTCGACACCCTGGCGACGCTGCCACGGCGCGAGCTGAGTGCGGGCGTGGCGGAGGTGATCAAGTACGGCCCGATCTTCGACCTGGACTTCCTGGCCTGGATCGAGGGCAACATCGACGCGCTGATGCGGCGCGATGCGGCGGCCCTGGCCTACGCGGTGCGGCGCAGTTGCGAGATCAAGGCGCAAGTCGTGGGCCAGGACGAGCGCGAGGCGGGGCTGCGCGCGATCCTCAACTTCGGCCACACCTTCGGCCACGCGATCGAGGCGGGGCTGGGCTTCGGCAAGTGGCTGCACGGCGAGGCCGTGGGCTGCGGCATGGTGATGGCGCTGCAACTGTCGCGACGGCTCGGCCTGGTGGAGGAGGGCTTCGTGCAGCGCGTGACGGCGCTCATCGAGCGCGCCGGGCTGCCCACCGTCGGACCCGCCCTGGGCGCCGGGCGCTATCTGGAACTGATGCGCGTGGACAAAAAGGCCGAGGGCGGGGAGATCCGCTTCGTCGTCATCGAGCGCCCGGGCCAGGCCGCCGTGCGCGGCGCGCCTGACGAGGTGGTGCGACAGGTGCTGGCGGACTGCACGCGCTGACACGATGAGCCTGGCCGCCTACGCCTGCGACGCGGCGCGCAGCCGCGGGCGCCGCCATGCCGAAGCCCCCGCGCCCACGCGCAACGACTTCCAGCGGGACCGGGACCGCATCGTGCACTCCACCGCGTTCCGGCGGCTGGTCTACAAGACGCAGGTCTTCCTGAACCACGAAGGCGACCTGTTCCGCACGCGCCTGACCCACTCCATCGAAGTGGCGCAGCTGGCGCGCTCCATCGCGCGTCCGCTGGGGCTGAACGAGGACCTGGTGGAGGCGATCGCGCTGGCGCACGACCTGGGCCACACGCCTTTCGGCCATGCGGGCCAGGACGCCCTGAACGAATGCATGGCGGTGCACGGCGGTTTCGAGCACAACCTGCAAAGCCTGCGCGTGGTCGATGCGCTGGAGGAGCGCTACCCCGACTTCGACGGCTTGAACCTGTGCTTCGAGACGCGCGAGGGCATCCTCAAGCACTGCTCGCGCGTGAATGCGGAGAAGCTGGAGGCGCAGGAGCCCGGTGGCGTAGGGCGGCGCTTCCTCGATCGCACCCAGCCCGGCCTGGAGGCGCAGCTGTGCAACCTGGCCGACGAGATCGCCTACAACGCCCACGACATCGACGACGGCGTGCGCTCCGGCCTGATCACCATCGAGCAGGTGGCCGAGGTGCCCTTGTTCGGCCGGCACCAGCAGGAAGCCATGCGGGATCATCCGCAGTTGCAGGGACGGCGGCTGCTGTACGAGGCGATCCGCCGCATGCTCAGCGCGCTGGTGTACGACGTGATCGAGGCGACGCGCGCGCGCATCGCTGCCGCCGACCCAGCGGACGCCGATGCGGCGCGCTCCGCGCAGCCGCTGGTGTGCTTCACCGATCAGGCACGTGCGCAGTCCGCCGAACTCAAGTCCTTCCTGTTCCGCAATCTCTACCGCCATCCGCGCGTGAGCGAGACCACCGCGCAGGCACAGGAGGTCGTGCGCGAGCTCTTCGCCTGCTACGCGGCGCAACCCGCGGAGATGCAGGCGGGCTTCACGGCGCGCCAGGACACGCAACGCGCGGTGGCGGATTACATCGCAGGCATGACCGACCGCTACGCCCTGCGCGAACACGAGCGCCTGACGGGGCGCAGGCTGCTGGCGACGGGCACATGAAGCGCATCGACCCGGCCTTCGTGGTCGTGCTCGCGGGCGTGTGCGCCGCGCTGCACGTGGGCAAGCTGCCGCCGGCCTTGCCGGTGCTGCGCGATGCCCTGCACATCAGCCTGGTGCAGGCCGGCTTCCTGCTGTCCCTGGTGCAGCTCGCGGGCATGACCCTGGGAGTGGCCATCGGCGCGGGCGCGGACACGCTCGGCCCGCGCCGCACCATGGTGCTGGGTTTGCTGATCCTGGCCGCCGCCAGTTTCGCCGGCGGCTTCGCCGCCACGCCCGCAGCGCTGATGGCCTTGCGCGGGGTGGAAGGTGCCGGCTTCCTGCTCGCGTCCCTGCCCGCGCCGGGCCTCATCCGCAGGCTGGTGGAGCCTGCCCGCCTGAGCGCGGCGCTCGGCATGTGGGGTGCCTTCATGCCGGTGGGCACCGCGGCGGCCTTGCTGGCCGGCCCCGCGTGCATCGCGCTCACCGGCTGGCCTGGGTGGTGGTGGTTGCTGGCCGCGCTGGCGCTGTTGATGGCCGCGGTGCTGGCCGCCGCCGTGCCGGCCAGCGCCGATGCGCGCCACGGCGGGCAAACCGGCGCGGCGCGGCGGATCGTCCGCACCATCCGCTCGCGCGGTCCCTGGCTCCCGTCGCTCGCCTTCGCGGTGTATTCCGCGCAATGGCTCACGGTGGTGGGCTTCCTGCCCACCATCTATGCGCAGGCGGGGCTGGCCACCGCGTATGCCGCGGTGGCGACGGCCTTCGCCGCGCTGGTCAACATGGTGGGCAACATCGCTTCTGGGCGGCTGCTGCAGCGGGGTGTCGCGGTGCCCACGCTGCTGTTTGCCGGATTCTTCGCGATGCTGGTCGGGGCCGTGATCGCCTTTTCGACCTGGGTCGACAGCGCGCCGCTGCGCTACCTGGGTGTGCTCCTGTTCTCCGCGGTCGGGGGCCTGGTGCCCGGCACCTTGTTCTCGGTGGCGGTGCGCGTGGCGCCGGACGAGAGCACCGTGTCGAGCACGGTGGGCTGGATGCAGCAGTTGTCCGCGTTCGGCCAGTTCGTCGGCCCGCCGGTGGCCGCCGCGATCGCCGCTCGCGTGGGCGGCTGGCACGTGATCTGGTGGGTGACGGGGGCCTTCGCGCTCGCCGGCATGGGCATGGCGCATGCGATCTCCCGTTTCCTTGCGGGGCATGCTGCCGCAGCGCCTGCGGTGCCGCAGCCGGGTCCGTAAAATCCGTCCGTGAGCACGCCGCAGACCGCCATCGCCGACACCCGCCGCTGGCTCGAGCGTGCCGTGATCGGCCTGAATTTCTGTCCTTTCGCCAAGGCGGTGCTGGTCAAGGAGCAGGTGCATTTCGCGGCCACAGATGCGCAGGATGCGAACGGCATCCTGGCGGCTTTCGGGGACGAACTGGATGCCCTCGTTGAAACGCCCGCCAGCGAGCGCGACACCACGCTGCTCGTGATTCCCGGCGGCATGGACGACTTCCTCGGCTTCCTCGACCTCGTTGCGCGGGCGGAGCGCCTGGTGCGCAAGCGGGGGCTGGAGGGCATCGTGCAGGTCGCGCACTTCCACCCGCGCTTCGTGTTCGCCGACAGCGACGAGGACGACGTCACCAACTGCACCAACCGTTCGCCCTGGCCCACGCTGCACCTGCTGCGCGAGGAGAGCGTCGACCGCGCCGTGGCTTCGTTTCCCGACGCGGCCGACATCTACGAGGCGAACATGGCGCGGCTGCAGGAGCTCGGGCCCGAAGGCTGGGACGCGCTGGGCGTGGGCGCGACGCGATGAAGGGCAAGGACCTGCACGCGGAACTCGGGCTGCGTCCCGGGCAATCGCTGGAGCTGCTGAAGGAACTGCACATCCTCACGCGCGAGGGCAAGGTCAACCAGGACTCGCGGCGCAAGCTCAAGCAGGTCTACCACCTCGTTCAGTTCATCGAGAAGCTGCTGCTGGAGATTCCCGCCGAGGGCGGCCATCCGACGCTCGCCGACCACGGGGCGGGCAAGTCCTACCTGGGGTTCATCCTCTACGACCTGTTCTTCCAGCCGCGCGGCGTGGGGCACATCTACGGTATCGAGACGCGCGCGGAGCTGGTGGAGACGACGCGCGAACTCGCGCGGCGGCTCGGTTTCGAGCGCATGTCCTTCCTGCACCTGAGTGCGGCGGAAGCGGCCGATGCGGCGCAGCTGCCGGAGAAGATCGACGTGGTCACCGCGCTGCACGCCTGCGACACGGCCACCGACGATGCGATCGCCTTCGGGCTGCGCAAGCACGCGAAGTTCCTGGTGCTGGTGCCGTGTTGCCAGGCGGAAATCGCGGGCTGCCTGCGCGAGCAGAAGGCGCTCACGCTGTCGCGCACCCCGCTCGCGGAGCTGTGGCGGCACCCGCTGCACACGCGCGAGATCGGCAGCCAGGTGACCAACGTGCTGCGCTGCCTCTATCTCGAGGCCATGGGCTACCAGGTCACGGTGACCGAGCTGGTGGGCTGGGAGCACTCGCTGAAGAACGAGCTGATCCTGGCGCGCTGGACCGGCCAGCGCAAGCGCAGCGCCGCCGAGCGCCTGCGGGCGCTGCTCGCTGAGTTCGGCCTGCAGGCGCTGGAGCCGCGTCGCTACCCGGGGCTGCCGGAATTGGGGTCAGATTCCAATTAAGATCGGCGGATGGCCCGCCTTCCCCGCCTGACGGTCCCCGGCTACCCCCACCACATCATCCAGCGCGGCAACAACCGCCAGCCGATCTTCGGCGGTGCCGCGGATTACGAGCTGCTGCTCGGCCTGATCGACGAGCACGCCCGCAAGCAGCACGTCGCCATCCACGGCTACGTGCTCATGAGCAATCACTTCCACCTGCTGGCGACGCCCGACAGCGAGGACGGCATCCCGCAGATGATGCAGTCGGTCGGCGGGCGCTATGTGCGCAACTACAACCTGCGCTACCAGCGCACCGGGACGCTCTGGGAGGGCCGCTACAAATCCACGCTGATCCAGGCCGAGCGCTATCTGCTGGCCTGCATGGTGTACATGGACCTCAATCCGGTGCGCGCGGGCATGGTGGCGGACCCGGCCGACTATCCGTGGTCGAGCCACCTGCACTACATCGGCCGGCGCAACGACAGGCTGATCACGCCGCATCCGCTCTACTGGGAGCTGGGCAATACGCCTTTCGCCCGCGACGAGGCCTATGCAGCCATGGTCCGCGCCGGCATCGGCGAAGGCGAGAGGCGGGCACTCACGGAGGCGACCCTGCGCGGCTGGGCGCTCGGGGAGCCGGACTACGTGGCCGACCTGCAGCGTCGGACCGAGCGGCGCGTGGTGAAAGGGCAGGCGGGTCGCCCCATCAGGAAGCGAATTGAACCTGTCCCCCATTAGAAAAGAGGCCCGTCCGCGATCCAGATAATTGGAATCTGACCCCAATTATTCTGCTTGGCATCCATGCTGCGCTGCGGTAGTCTCGGGGTTTCCCCGAATCCCAGAGGTGCGCGCCATGACGACGGCTGCCGAAATCGCCCATTTGCAAGAACAAGGCCTGTATGCCGGCGCGAACGAACACGACGCGTGCGGCGTCGGCTTCGTGGCCCACATCAAGGGCGAGAAGAGTCACAACATCGTCTCCCAGGCGCTGAAGATCCTGGAGAACCTGGACCATCGCGGCGCCGTCGGTGCCGACAAGCTGATGGGCGACGGCGCGGGCATCCTGATCCAGCTGCCCGACGCCCTCTACCGCGAAGAGATGGCGCGCCAGGGCGTGGAACTGCCGCCGCCCGGCGAGTACGGCGTCGGCATGATCTTTCTGCCCAAGGAACACGCCTCCCGCCTGGCCTGCGAGCAGGAGATGGAGCGCGCGATCAAGGCCGAGGGCCAGGTGCTGCTTGGCTGGCGCGACGTGCCGGTCGACCGCGACATGCCCATGTCGCCCGCCGTGCGCGCCAAGGAGCCTATCCTCAAGCAGGTGTTCGTGGGCCGCGGCAACGACGTGATCGTGCAGGACGCGCTGGAGCGCAAGCTGTACGTGATCCGCAAGACCGCCAGCGCCGCGATCCAGGGCCTGAAGCTCAAGCACAGCAAGGAATACTACGTCCCCTCGTTTTCCAGCCGCACGGTCATCTACAAGGGCCTGCTGCTGGCCGACCAGGTCGGCGTGTACTTCAAGGACCTGCAGGACCCGCGCTGCGTGTCCGCCCTGGGCCTGGTGCACCAGCGCTTCTCCACCAACACTTTCCCCGAGTGGCCGCTCGCGCACCCCTACCGCTACGTCGCCCACAACGGCGAGATCAACACGGTCAAGGGCAACTACAACTGGATGAAGGCGCGCGAGGGCGTGATGTCCTCGCCGGTGCTGTCGGCGGACCTGAAGAAGCTCTACCCCATCAGCTTCCCCGACCAGTCCGACACCGCCACCTTCGACAACTGCCTCGAGCTGCTGACGATGGCCGGCTACCCGCTGGCCCACGCGGTGATGATGATGATCCCGGAGCCCTGGGAGCAGCACACGCTGATGGACGAGAGGCGCAAGGCCTTCTACGAATACCACGCGTCCATGCTGGAGCCCTGGGACGGCCCGGCCTCGATCGTGTTCACCGACGGCCGCCAGATCGGCGCCACGCTGGACCGCAACGGCCTGCGTCCCTCGCGCTACTGCGTGACCGACGACGACCTCGTCATCATGGCCTCCGAGTCCGGCGTGCTGCCGGTGCCGGAGAACCGGATCGTGCGCAAGTGGCGCCTGCAGCCCGGCAAGATGTTCCTGATCGACCTGGAGCAGGGCCGCATGATCGACGACGAGGAGCTCAAGTCCTCGCTCGCCAACGCCAAGCCCTACAAGCAGTGGATCGAGAACCTGCGCATCCGCCTCGATGACCTGTCCGACACCGCGGGCGCCGCGCCGGCCAGCAGCATCGAACTGCTCGATCGCCAGCAGGCCTTCGGCTACACCCAGGAAGACATCAAGTTCCTGATGTCGCCGATGGCGCAGGCCGGCGAAGAGGGCATCGGCTCCATGGGCAACGACAGCCCGCTGGCCGTGCTGTCGGACAAGAACAAGCCGCTGTACAACTACTTCAAGCAGCTGTTCGCGCAGGTGACGAACCCGCCGATCGACCCGATCCGCGAAGCGATCGTGATGTCGCTGGTGTCCTTCATCGGCCCCAAGCCGAACCTGCTGGACATCAACCAGGTCAATCCGCCGATGCGGCTGGAAGTGTCGCAGCCCATCCTCGACTTCGCGGACATGCAGAAGCTGCGCGAGATCGAGAAGCACACGCACGGCAAGTTCCGCAGCTACACGCTGGACATCACCTATCCGCTGGCCTGGGGCCACGAAGGCGTGGAGGCCAAGCTGGCCTCGCTCAACGCCGAAGCCGTGGACGCCATCAGGAGCGGCCACAACATCCTGATCATCAGCGACCGCGGCGTGAACGCGCAGCAGGTCGCGATCCCGGCGCTGCTGGCCCTGTCCTCCGTGCACCAGCACCTGATCCGCGAAGGCTTGCGCACGACCGCCGGCCTCGTCGTGGAGACGGGCTCCGCGCGGGAAGTCCACCACTTCGGCGTGCTGGCCGGCTACGGCGCGGAAGCGGTGCACCCGTACCTGGCGATGGAAACGCTGGTCTCCATCCACAAGGACCTGCCGGGCGACCTGAACCCCGAGAAGGCGATCTACAACTACATCAAGGCGATCGGCAAGGGCCTGTCGAAGATCATGTCCAAGATGGGCGTGTCGACGTACATGTCCTACTGCGGCGCCCAGCTGTTCGAGGCCATCGGCATCAACAGCGACGCCATCGCCAAGTACTTCACCGGCACCTCCAGCCGCGTCGAAGGCATCGGCGTGTTCGAGATCGCGGAAGAAGCGATCCGCTGCCACCGGGCGGCCTTCGGTGACGACCCGGTGCTCGCCTCCATGCTGGACGCCGGCGGCGAATACGCCTGGCGCACCCGCGGCGAAGAGCACATGTGGACGCCCGACGCGATCGCCAAGCTGCAGCACAGCGCACGCGCCAACAACTGGAACACGTACAAGGAATACGCCCAGATCATCAACGACCAGAGCCGCCGCCACATGACGCTGCGCGGCCTGTTCGAGTTCCGGGTGGACCCGGCCAAGGCCATTCCGGTGGACGAGGTCGAGTCGGCCAAGGAGATCGTCAAGCGCTTCGCCACCGGCGCCATGTCGCTCGGCTCCATCTCCACCGAGGCGCATGCCACCCTGGCGGTCGCGATGAACCGCATCGGCGGCAAGAGCAACACCGGCGAAGGCGGCGAGGACGAGGCGCGCTACCGCCAGGAGCTCAAGGGCATCCCGATCAAGCAGGGCCAGACCATGGCCCAGATCATCGGCAGCGACGTGGTCGAGGTCGACATCCCGCTGCAGGACGGCGACTCGCTGCGTTCGCGCATCAAGCAGGTGGCTTCCGGGCGCTTCGGCGTGACGGCGGAGTACCTGCAGTCCGCCGACCAGATCCAGATCAAGATGGCGCAGGGCGCCAAGCCCGGCGAGGGCGGCCAGCTGCCCGGCGGCAAGGTCTCCAAGTACATCGGCAAGCTGCGCCACAGCGTGCCTGGCGTGGGCCTGATCTCGCCGCCGCCGCACCACGACATCTACTCGATCGAGGACCTGGCCCAGCTGATCCACGACCTGAAGAACGTGGCGCCGCATGCTTCCATCAGCGTCAAGCTGGTGTCCGAGGTGGGCGTGGGCACCATCGCAGCGGGCGTGGCCAAGTGCAAGTCCGACCACGTGGTGATCGCCGGCCATGACGGCGGCACCGGCGCGTCGCCCTGGTCGTCGATCAAGCACGCGGGCTCGCCCTGGGAGATCGGCCTGGCCGAAACGCAGCAGACCCTCGTGCTGAACCGCCTGCGCGGCCGCATCCGCGTGCAGGCCGACGGCCAGATGAAGACCGGCCGCGACGTCGTGATCGGCGCGCTGCTCGGTGCCGACGAATTCGGCTTCGCCACCGCGCCGCTGGTGGCCGAGGGCTGCATCATGATGCGCAAGTGCCACCTGAACACCTGCCCGGTGGGCGTGGCCACGCAGGACCCGGTGCTGCGCAGGAAGTTCTCCGGCAAGCCCGAGCACGTCGTCAACTTCTTCTTCTTCGTCGCCGAGGAAGTGCGCCAGATCATGGCGCAGCTGGGCATCCGCAAGTTCGACGACCTGATCGGCCGCGCCGACCTGCTGGACACGAAGAAGGGCCTGTCGCACTGGAAGGCGCGCGGCCTGGACTTCAGCCGCCTGTTCGCGCAGCCCAAGGTGCCGGCCGACGTCGCCCGCTTCCACGTCGAGGAGCAGGACCACAAGCTGGACAAGTCCCTGGACGTCGTGCTGATCGAGAAGTCGCGCGCGGCGATCGAGCGCGGCGAGAAGGTGCAGTTCATGGAGCACGCCCGCAACGTCAACCGCTCGGTGGGCGCGATGCTCTCCGGCGCGCTGACCAAGGTGCGCCCGGAAGGCCTGCCCGACGACACGCTGCGCATCCAGCTCGAAGGCACCGGCGGCCAGAGCTTCGGCGCCTTCCTGGCCCGCGGCATCACGCTGTACCTGATCGGCGATGCCAACGACTACACCGGCAAGGGCCTTTCCGGCGGCCGCGTGGTGGTGCGACCCTCGATCGATTTCCGGGGCGACGCGACCAAGAACATCATCATCGGCAACACGGCGCTCTACGGCGCCACCACCGGCGAAGCGTTCTTCAGCGGCGTCGCGGGCGAGCGCTTCGCCGTGCGCCTGTCCGGCGCCACGGCGGTCGTCGAAGGCACGGGGGATCACGGCTGCGAGTACATGACCGGCGGCACCGTGGCGGTGCTGGGCAAGACCGGCCGCAACTTCGCGGCGGGCATGTCCGGCGGCATCGCCTACGTCTACGACGAGGACGGCAAGTTCGCCAGCCGCTGCAACACCTCCATGGTGTCGCTGGAGCGCGTGGGCAGCGCCGCGGAGCAGCAGGCCTCGGCCGGCCGCACCCGCCTGCACCGCGACCAGACCGACGAGGCGCTGCTCAAGAAGCTGCTGGAGGACCACAACCGCTGGACCGGCAGCCGCCGCGCCCGCGAGCTCCTGGACGACTGGGCCAACGCCCGCACGCGCTTCGTGAAGGTGTTCCCGAACGAATACAAGCGCGCGCTCGCGGAGATGTACGAGCGCGAGGTGGAGCTGGCCAGCACGGGCAACAACGCCCAGGTCGGCATGAAGCACGAACAGAAGCAGCCGGCGCCGGCCAAGTAAGAGGAAAAGCAAATGGGGAAAGTCACCGGCTTCATGGAGTTCGAGCGCGTCGAGGAGGGCTACAAGCCCGTGCCCGAGCGCGTGAAGCACTACAAGGAATTCGTGATCGGCCTGACCGACGAGCAGGCCAAGGTGCAGGGCGCGCGCTGCATGGACTGCGGCACGCCCTTCTGCAACTCGGGCTGCCCGGTCAACAACGTGATCCCGGACTTCAACGACCTGGTGTACCGCCAGGACTGGCAGGACGCGTGGACGGTGCTGGATTCGACCAACAACTTCCCCGAGTTCACCGGCCGCATCTGCCCCGCGCCTTGCGAGGCGGCCTGCACGCTGAACGTCAATGACGAGCCCGTCGGCATCAAGTCGCTGGAGCACGCGATCATCGACCGCGCCTGGGAGCACGGCTGGGTGCAGCCGCGCGTGCCGCGCATCAAGACCGGCAAGAAGGTCGCCGTGGTGGGCTCCGGCCCCGCCGGCATGGCCGCCGCGCAGCAGCTCGCGCGCGCGGGGCACGCCGTGACGCTGTTCGAGAAGAACGACCGTCTCGGTGGCCTGCTGCGCTACGGCATCCCCGACTTCAAGATGGAGAAGCTGCACATCGACCGCCGCATCGAGCAGATGCAGGCCGAGGGCGTGACCATGCGCACCGGCGTGATGGTCGGCGAGCTGCCCAAGGACTCCAAGGTCACCAACTGGGCCAAGGAAACGATCTCCGCGCAGCAGTTGCAGCGGGACTTCGACGCCGTGGTCCTCACCGGCGGTGCCGAGCAATCGCGCGACCTGCCGGTCCCGGGCCGAGACCTGGACGGCATCCACTTCGCGATGGAGTTCCTGCCGCAGCAGAACAAGGTGAATGCCGGCGACAAGGTGAAGAACCAGATCCGCGCCGACGGCAAGCACGTCATCGTCATCGGCGGCGGCGACACCGGCAGCGACTGCGTGGGCACCAGCAACCGCCACGGCGCCAAGTCCGTCGTGCAGTTCGAGCTGATGCCCATGCCGCCCGAGGAGGAGAACAAGGAGCTGACCTGGCCTTACTGGCCGTACAAGCTGCGCACGTCCTCCTCGCACGAGGAAGGCGTGACGCGTGAGTTCGCCATCGCCACCAAGGAGTTCGTCGGCGAGAAGGGCAAGGTCACCGGCCTGAAGACCGTGCAGGTGGAGCTCAAGGACGGCAAGTTCGTCGAGGTCCCCGGTACGGAAAAAGAATACAAGGCGGACCTCGTGCTGCTGGCCATGGGCTTCACGAACCCGGTCGCGACCATCCTGGAAGGCTTCGGCGTGGACAAGGACGCGCGCGGCAACGCGAAGGCGAGCACGGACTTCCACGGCGGCTACGCCACGAACGTGCCCAAGGTGTTCGCCGCGGGTGACATGCGCCGCGGCCAGTCCCTCGTCGTGTGGGCGATTCGCGAGGGGCGCCAGGCGGCCCGCGCCGTGGATGAATTCCTCATGGGATTCAGCGACCTGCCGCGTTGACGCCACATCTGGCAACAGCTGCCCACCCTTGCGGGGGCAGCTCTTCAGCAAACGCCCTATCATTCAGGGTTTGTGCTGACGGCCGCTTCCGCAGCGGCCCGCTTTCCCCGGATGACCGAACCCGACCCGAGCGCGCTGGTCGAATGCCGCAACCTGAGCTTCGGCTACGACCAGCGGCGCATCCTCGATGACGTGAGCTTCACCGTGCCGCGCGGCAAGGTGACGGCACTCATGGGTGCGTCCGGCGGCGGCAAGACCACGGTGCTGCGCCTGATCGGCGGGCAGGTGAAGCCGCAAGCCGGCGAACTGCTGTTCGACGGCCAGAACATCCCGGCGCTGGACCGCGAGGGCCTGTTCCGCATGCGCCGGCGCATGGGCATGCTGTTCCAGTTCGGCGCCCTGTTCACCGACCTCACGGTGTTCGACAACGTCGCCTTCCCGCTGCGCGAGCACTCGGGGCTGCCGGAAAACCTGGTGCGCGACATCGTGCTCATGAAGCTCAATGCCGTGGGCCTGCGCGGCGCGCGCGACCTCATGCCCAGCCAGGTGTCCGGCGGCATGGCGCGGCGCGTCGCGCTGGCGCGGGCGATCGCGCTGGACCCCGACCTGATCATGTACGACGAGCCTTTCGCCGGGCTCGACCCGATCTCGCTCGGCACCGCCGCCCACCTGATCCGCCAGTTGAACGACACGCTGGGCATCACCAGCGTGATCGTCTCGCACGACCTGGAGGAAACCTTCCGCATCGCCGACCACGTGATCGTGCTGGCCAACGGCCGCGTCGCGGAGCAGGGGACGCCCGAGGCGGTGCGCCAGTCCAGCGACCCGCTGGTGCACCAGTTCGTGCACGCACTGCCGGAAGGCCCGGTGCACTTCCACTACCCGGGGCCGACAGTCGCCGACGACTTCAGCGAAGGGCTGGGCAAATGAGCTGGTGGCATCCTTCGGACGTGGGCTTCGCCGTTCGCGGCAAGCTGGCCGACTACGGCACCGGCACGCGCCTGCTCGCGCGCCTGCTGGCAATGGTCGGCCCGACCTTCGCGCGCGGCCGCCTGCTGCGCGACCAGGTGCACTTCCTGGGCAACTACTCGCTCGCGATCGTGGGCGTGTCGGGCCTGTTCGTCGGCTTCGTGCTGGCGCTGCAGGGCTACTACATCCTCCAGCGCTACGGCTCCTCCGAGGCCCTGGGCCTCATGGTGGCCCTGAGCCTGGTGCGCGAACTCGGTCCGGTCGTGACGGCGCTGCTGTTCGCCGGCCGCGCCGGCACCTCGCTCACCGCCGAGATCGGCCTGATGAAGGCGGGCGAGCAACTCTCTGCCATGGAGATGATGGCAGTCGACCCCGTGCAACGTATCCTTGCCCCGAGGTTCTGGGGCGGGGTGGTGGCGATGCCGCTGCTGGCGGCCGTGTTCAACGCGGTCGGCATCCTGGGCGGCTGGGTGGTCGGCGTGGTGCTGATCGGCGTCGACCCCGGCTCCTTCTGGAGCCAGATGCAGGGCGGCGTCGACGTGTTCCGGGACGTGGGCAACGGCGTGCTCAAGAGCGTGGTGTTCGGCGTGGCCGTCACCTTCATCGCGGTGCTGCAAGGCTATGCGGCCAAGCCGACGCCCGAAGGCGTCTCGCGCGCAACGACGCGCACGGTGGTCATGGCTTCGCTGGCCGTGCTCGCATTGGATTTCGTGCTGACCGCGATGATGTTCAGCATCTAAAGAGAGGTAGGAAAAGATGGAGCGCAACAAGAACGACGTCTGGGTGGGGCTGTTCGTCCTCATCGGCGCCGCGGCGCTGGTGTTCCTCGCCCTGCAGGCGGCCAACCTGCTGACGCTGAGCTTCCAGCCGACCTACCGGCTGAGCGCGCGCTTCGACAACATCGGTGGACTGAAGCCGCGTGCGGCCGTCAAGAGCGCGGGTGTGGTCGTCGGTCGTGTGGAATCCATCACGTTCGATGACAAATCGTTTCGCGCGAACGTGACGATGGCGCTGGAAAGCAGGTATCAATTCCCCAAGGACAGCTCGCTCAAGATCCTGACCAGCGGCCTGCTGGGTGAGCAGTACATCGGGATCGAGGCGGGCGCCGAAGACAAGGCGCTGGCGGGCGGCGACACGATCAACAACACGCAGTCCGCCGTCGTCCTCGAGAACCTGATCGGGCAATTCCTCTACAACAAGGCGGCCGAAGGACCGACCCCGGCCGCGAACAAGAAATGAAGACACCTCGCCTGCAGGCAACACGCACCGTTGCCGCCCTCGCGCTGGCAGCGGTGCTGGGCGGCTGCGCGAGTGTCACGCCGACGAACCCGCGCGACCCGCTCGAGCCGCTCAACCGCCAGACGCACAAGTTCAACGAAGGCGTCGACAACGTGCTGCTCAAGCCGGTGGCAACGCTGTACCGCGACAAGGTGCCGCCGCTGGTGCGCACGGGCGTGTCCAATTTCTTCGGCAACCTCACGGACGCCTGGTCGGCCGTGAACAGCCTGCTGCAGTTCCGGCTGCAGGACGCGGAGGAGAACCTCGCCCGCTTCCACCTGAACACGATGTTCGGCCTGTTCGGCATCTTCGACATCGCCAGCGACGCCAACATCGAGCGCCACCGGGAAGACTTCGGCCAGACGCTGGGCCGCTGGGGCGTCCCGGCCGGCCCGTACGTCGTGCTGCCGCTGCTGGGGCCCTCCACGCTGCGCGATACGCTGGTGCTGCCGGTGGATTGGCAAGGCGACCTGGCCAGCCGCATCCACCCCGTGGACGTGCGCAACGTGACCTACGCCATCCGGGCGGTCGACACCCGCTCCAACCTGCTGCGCGTGAGCTCGGTGCTGGAAGGAGCCGCGCTGGACAAGTATTCCTTCACGCGCGATGCCTACCTGCAGCGCCGCCGGGCCGACGTCTACGACAACACCGACGACGGCGAGGTGCCGCCGGGGCTGCCTTCGCTGCGGATCCTGCGGCGCGACGACAGCAAGCTCCAGCAGCAGGACGAGGGCGGCAAGGTCCCGCCGCTGGAGCCCGACGAGGCCCCGCCCCCGCAGCCCGCGCGATGATCGATGAGGTTGCAGGCTGTTGCCACCGCCGGGCGGCAGGCGCTGAACCTTGGCACACTGCAGTGTTCCAATTGCCAATTGGGAGCTCCGGGCTGCGGCCCCGCTGAAAGGATAGGAATGAACCGACGTACCCTGGGCCGCCTGGCGGCCTCCGTGTTTGCCACCAGCCTGCTGGCGGGCCTGGTCCCGCTGGCGCATGCCGCCGACGAAGCACCGGATGCCTTCATCAAGCGCCTGTCGGACGAGGTGCTGAGCACGATCCGGACCGACAAGAGCGTGCAGTCCGGCAATATCGACCACATCATGCAGGTGGTCGACGCCAAGATCATGCCCAACGTGAACTTCCAGCGCATGACCGCCGGCGCCGTCGGCCCGGCCTGGCGCGAGGCCACGCCGGCGCAGCGCCAGCGCCTGCAGGACGAGTTCAAGCTGCTGCTGGTGCGTACCTACTCGGGCGCCCTGTCCCAGGTCTCGGAAGAGACGATCAGCATGAAGCCGCTGCGCGCGGCGCCCACCGACACCGACGTGGTCGTGCGCAGCGAGATCCGCGGCCGCGGCGAGCCGATCCAGCTGGAATACCGGCTGGAGAAGACGCCCGGCGTGGGCTCCGGCTGGAAGATCTACAACCTGAACGTCCTGGGCGTGTGGCTGGTGGAAACCTACCGCAGCCAGTTCGCCCAGGAAGTGAACGCCAAGGGCATCGACGGCCTGATCGCGTCGCTGTCGGAGCGCAACAGGGCCAACGTCGCCGCCGGCAAGAAGGGTTGAACCGATTGCTGGTGCTCCCGGCCGAACTGACCCACGCCCAGGCGAGCGCCTGTGCGCGGATGCTGGCGCAGGCGCTGCGCTCCGAGCCGGGGCGCGAAGCGCTGGCGGACGCATCGGCCCTGCGCCAGTTCGACTCCTCGGCGCTCGCCGTGCTGCTGGAGTGCCGCCGCGAGGCGCTGGCCCTGGGCAAGCGCTTCGCGGTCACGCACATGCATCCGCGCCTGCGTGCGCTGGCGGCGCTGTACGGGGTCGCTGAACTCCTGCCGGATTCACCCTGAAGGCACGTCACCGCATAGGCGCGGAAACCCCCGTCTTCTTCCGCGCTTGTGCGGCGATCGAATTCCCTTCGCCCCGGCACTTTCCACCCCCTCGTTAAAATCGCGGGTTCCCCATGCCCGCAGTCTCCTTCCAGTCCGTCTCCAAGACCTACAGCACCGCACGCGGCAGCTTCCAGGCACTCGACCGCGTTTCCTTCGACATCCAGCAGGGCGAGTTCTTCGGCCTGCTGGGGCCGAACGGCGCCGGCAAGACCACCCTCATCAGCATCCTGGCCGGTCTCACCCGGGCCACGTCCGGCAAGGTGCTCGTGCACGGCAAGGACGTGCAGCAGGACTATGCCCTGGCGCGCCGCCAGCTCGGCGTGGTGCCGCAGGAGCTCGTGTTCGATCCCTTCTTCACCGTGCGCGAGGCGCTGCGCATCCAGTCGGGGTACTTCGGCGTGAAGAACAACCACGCCTGGATCGACGAACTGCTCGCCAGCCTGGGGCTGTCGGACAAGGCCAGCGCCAACATGCGCCAGCTCTCGGGCGGCATGAAGCGCCGCGTGCTCGTGGCGCAGGCGCTCGTGCACCGGCCACCGGTCATCGTGCTGGACGAGCCGACCGCCGGGGTCGACGTGGAACTGCGCCAGACGCTGTGGCAGTTCATCGCGCGCCTGAACAGCGAGGGCCACACGGTGCTGCTCACCACGCACTACCTGGAAGAAGCCGAAGCGCTGTGCAGCCGCATCGCGATGCTCAAGACCGGCAAGGTGGTGGCGCTGGAGCGCACCAGCGACCTGCTCAAGGCAGCCTCGACCAACGTGCTGCGCTTCAAGCTCGATGGCGCGCTGCCGCGCGAATTCGAAGGCAAGGCGCGCGTGACCGGCCGCATCGTGCAGCTGCCCGCGCACGACGCGCACGAGATCGAGCAGCACCTGTCGATCATCCGCCAGGCCGGCCTGAGCGTGGAGGACGTCGAGATCCGCAAGCCCGACCTGGAAGACGTGTTCCTCGACGTGATGGCCGCCGGCCGCGCGGAGGTCACGGCATGACCGGCTGGCAAACACTCCTCTACAAGGAGGTCCTGCGCTTCTGGAAGGTGAGCTTCCAGACCGTGGCCGCGCCGGTGCTCACCGCGCTGATGTACCTCCTGATCTTCGGGCACGTGCTTTCCGACCGCGTGAAGGTCTACGACCAGATCAGCTATACGGCCTTCCTGGTCCCGGGGCTGGTGATGATGAGCGTGCTGCAGAACGCCTTCGCGAACAGCTCCTCCTCGCTGATCCAGAGCAAGATCACGGGCAACCTCGTGTTCGTGCTGCTCACGCCGCTGTCCCACTGGAGCTGGTTCGTCGCCTACGTGGGCGCCTCGGTGGCGCGCGGCCTGGGCGTGGGCCTGGGCGTGTTCATCGTGACGGTCTGGTTCACGCACGTGAGCTTCGCCGCGCCGCTGTGGATCCTGGTGTTCGCGCTGCTCGGCGCCGGCATGCTCGGTGCCCTGGGGCTGATCGCCGGGCTGTGGGCGGAGAAGTTCGACCAGATGGCCGCCTTCCAGAACTTCATCATCATGCCGATGACGTTCCTCTCGGGCGTCTTCTATTCCATCCATTCGCTGCCGGCGTTCTGGCAGCGCGTGTCGCACCTCAACCCCTTCTTCTACATGATCGACGGCTTCCGCTACGGCTTCTTCGGCGTGAGCGACGTATCGCCCTGGCTGAGCCTGGGCATCGTCGGCACGGCGATGCTGGCCGTGAGCGGCGTCGCCGTGCACCTGCTGCGCATCGGCTACAAGATCCGCAGCTGAAGAGCCACCATGACCGCCGACGAACTCCGCTCCCTCATCGCCTCCAGCCTGCCCTGCGACCACATCGAGGTGGAGGGCGACGGCCGCCACTGGTCGGCGGTGATCGTGTCAGCCGAGTTCGCCGGTTTGCGTCCTATCCAGCGGCACCAGCGCGTCTACGCCACCCTGGGTGCGAGAATGCACACCGACGAGGTACACGCCTTGTCGATGAGAACACTCACGCCCACCGAGTGGGCGAACACACCTCACTAAGGCCCATGGACAAGCTCCTGATTCGCGGCGGCCGGCCGCTGAACGGCGAAGTGCGCATTTCCGGCGCCAAGAACGCCGCCTTGCCGGAACTGTGTGCGGCGTTGCTGACCGCCGAGCCGATGACGCTGCAGAACATCCCCCGCCTGCAGGACGTGGCGACGATGCTCAAGCTCATTCGCAACATGGGCGCCAGCGCGGAATTCAGCCCGGACGGGACCGTGCGCATCGACTCGTCGACCCTGCACTTCCCGGAAGCGCCTTACGAGATGGTCAAGACCATGCGGGCGGCCGTGCTGGCGCTCGGTCCGCTGCTCGCGCGCTTCGGCGAGGCCACCGTGTCGCTGCCGGGCGGCTGCGCCATCGGCGCGCGGCCGGTCGACCAGCACATCAAGGGCCTGCAGAAGATGGGCGCCGAGATCGTGATCGAGCACGGCTACATGATCGCCAAGCTGCCCAAGGGCTGGACGCGCCTGAAGGGCGCGCACATCCGCACCGACATGATCACGGTGACCGGCACCGAGAACTTCATGATGGCCGCGGCGCTGGCCGAAGGCGAAACCATCCTGGAGAACCCCGCGCAGGAGCCGGAGATCACCGACCTGGGCGAGATGCTGATCGCCATGGGCGCCAAGGTCGAAGGCCACGGCACCGGCCGCATCCGCATCCAGGGCGTCGAGAAGCTGCACGGCGCCACCCATCGCGTCGTCGCCGACCGCATCGAATGCGGCACCTTCCTGTGCGCGGTCGCGGCCACCGGCGGCGACGTGTTCCTGCGCGACGGGCGGGCCGAGCACCTGGAGGCCGTGATCGACCTGCTGGTCGCCGCGGGCGCCAAGGTCGAGGCGGTGGAAGGCGGCATCCGCGTGCGCGGCGAAGGCCGCATGGAAGCGCAGAGCTTCAAGACCACCGAGTACCCGGGCTTTCCCACCGACATGCAGGCGCAGTTCATGGCGCTCAACTGCATCGCCGAAGGCGAGGCCAAGGTCACCGAGACGATCTTCGAGAACCGGTTCATGCACGTCAGCGAACTGATGCGCATGGGCGCGCGCATCGACGTCGACGGCAAGGTGGCCGTCACCCACGGTGTGGAGAAGCTCTCCGGGGCCATGGTCATGGCCACCGACCTGCGCGCTTCCGCCAGCCTGGTCATCGCCGGCCTGGTGGCCGAGGGTGAAACCATGGTCGATCGGATTTACCATCTCGACCGTGGCTACGAGCAGATGGAAGCGAAACTCACGCAGCTCGGCGCGGACATCGAAAGACTGAAATGAGCCCTGCGGGCAAGCCCGCCATCACCCTCGCCCTGTCCAAGGGCCGCATCTTCGACGAAACCCTGCCGCTCCTGAAGGCCGCAGGGATTTCGGTGCTGGAAGATCCCGAGAAGAGCCGCAAGCTGATCATCGGCACCAGCGACCCCGACCTGCAGGTCGTGCTGGTGCGCGCCTCCGACGTGCCGACCTACGTGCAGTACGGCGGCGCCGACCTGGGCGTCACGGGCAAGGACACGCTCATCGAGCACGGCGGCCAGGGCCTGTACCAGCCGCTGGACCTGCAGATCGCCAAGTGCCGCGTGAGCGTCGCGGTGCGCGCCGATTTCGACTACGCCTCCGCCGTGCGGCAGGGCTCGCGCCTGAAGGTGGCCACCAAGTACGTGGGCATCGCCCGCGAGTTCTTCGCGGCCAAGGGCGTGCACGTGGACCTGATCAAGCTCTATGGCAGCATGGAGCTCGCCCCCCTGACGGGCCTGGCCGACGCCATCGTGGACCTCGTGTCCACCGGCAACACCCTCAAGGCCAACAACCTGGTCGAAGTCGAGCGCATCATGGACATCAGCTCCCGCCTGGTGGTGAACCAGGCCGCGCTCAAGCTGAAGCAGGAACCCATCCGCCACCTGATCGACGTCTTCGCACGCACGGTCGCCGCCGCCCCGAAATGACCTTGTCCGCCCGCCCCCTGCGCCTCGCGACCACCGACGGCGGCTTCGATGCCGCCCTGGCGGCGCGCCTGCATTGGTCCGCCGACACGGACGCGGGCATCGAGCAGGCGGTCGCGGGCATCCTGGAGGACGTGCGCCGGCGCGGCGACGCCGCGGTGCTGGAGTACACCAACCGCTTCGACATGCCGGCCTTCGCGATGGCGGACCTGGAATTGAAACCGGCGGAGCTCAAGGCGGCCTTCGAAAGCCTGCCGCCGGCTCAGCGCAGCGCCCTGGAAGCGGCCGCCCAGCGCGTGCGCACCTACCACGTGGCCCAGCGCAAGGCGAGCGGCGAGAGCTGGAGCTACCGCGATGCCGACGGCACGCTCCTGGGCCAGAAGGTCACGCCGCTGGACCGGGTGGGGATCTACGTGCCGGGCGGCAAGGCGGCCTATCCCTCGTCCGTGCTGATGAATGCGATTCCCGCGCACGTGGCCGGCGTCGGCGAGATCGTCATGGTGGTCCCGACGCCCCGGGGCGAAAAAAACCCGCTGGTGCTGGCGGCCGCGCACGTCGCCGGGGTCACGCGCGTGTTCACGATCGGCGGTGCGCAGGCCGTCGGGGCGCTGGCCTACGGCACCGAAAGCGTGCCGCGCGTCGACAAGGTCACCGGCCCGGGCAACGCCTACGTTGCTGCCGCCAAGCGCCGCGTGTTCGGCCAGGTGGGCATCGACATGATCGCCGGCCCCAGCGAGATCCTGGTGCTGGCCGACGGCACGACGCCGGCCGACTGGGTGGCCATGGACCTGTTCTCCCAGGCGGAGCATGACGAACTGGCGCAGAGCATCCTGCTGTGCCCGGACGCCGGCTACATCACGCAGGTGCAGGCGGCGATCGACCGCATGCTGGGGGAGATGCCGCGGGCGGAGATCATCGCCAAATCCCTGAACGGGCGCGGCGCGCTGATCCACACCCGCACGATGGAAGAAGCCTGCGAGATCAGCAACCGCATCGCCCCCGAGCACCTGGAGATCGCCAGCCGGGACCCGCACCGCTGGGAGCCCTTGCTGCGCCATGCCGGCGCCATCTTCCTGGGCGCGTACACCAGCGAGTCGCTCGGCGACTACTGCGCCGGCCCCAACCACGTGCTGCCCACCAGCACCACCGCGCGGTTTTCCAGCCCGCTGGGCGTCTACGACTTCCAGAAGCGCAGCAGCCTGATCGAAGTGAGCGAAGCCGGCGCCCAGACCCTGGGCGCGATCGCCGCCGAACTGGCCTACGGCGAAGGCCTCCAGGCCCACGCCCGCGCGGCGGAGTTGCGGCTCAAGCGCTGAAGTCGCCACCCGGCAAGCGGGCGCAGGCGACGCAAAAGTCACGCGGAAAACGCGGAAGAGAAGAAACCGGATAATGGGTTCTTCCGCGCCGCCTGCGGAACTTCGGCGCTTTCTGTGTCCGGATGCCTGTTTTTCGTTCTTCCCATGACCGCCACCCTCGACCGCCTGATCGCCACCCGCATCCGCCAGGACGTGCAGGGCATGCATGCCTATGCGATCCAGGATTCGAAGGGCATGGTCAAGCTCGATGCCATGGAGAACCCGCACCGGCTGCCCGCGGCGCTGCAGAAGGAACTGGGCGAGCGGCTCGCGGCCGTGGCGCTGAACCGCTATCCGGGCGAGCGCATCGAGGATCTCAGGAAGGCCCTGGCGCGGCACGCGAAGCTGCCGGCGGGCTTCGGCCTCATGCTGGGCAACGGCTCCGACGAACTGATCTCGCTGCTGGCGATGGCCTGCGACCTGCCGGGCGCCACCATCCTCGCGCCGCTGCCCGGCTTCGTCATGTACGGCATGAGCGCGCAGCTGCAGGGGCTGAAGTTCGTCGGCGTCGACCTCACGCCCGATTTCGAGCTCGATGAGCAGGCCATGCTGGATGCGATCGCACTGCACCAGCCGGCCATCGTCTACCTGGCCTATCCGAACAACCCGACGGCCAACCTGTGGAACGACGCCACCATCGAGAAGATCGTGGAAGCCGCCCCCGGGTTCGTCGTTCTCGACGAGGCCTACCAGCCGTTCGCCAGCCGCAGCTACCTGGACCGCGTGACGAAGCACGAGCACGTGCTCCTGATGCGCACCTTGAGCAAGTTCGGCCTGGCGGGCGTGCGCATCGGCTACATGATGGGCCCCGAGCGCCTGGTGCACGAGGTGGACAAGGTGCGCCCGCCCTACAACGTCAGCGTGCTGAACGCCGAGGCGGCGCTGTTCGCGCTGGAGCACGAGGAGGTGTTCGCCGCCCAGGCCGCGGACCTGAAGAAGGAGCGCGCCCGCCTGCAGTCCGGCCTGAAGGAACTGGGCCTGAAGTCCTGGCCGAGCGACGCCAACATGATCCTGGTGCGGGTGCCCGACCCGGCCGCCAGCTTCGAAGGCATGAAGGCGCGCAAGGTGCTCGTCAAGAACGTTTCTAGAATGCACCCATTGCTGGCCGGCTGCCTGCGCCTGACCGTCGGCACCTCCGACGAGAACACCCAGATGCTGGCCGCCCTGCAGTCCACCCTATGAGCACCGAGCGCAAAGCGGAGATCACCCGCAACACGGCCGAGACCCGGATCACCGTCCGCCTGAACCTGGACGGCACCGGCCAGGCGAAGCTGGCCACCGGCATCGGCTTCTTCGACCACATGCTGGACCAGATCGCCAGGCACGGCCTGATCGACCTGGAAATCGAGGCGAAGGGCGACCTGCACATCGACGGCCACCACACCGTGGAGGACGTCGGCATCGCCGTGGGGCAGGCGGTCTACAAGGCCATCGGCGACAAGAAGGGCATCCGCCGCTACGGCCATGCCTACGTGCCGCTGGACGAGGCGCTCTCCCGGGTGGTGCTGGACTTCTCCGGCCGCCCCGGCCTGGTCATGAACGTGCCGTTCAAGAGCGGCATGATCGGCACCTTCGACACCCAGCTGGCGCACGAGTTCTTCCAGGGCTTCGTGAACCACGCCTTCGTCACGCTGCACATCGACAACCTGCGCGGCGAAAACGCCCACCACCAGTGCGAAACCGTGTTCAAGGCCTTTGCCCGGGCGCTGCGCGCCGCGGCGGAGCCGGACGCGCGGGCCGCCGGCACCATCCCGTCGACGAAGGGCAGCCTTTGATCCACCCCGCACGGCCGCCCGAAGGGGCGGGCACACCGGTTTGCGCAGGATGGAGGTGGTTCCTGTGACCCGGACGGTGGCCGTGGTGGACTACGGCATGGGCAACCTGCGCTCCGTGTCCCAGGCCGTGCTGCACGTCGCCCAGGGCAGCGGGGTGGAGGCGATCGTCACCTCCCGGCCGGAAGAGGTACGCGCCGCCGAACGGGTGGTGCTGCCGGGCCAGGGCGCCATGCCCGACTGCATGCGCGAGCTGCGCGAGTCCGGCCTGCTCGAATCCGTGCTGGAGGCGGCGGCTTCCAAGCCCCTGTTCGGGGTCTGCGTGGGCATGCAGATGCTGCTCGATCGCAGCGAGGAGGGCCCCACGGCCGGCCTGGGCCTGATCCCCGGCGAGGTGGTGCGCTTCCGGCTGGAGGGGCAGTTGCAGCCCGATGGCAGCCGCTACAAGGTGCCGCAAATGGGCTGGAACCGGGTGCGCCAGGCGCGGCCCCACCCCCTGTGGGCGGGCGTGCCGGACCAAAGCTTCTTCTATTTCGTCCACTCCTTCTACGCGCGGCCGTCCGAGGCGCGCCACAGTGTCGGGGAATCCGAGTACGGCGCGCGCTTTACCTGTGCCGTGGGCCGCGATAATATTTTTGCAACCCAATTCCACCCCGAGAAAAGCGCGGACCAGGGCCTCAGGCTCTATCGCAACTTCCTGCACTGGAATCCCTGACCGCCCAGGAAGCGGTCCCCCATCCCCGCAGTTGCCTCGCAGCACCTCCCCATGCTCCTGATTCCCGCGATCGACCTGAAAGACGGCCACTGCGTACGCCTGAAGCAGGGCGACATGGACCAAGCCACGACCTTCAGCGAGGACCCCGCCGCCATGGCGCGGACCTGGCTGGAACGCGGGGCCCGCCGCCTGCACCTGGTGGACCTCAACGGCGCCTTCGCCGGCAAGCCGCAGAATTTCAGCGCCGTGCGCTCCATCCTGAGGGCGGTCGGCGACGACATCCCGGTGCAGCTGGGGGGCGGCATCCGCGACCTCGACACGATCGAGCGCTACATCGACGGCGGCCTGCGCTACGTGATCATCGGCACCGCCGCGGTCAAGAACCCCGGTTTCCTGAAGGACGCCTGCACGGCCTTCGGCGGCCACATCATCGTCGGCCTCGATGCGAAGGACGGCAAGGTGGCCACCGACGGCTGGAGCAAACTGACCGGCCACGAAGTGGTCGACCTGGCCAAGAAGTTCGAGGACTGGGGCGTCGAGTCCATCATCTACACCGACATCGGCCGCGACGGCATGCTCACCGGCATCAACATCGACGCCACGGTGAAGCTGGCGCAGGCCCTGTCCATCCCCGTGATCGCCTCCGGCGGCCTGTCCTCCATGCAGGACATCGAGGCCTTGTGCGCGGTGGAGGACGAGGGCATCGAAGGCGTGATCTGCGGCCGCGCGGTCTACTCGGGCGACCTCGATTTCGCCCAGGCGCAGGCCCGCGCCGACGAACTCAACGGATAACCCTGGGTCCCCGCCCGCGCGGGGATGACGAAAACGTGCTCGCCAAACGCATCATCCCCTGCCTGGACGTCACCGGCGGCCGGGTCGTCAAGGGCGTCAACTTCGTGGAGCTGCGCGATGCCGGCGACCCGGTGGAGATCGCCGCGCGCTACAACGAGCAGGGCGCGGACGAACTCACCTTCCTGGACATCACGGCGACCAGCGACGGGCGCGACCTGATCCTGCACATCATCGAGGCGGTCGCCTCGCAGGTGTTCATCCCCCTCACGGTGGGCGGCGGCGTGCGCACCGTCGAAGACGTGCGGCGCCTGCTCAACGCCGGCGCCGACAAGACCAGCTTCAACTCCGCCGCGGTCGCCAATCCGGACATCATCTCCGCCGCCTCGGCCCGGTACGGCGCGCAGTGCATCGTCGTCGCCATCGATGCCAAGCGGCGCAGCACGCAGGAGGCGGCCACCCGTGGGCCCGGCTGGGACGTGTACACCCACGGCGGCCGCCGCAACACGGGCCTGGACGCCGTGGCCTGGGCCACCGAGATGGCCAGGCGCGGGGCCGGCGAGATCCTGCTCACCAGCATGGACCGAGACGGCACCAAGTCCGGCTTCGACCTGGCGCTCACCCGGGCCGTCAGCGACGCCGTGCCGGTGCCCGTGATCGCCTCCGGCGGCGTGGGCAACCTGGACCACTTGGCCGACGGCATCCAGCAGGGCGGCGCCGACGCCGTGCTCGCCGCCAGCATCTTCCACTACGGCGAGTACACCGTGGCCCAGGCCAAGGCCCGGATGGCGCAGCGGGGGATTCCGGTCCGCCAGTGATCCTGGTGCTGGTGGTTTCGGGGGAGGACCTGCGCAATTCACCGACAATACCGCCATGGATTGGCTAGAACAGGTCCGGTGGGACGCCCAGGGGCTCGTCCCGGTGATCGCCCAGGAGGCGGACACCGGCGACGTGCTGATGTTCGCCTGGATGGACCGCGAGGCCCTGCGGCAGACGGCCGAACTCGGGCGCGCGGTGTACTTCAGCCGCTCGCGCGGCAAGCTGTGGTTCAAGGGCGAGGAGTCCGGCCACGTGCAGCAGGTGCACGAGATCCGCATGGACTGCGACAACGACGTGCTGCTGCTGAAGGTGACCCAGCTCGGGCACGATCCTTCGATCGCCTGCCACACGGGCCGCCACAGCTGCTTCTTCCACCTTTACCGTGACGGGCAGTGGCAGGTGGTCGAACCTGTCTTGAAGGACCCGTCGAGCATCTACAAGTAAGGCCTCATGACTGCCCCCGCCCCCGACCCGCTGGCCCGACTGGCCGACGTCATCGAGAGCCGCAAGCCGGCCAACGGCGGCGATCCCGACGCGAGCTACGTCGCGCGGCTGCTGCACAAGGGGCCGGATGCCTTCCTCAAGAAGATCGGCGAGGAAGCCACGGAAGTCGTCATGGCCGCCAAGGACTGCGACCACGGCGGCGACACGCACAAACTGGTCGGCGAGGTGGCCGACCTCTGGTTCCACAGCATGATCGCGCTGGCGCACTACGGCCTGAAGCCGGCGGACGTGGTCGCGGAGCTGACGCGGCGCGAGGGCCTCTCCGGGCTGGAGGAGAAGGCCTTGCGCAAGGCGCGCTCGCGCGAGGCCGGCGGCGAATAGCCACTCTCCACGGGAGCAGCCATGGCGCAGACAGATTACGTGAGCCTGGAAGACGACAACGGCGATTCCGGCCGGCGCACCGTCATGCACGTCCTGTACGGCATGCACACGGTGTCCCCGTTCACCCTGTGGAGCCTGTCGCTCGTCGCGCTGGTCATCCACTACGTCAAGCGCGCCGACGAAACGGATTCGCGCTACGTGGCGCACCACACGTACATGATCCGCACCGTCTGGTGGACGCTGTTGTGGCTGGCGCTTTCTTCGCCGCTGTGGCTGCTGTTCATCTTCCCGGGCGCGATCGCCTACACGCTCATAGGCGCGTGGTACCTGTACCGCTGCCTGCGCGGCTGGCTGCGCTTCAACGACAATCGCTTTCCCGAGTGACCCGCACCGCCATGAGCCACGATCCCGACTGCCTGTTCTGCAAGATCGTCGACGGGAAGATTCCCGCCAAGAAGGTGTACGAGGACGAGGAGGTGCTGGCCTTCCACGACATCCACCCCTGGGCGCCGGTGCACTTCCTGCTGATTCCCAAGGAACACGTCACCTCCATGGCCCACGTGGAAGAGCGCCATGCGGCGGTGCTGGGCAAGATCATGACCCTCGTGCCGAGGCTGGCCAAGCAGGAGGGCTGCAGGCCGTATCCGCAAGGCGGCTTCCGGGTGGTGTGCAACACTGGCGGCGACGGTGGACAGGAGGTGCCGCACGTGCACTTCCACGTCATCGGCGGCCCGCGGCCGTGGCTGAAGGGCTGAGCAGTTCCCACACGGAGCGAACTTCGCAGCCCGACTAGAATCCGAGCAGTAACAGGAGTAATCCATGGGTTCCTTTTCCATCTGGCACTGGCTGATCGTGCTGTTGATCGTGGTGCTCGTGTTCGGCACCAAGAAGCTGAAGAACATGGGCCAGGACCTTGGCGGCGCCGTCAAGGGCTTCAAGGACGGCATGAAGGACGGCAGCCAGCCGGACACGCCGGTGCCGCCCCAGTCGCAGGTCACGGCGGCGCAGGGCGCGCCGGCCGACAAGAACACGATCGACGTCGAAGCCCGCAACAAGTCCTGAACGGCGACCTGAACCGTGCTTGACCTCGGCCTGGAGAAGATGGCGATCATCGGCGTGGTCGCCCTGATCTTCATCGGTCCCGAAAAGCTGCCCCGCGTCGCGCGCACGGTGGGCACGCTCCTGGGCAAGGCGCAGCGCTACGTCAACGACGTCAAGGCCGAAGTCAACCGCTCCATGGAGCTCGATGAGCTCAAGAAGATGAAGGAGACGGTCGAGACCGCGGCGCGCGACGTGGAAAATTCCGTCGCCAGCGCCAGCGCCGATTTCGAGAAGACCTGGCAGGAAGCGACCTCGGATGCGCAGACCGCGCTGCCGGACCTGTCGCCCAGCTATCCCGAGTACCGGCACCCGAAGAAGAAGTGGCGGGTGAAGCAGGGCGCCGTGCCCCACTGGTACAAGGCCCGCACCGGCGTGCGCACCCGGGCGCTGTCCGGCGCCGCGCGTGTGGCAAAGTACCGCCCGCAGAAGTTCAACTGAAAGCGGGGCCGGCAGCGCCGGCGGCCGTCCCCCTATGTCCACAACACCGAACGACCAGGACGACGAGCTGGCCGGCACCGAGCAGCCCTTCGTCGCCCACCTGGTCGAATTGCGCGACCGGATCGTCAAGGCCGTCATCGCCGTGGCGGTGGTGGCCGGCGTCCTTGCCATCTACCCCGGCCCGTCGTCGCTCTACGACATCCTGGCGGCGCCGCTGGTGGCGCACCTGCCCAAGGGCGCGACGCTGATCGCCACCTCGGTGATCTCGCCGTTCGTGGTGCCGCTGAAGATCCTGCTCATGGCGGCCTTCCTGATCGCGCTGCCGGTGGTGCTGTGGCAGGTCTGGGCCTTCGTCGCGCCCGGCCTGTACTCGCACGAGAAGAAGCTGGTGCTGCCGCTGGTGGTCTCCAGCACCATCCTGTTCTTCATCGGCGTGGGCTTCTGCTACTTCTTCGTGTTCGGCAAGGTGTTCTCGTTCATCCAGAGCTTCGCCCCCAAGAGCATCACGGCGGCGCCTGACATCGAGGCCTACCTCAGTTTCGTGCTCACGATGTTCCTCGCCTTCGGCGCGGCCTTCGAGGTGCCCATCGTCGTGGTGGTGCTCGCGCGCATGGGCCTCGTGCCGGTGGACAAGCTCAAGGAGTTCCGCGGCTACTTCGTCGTGCTGGCCTTCATCATCGCCGCGGTGATCACTCCGCCCGACGTCGTCTCGCAGCTCGCGCTGGCCGTGCCCATGTGCCTGCTCTACGAGATCGGCATCTGGGCGGCGCAGTTCTTCATCAAGCACACCAAGGCGCCGGACGAGCAGGGCGAGGCGGCCAAGCCGTAAGCCGCTTCATCCCCGCGCAGGGGGGCCCAGGGCATTCGGTAGGGGCGCACTGCGCCCCTTTTTTCTCATGCGCGCACGGCCATCACGGCCGCGACGGGGTCAGCGCTGCTGCGGCACCCCTGGCTGCTGCGGCACGCCGGGCTGCTGCGGCAAGCCCGGCTGCTGCTGCACTTGCCGCGGCTTCGGACGCTTGCCGGGGGTGACGGTCACTTCCATGTTGTCGTCGCGCCGCTGCATCCTGAACTGCGTGGCCGTGCCCGGCTTGAGCGAGGCGACCATCGTCAGCAGCTCGGAAACGTTCGCCACGTCCTTGCCCGCCACCTGCACGACGACGTCGCCGGGGCGGATGCCCGCCTGCGCCGCGGGGCCGTTCTGCAGCACGCCGGTAATGAGCACCCCCTTGCGCGCCTTCACGCCGAAGGTTTCCATCAGCTCGGGCGAGAGGTCCGCCGGTTCGACGCCGATCCAGCCGCGGGTGACCACGCCGTCCTTCACGATCCCCTCGAGCACCAGCTTGGCCGTGGACACGGGAATGGCGAAGCCGATGCCCATGCTGCCGCCCGAGCGCGAGTAGATGGCGGTGTTGATGCCCATCAGGTTGCCGTTGACGTCGACCAGCGCGCCGCCGGAATTGCCCGGGTTGATCGCCGCATCGGTCTGGATGAAGTTCTCGAAGGTGTTGATGCCCAGCTGGTTGCGCCCGAGCGCGCTGACGATGCCGCTGGTCACGGTCTGTCCCACGCCGAAGGGGTTGCCGATGGCCAGCACCTGGTCGCCGACCTGCAGCGCGTCGGAATTGCCCAGCGTGATCACCGGCAGCCGGTCCAGGTTGATCTTGAGGATGGCCAGGTCGGTCTCGGGATCCGTGCCGATGACGCGCGCGCGCGCCTTGCGGCTGTCGTTCAGGGCGACTTCGATCTCGGTGGCGCCTTCGACGACGTGGTTGTTGGTGAGGATAAAGCCGTCGGGGCTGATGATCACGCCGCTGCCCAGGCCGCTCTGGGGCACCGAGCCCTGGTCGCCGAAGAAGAAGCGGAACCAGGGGTCGCTGGACGAGGGCCGGTCGGCCGCCTTGCTGGTGTTGATGCTCACCACCGCCTGCGATGCCTTCTGCGCGGCGTTGCGGAAGCTGCCCACGGGCGGCGGGGCGTTGGGCGAGGTGGGCGCCTCGCTCAGGGACACGCCGGTGCTGCCGGTGGTGACGGGCCGGGAATGCAGCCATTCGGGCTTCATCGTCATGAGCACGAAGTAAGCCGCCAGCAGCACCGTGACGGCTTGCGAGAACACCAGCCAGTAGCGTCGCATGTTGTATCTTGGGAAAGCCCGAGTGTATGCCTGCGCGCTGGCGCGGGACCCGCCGCAGGGCGCCGCGGATCAGGAGGCCAGGCGCTGGGCGCGTGCCAGCCGCTGGGGCCGGGGCTCGGCAGCAGCGGCGTGGAACCTGGCCTCCTCCGCGGGCACCGGCTCCCCCGTCACGGGGTCGGCCAGGGCCGCCCGCGACCGCATGCCCCTGGCCGCCACCGCCAGGTGCTGCGCGGCGTCCAGCACGTCCTCCACTTCCGCCGGCCGCCGCCCGAGGTGCACCACGCCCACGCCGAAGTCCACCCGCACGCGCATGATCTCGCCGTCGCGGCCGGTGACCTCCATCGGCTGCCCCAGCGTCCGGGCCAGCCGCAGGCCGATGGTACGCAGCCAGCGCCGTGACGGGATGGTCTCCACCAGTCCGACGAAGCAGCGGTCCCAGTAGCGCCCGACCGGGTTCGCCAGCCCGAGCTGGCGCTGGATGCGGCCGGCCAGCGTCATCCACACCTCGTTGACGGCGGTGCTGCCGGCCACGGCGGCGATGCGCTCCGGCTCGAACACGGTGATGGCCAGAAGTGCGCCTTCGCGCCCGGTGCGGCGGCGCCGCTTCTGCGCCGCGATCAGCTCGTGCACGAGCGCCGTGCTGCTGTGGACCTGGGTCACGGGGTCGATCGCGGTCGCGCCGCCCTCGCGGGTGCGCCAGGCGCGGCGGGCCCGCCGCCACAGCACATGGCCGGTCAGCGCATTGCTGCCGACGGCCGCCACGGCCAGGGCCGCGTGCGCGACGGGCCGCCAGGACCCCAGCTGCATCGCCAGCGCATACAGGCCGGCGATGGCCGGCACGGTCAGGGCGCAGCCGGCGCCCATCAGCAGCGCCAGGCGGTCGCCGATGGTCCAGGCGCGGAAGGTGAGCCAGCAGGTCAGGCCGCTTCCCAGCAGCGACAGCAGGCCGGCCACGGGCAGTTGCAGCTCCCCCGGCAGGGCGAGCGCGGCCACGCCGCCGGCCGGCAGGGCGATGGCCGAACAGCGCAGCACGGCGGCCATCAGGCGGTCCCGCTCGCCCGCGCCCAGCCAGCCCTGGATCCAGAAGTTGGACAAGCCGACGCACACCGGTCCGGCGAGCACCTGCAGCACCCGCAACCGTTCCGCGCCGGGATGGGCCAGCTGCCGCAGCACGCCGCTTTCCACCAGCACCAGCAGGAACACGCTCAGGTGGTAGGCCACCGCCCGCAGCTGCACCGGCCCCGGCCGCGCGACCAGGTCGCCCGCCCGCGCCAGGCCGACGGCGGCGATCGCGCCCAGCGCCATGCTCCACACCGCCAAACCCGTCGTGCCCATGGCCGCTCCTTTGCAAGCGGCCCATGGTGCGGTCGGGCGCCGGGACGGGCATAGGACAATGGGGGCCTGATCCTTGTGACCTCTTTCCATGACCGACCGGCAAGACCTGCTGCAAGCCTTCGACACCCTGCTGGCGCCCGAACGCTTCAAGGACTACGGCCCCAACGGGCTGCAGGTGGAAGGGCGTGACACGGTGCGCAGCATCGTCTCGGGCGTGACCGCCAGCCGGGCGCTGATCGAGGCGGCCGTCGCGCGCCAGGCCGACGCGATCTTCGTGCACCACGGCCTGTTCTGGCGCGGGCAGGACGGCCGCGTGACCGGCTGGATGAAGCAACGGCTCGCGCTGCTGCTGGCCCACGACATCAACCTCTTCGCCTACCACCTGCCGCTGGACGCGCACCCGGAGCTCGGGAACAACGCCCAGCTGGGAAAGAAGCTGGGCCTGGCAGCGACCGGCCGCTTCGGCGAGCAGGACCTGGGCTTCATCGGCGAGCGCGCCGACGGCCAGGTGTTCGCCGGCACCGAGGCGCTGGCCGCGCACGTGCGCCAGGCGCTGGGGCGCCATGTGACGGCCGTGGCGGGCGCGCCGGGCGCGATCCGGCGCGTCGCCTGGTGCACCGGCGGCGCCCAGTCGTACTTCGAGGACGCGATCGCGGCCGGCGCCCAGGCCTTCCTCACCGGCGAGATCTCCGAGCCGCAGGCGCACTACGCGCGCGAATGCGGCGTGAGCTTCCTGGCCTGCGGCCACCATGCGACCGAGCGCTACGGCGCACCCGCGGTGGCGGCGCACGTCGCGCGGCAGCTGGGGATCGCGCACGAGTTCGTGGACGTGGACAACCCGGCATGAAGCCGATCGCGATCACCATCGGCGACGCGGCGGGCATCGGGCCGGAAATCATCGCCAGGGCCTACGCGCAGGAACCGGAGCTCACGCGCGGCTGCTTCGTCGTCGGCGACCTGGAATGCCTGCGGCGCGGCACGCATGCAGTGGCCGGCGGCGAGCCGCCGCTGCCCCTGGCCGTGATCGGCGACATCGCCGAAGCCGCCGACGTTCCGCCGCGCTGCATCCCCTTGCTCCAGGTCGGCCCGCCGCTGACGGACCTGCCGCCGATGGGCGAGGTGAGCGCCCAAGCCGGCGGCCTGGCCGCCGAGGCCGTGACCTGGGCCGCGCGCGCGGCGCTGCGCGGCGACATCGCCGCGCTGGTCACCGCGCCGCTGCACAAGGAGGCCCTTGCCGCCGCCGGCGTCCCGTTCCCCGGTCACACCGAGCTGTTGCAGGCCGAAGCCGCCCTGCATGCCGGGGTGCCGGTGGAGCAGATGCCCGTGCGCATGATGCTGGCCAACGAGGAACTGCGCACGGTGCTGGTGAGCATCCACGTCGCGCTGCGGCAGGCGCTGGACGCCGTGACCTACGACCGCGTGCTGGAGACCCTGCGCATCACCGACCGCACGCTGTCGCTGGCCCTGGGCCGCCGCCCCCGCATCGCCGTCGCGGGCCTCAATCCGCACGCGGGGGAGGGCGGCTTGTTCGGGCGCGAGGAGCTGGACGTGATCGTTCCGGCGATGCAGGCCGCGGCGGCCGAGGGCCTGGACCTGCACGGCCCTTTCGCGCCCGACACGGTGTTCATGCGCGCGCGCCGCGGCGAGTTCGACGTGGTCGTGGCGATGTACCACGACCAGGGCCTGATCCCGGTGAAGTACCTCGGCGTGGAAAAAGGCGTGAACGTGACGCTGGGGCTGCCGCTGGTGCGCACCAGCCCTGACCACGGGACGGCTTTCGACATCGCCGGGACGGGCCGCGCCGACCCCTCCAGCCTGGTCGCGGCGATCCGGATGGCGCGGACGCTAGCGGCTCGCGCTTAGGCCGTTCGGCTTCAGGCTGTCGCGGATCTCGCGCAGCAGCTGCACGTCCTCCGGCGGCGGCGCCGGTTCGGCGGCGGCCGCGGGGTGCGCATGCAGCCGGCGCAGGTGGTTGATCTGCTTGATCATCAGAAAGATCACGAAGGCGAGGATCAGGAAGTTGACGGCCACCGTGACGAAGTTGCCCCAGGCCAGCACCGGGACCCCCGCCTTCTTCAGGGCGTCCAGCGTCATCGGCGTGCCGGCGGGCGGCTGCGCCAGGACGATGAACAGGTTGCCGAAGTCCAGCCGCCCCACGATGCGGCTGATCAGGGGCATCACGATGTCGTTCACCAGCGAGTCGACGATCTTGCCGAAGGCGGCGCCGATGATCACGCCCACCGCCAGGTCCACGACGTTGCCCTTGACCGCGAACTCGCGGAATTCATGCAGCAGCTTGCCCATCGTTCCCTCCTCTTGCGGAAAAGCGGCAGTATGCGCGAGGCAACGCGAGGGTGGAATCCGGTGGAAACGACCCGCTACAATCGCGGGTTGACCCTCAACAACGAGAGATCCTCGAGGACCCCATGAGCAACTCCACGGTGGACGCCAGCAAAAGGACATGGCTGATCGCGTCCAGCTGCGCGGGTGCGGTGGGCGCCGGCTTCGTCGCCGTGCCCTTCGTCAGCAGCTTCCAGCCCTCCGAAAGAGCCAAGGCGGCAGGCGCTCCGGTCGAAGTCGACATCTCCGCGCTGCAGCCCGGACAGAAGATGACGGTCGAATGGCGCGGCAAGCCGGTGTGGATCCTGCGCCGCACGCCGGAGCAGCTCGCCTCCCTCAAGAAGACCGACTCCGAGGTGGCGGACCCGCAGTCCAAGCGCACGGCCTACCCCACGCCCGAATACGCGCAGAACGAGTACCGCTCGCTCAAGCCCGAGTACTTCGTGGCCGTGGGCATCTGCACGCACCTCGGATGCTCCCCCACCGACAAGCTCGCCCCCGGCCCGCAGCCCTCGCTGCCCGATGACTGGCACGGTGGCTTCCTGTGCCCCTGCCATGGCTCCACCTTCGACCTGGCGGGCCGCGTCTACAAGAACAAGCCCGCGCCGGACAACCTCGAAGTGCCGCCCTACGCCTTCCTGTCGGACACCCGCCTGCTGATCGGCGAAGACAAGAAAGCCTGAACGGAACATGGCCGAATTCAAGGAAATCTCCCCGAACGCCAGCACCGGCGCCAAGCTGAACAACTGGCTGTACAACCGGTTCCCGACCGCGTACGACGCGTACAAGGTCCACATGTCGGAGTACTACGCTCCGAAGAACTTCAACTACTGGTACTTCTTCGGCTCGCTGGCGCTGCTGGTGCTGGTGATCCAGATCGTCACCGGCATCTTCCTGGTGATGCACTACAAGCCGGATGCGGCGACGGCCTTCGCGTCCGTCGAGTACATCATGCGCGACGTGCCCTGGGGCTGGTTGATCCGCTACATGCACTCCACGGGTGCGTCTGCGTTCTTCATCGTCGTGTACCTGCACATGTTCAAGGCGATGATCTACGGCAGCTACCGCAAGCCGCGCGAGCTGGTGTGGATCTTCGGCTGCACGATCTTCCTGATGCTGATGGCCGAGGCCTTCTTCGGCTACCTGCTGCCCTGGGGCCAGATGTCCTACTGGGGCGCGCAGGTGATCGTGAACCTGTTCTCCGCCGTGCCCTTCGTCGGCCCCGACCTCGCCCTGCTGATCCGCGGCGACTACGTGGTGAGCGACGCGACCCTGAACCGCTTCTTCAGCTTCCACGTGATCGCGATCCCGCTGGTGCTGATCGGCCTGGTGGTGGCGCACCTGTTCGCGCTGCACGACGTCGGCTCCAACAACCCGGACGGCATCGACATCAAGGGCAAGGACTACCCCAAGGACGCCAACGGCCACTCGGTGGACGCGGTGCCCTTCCACCCCTACTACTCCGTGCACGACATGGTGGGCGTGGCGGTGTTCCTGATGGTGTTCAGCGCGATCATCTTCTTCGCGCCTGAAATGGGCGGCTACTTCCTGGAGTACAACAACTTCATCCCGGCCGACCCGCTGAAGACCCCGCCGCACATCGCGCCGGTCTGGTACTTCACGCCCTTCTACTCGATGCTGCGCGCGACCACCGACTTCATGGTCGACGTGTTCTGCGTCATCGTGGCGCTTGCGGCTGGCTGGGCCTTCTTCCGCAGCCGGCTGTCCTTCATGGGGAAGGTGGCGACCATCGTCGTGGCGGTGATCGCGATCGTGCTGCTCAAGAGCCTGGACGCGAAGTTCTGGGGCGTGGTCATCATGGGCGGCGCGGTGATCATCCTGTTCTTCCTGCCCTGGCTGGACAAGAGCCCCGTGCGCTCCATCCGCTACCGCCCGGGCTGGCACAAGTGGGTCTACGGCGTGTTCGTGGTGTTCTTCCTGGTGCTCGGCTACCTGGGCATCCAGCCGCCATCCCCTGTCGGCACGCTGATCGCGCAGATCGGCACCGTCTACTACTTCGGCTTCTTCCTGCTGATGCCATGGTGGAGCCGCCTGGGCGAGTTCAAGGCCGTGCCCGAGCGCGTGACCTTCGCGCACTGAAGCCGGGAACCGACAGAATGAAAAAACTGATCCTCACGTTCCTGCTGGCGCTGGGCGTCGCGGCCGGCGCGCAAGCGGCCGGTGGCGAAGAGATCCATTGGGACAAGGCGCCCAGCCACAGCAACGACCTGCCCTCGCTGCAGAACGGTGCCAAGCTGTTCGTCAACTACTGCCTGAACTGCCATTCGGCCGCCTTCATGCGCTACAACCGCCTGCAGGACATCGGCATCACCGAGCAGCAGATCAAGGACAACCTGCTGTTCGTGACCAACAAGGTGGGCGACACCATGAAGTCGCCGATCGACCCGCAGGAAGCCAAGGAGTGGTTCGGCGCGGTGCCGCCCGACCTGACCCTGATCGCGCGCGCGCGCTCGGGCCACGGCGGCACCGGCGCGGACTACCTGTACACGTACATGCGCACCTTCTACCGCGACCCGTCGCGGCCCACCGGCTGGAACAACCTGGCGTTCCCGAACGTCGGCATGCCGCACGTGCTGTGGGAACTGCAGGGCGACCGCGAGCCGGTGTTCGTGAAGACGGAAGAGCACGGCCACGAGGCCGAGGTCTTCAAGGGCTGGCGGCAGGTGAGCCCGGGCACGCTGACGCCGCTGCAGTACGACCAGGCCGTCGGCGACCTCGTCGGCTACCTGCAATGGATGGCCGAGCCGGCGCAGAACCACCGCGTGCGCGTCGGCGCCTGGGTGCTGCTCTTCCTGGCGGCACTGACGGTCATTTTCTGGCGCCTCAACGCGGCGTTCTGGAAAGACGTTAAATAAGCGGATACGCGGGCGCCGACGGCGGCGCCGCGTGCCTGTTGCAGAGTGGGTCGCCGCCGCGCCCACTCTTTTTGGTTTAAAGGACATTCAAAATGATGGTGCTGTACTCGGGAACCACCTGCCCCTTCTCCCATCGCTGCCGCTTCGTGCTGTTCGAGAAGGGCATGGACTTCGAAATCCGTGACGTCGACCTGTACAACAAGCCGGAAGACATCAACGTGATGAACCCGTACGGCCAGGTGCCCATCCTGGTCGAGCGCGACCTGATCCTGTACGAGTCGAACATCATCAACGAGTACATCGACGAGCGCTTCCCGCATCCGCAGCTGATGCCCGGCGACCCGGTGGACCGCGCCCGCGTGCGCCTGTTCCTGCTCAACTTCGAGAAGGAGCTGTTCGTGCACGTGTCGACGCTGGAGTCGCGCGCCTCCAAGGGCAACGAGAAGGCGCTGGAGAAGGCCCGCTCGCACATCCGCGATCGCCTCACCCAGCTCGCTCCCGTGTTCCTGAAGAACAAGTACATGCTGGGCGAGAACTTCTCGATGCTGGACGTGGCCATCGCCCCCCTGCTGTGGCGCCTGGACTACTACGGCATCGAGCTGTCGAAGAACGCGGCGCCGCTCCTGAAGTACGCCGAGCGCATCTTCTCGCGGCCGGCCTACATCGAAGCGCTGACGCCTTCGGAAAAGGTCATGCGGAAGTAAGCGTGTAAGCTTGCGGTTCAGCAGTTTCCTCACCGCATGAACGCCCTCGAATCGACGTCGACCCGCCCGTACCTGATTCGCGCCCTGTACGAATGGTGCACCGACAACGGCTTCACGCCGTACGTGGCGGTGCTCGTCGACGAATCGGTGCAGGTGCCGCGCGAGTACGTGAAGAACGGCGAGATCGTGCTCAACATCAGTTACGACGCCACCAGCTCGCTCAAGCTCGGGAACGACTTCATCGAGTTCAAGGCGCGCTTTGCCGGCAGCGCGCGCGAGATCATGGTCCCCGTCAACCGGGTGATCGCGATCTACGCGCGCGAGAACGGGCAGGGCATGGCCTTCCCGGTGCCGGTGTCCGGCGGCGCCGCGGACGACGCCGCCACGCCCTCCAAGCCCTCGCCGCTCTCGAGCGTGCCCGCCGCGCCGTCGGAAGAGGGCAAGGTGGTGCAGCTCGTGACCCCGGAAGAAGGCGGCAAGCCGCCCGAGCACGAGCCGCCCAAGCCGCCCAGCGGTCCGCGTCCGGCGCTCAAGCGCATCAAGTAAGCCCCCATCGCGCGGCCTAGAATCCCCTTCGCGCCGGTTTAGCTCAGTTGGTAGAGCAACCGCCTTGTAAGCGGTAGGTCGTCCGTTCGATTCGGACAACCGGCACCATCTCCCGGCCGACATCTGCGCTGCCCGCTCTTCACTGGCCGTGCCGGCGCGCCCGCTGCCCAACGGCGGCCATATCCTGCTCAGCAGTTCCTCGGGCATCCACGCTGGCTCCCACGGCATTCCTCCCGTAGAGCATCGGCGGCGGCGTCGCGGGAGAACCCTGAACCTTCCGTGTCGATTTCGTCGAGGATGCTTCGTCGTCCCCAGGAGCGGGTGTACTGCCCGCAACCATGCAGTCCGACCCGGGCGGCTGCATGGCCGTGGACGGCCCCGACCCTTTGGAGAAGATGCAAATGGCCAGCAAGAACACGATCTGCCTCTGGTACAACCGCGACGCGCTGGAAGCTGCGCAGTTCTACGCCAGGACCTTCCCGGGAAGTTCCGTCGGCGCCGTGTATCGCGCCCCCGGCGACTTTCCCTCGGGCAAGGAAGGCGACGTCCTGACCGTGGAATTCACCGTGATGGGCATTCCCTGTCTCGGGCTGAACGGCGGGCCGGCGTTCCAGCACAACGAAGCGTTCTCGTTCCAGGTGGCGACCGAGGACCAGGCCGAAACCGATCGCCTCTGGAACGCGATCGTCGGCAACGGCGGGCAGGAAAGCGCCTGCGGTTGGTGCAAGGACAAGTGGGGCCTGTCGTGGCAGATCACCCCCCGGGCGCTCACGATGGCCATCGCCGACCCGGACCGGGCGGCGGCGAAGCGGGCGTTCAACGCCATGATGGAAATGGGGAAGATCGACATCGCCAGGATCGAGGCCGCCCGCAGGGGCTGAGCACCACCGGCCGCTCCATGGGGCGTAGCAGGAGCGCGCATGCGCCCGTGAGCGCTGCGCGAACGCGAGTGCGCGTAAGCTGCTCACAGGAGAACCTATCCGGATGTCGACGACTTCTTCCACCAACGAATACCTGCTGCTGTCGCGCGGCCAATGGGACGCGGGCAAGTCGCCCGAGGAAATCCAGGCGGCCATCGACGCGTTCTACGCCTGGCATGCCCGGCTGGTCGAGGAAGGCCGGTTCAAGTCCGGCCAGCGCCTGGCCAAAGGAGCGAAGCTCGTGACACGCTCCGGCATCACGGACGGGCCATTCACCGAAGCCAAGGAATTGATCGGCGGCTACTGGTTCGTCCTGGCCGACAGCCTGGACGAGGCCGCGCGCATCGCCGCGGACAATCCCTGCCTCGCCTGCGGCCTGGCCTTCGAGATCCGGCCGATCGAGCCGGAACGGGCGAGCGCTTATCGTGAGGGCAATGAGACGCCGGCTGCCTGGGCCAAATAGCGCCTTCGGCGGCGCTTCCAGGGCAGGACCCACCTGGTGACTCTCGCGGTGGCCCGGTTGTGATGCTCTCCCGCATGACGGGCTGGCGCGCGGCGGTGAGCGGCAGATGCGCGATGCCATGGTGCAGAATCGGACCATGGCTCGTTCAGCATCGGACCGCGAAGCCGAACTCTCCCAACGCATCCTGAAGCATTGGCACCACGCGGTGCCGAACGACCGCATGGCGCACCTCGTGAAGGACGCTTCGCGCAGCTTCCTTCGTTCGCTGCAGGCGCGCCTGGCCGGCAAGGGCGTCTCCCTGGGGCACTGGACCTTCCTGCGCATTCTCTGGGAGCAGGATGGACTCACGCAGAGGGAACTGAGCCAGGAGGCCGGGGTGATGGAGCCCACCACGGTCGTCGCGCTGCGCGCGATGGAGGAACTCGGCTACGTCACGCGGGAGCGGCTTCCGGAGAACCGGAAGAACATCTACGTTTTCCTCACCGCGAAAGGCAAGGCGCTCAAGCGCAAGCTGGTGCCGCTGGCCGAAGAGGTCAACGCCGTCGCCCTGCGCGGCCTGAAGGAAGGCGAGATCGAAATGGCGCGGCGCTGCCTGCTCGTGATGCTGGACAACCTCGCACGCGACGAGGCGCTCGGCCCTCAGCTGCAGGCGGAGGAGTGAACCCCGGCCAGCCCGTGACGCGCATCGAGGGATCGAGCGCGCGCTCTTGCGCGAGCGCATCGCGCACGTTGCGGGCGCGCGCGAGCTCCAGGGGTTCGTCCTGTTCGAAGTTCATGCATTCAAGCGGATGTCACGGTCGTCGCGCGCGGATTCCAGGATGGCCAGGCACACCTGCAGCGTGGCGCGGGCCCACTCGCCGTCATGCAGCGGCGCAACGCCATCGCGCAAGGCCGCGACGAGCTCGTCGATCACCTCGGTGCGCGGCACCGGCGGCTGGGGCAAGGGCTCGTGCCGCTTGCTCTCATCGCCGTAGATCCACACCCCATCGGGCACGGGCCGCACATCTCCGTGCTCGCACGACACCACCATGGGCCCGAAGTGCTGGTACCAGGCCGCCGACGCCGGGGCTGGTGGCTTGTACGAGGGCCCGCCGTACGTGCTCTCGTTCTTCAGCCGGGCCTCTTCCTCGGGGTTGCCGATCTCCCGCAGGCGCCGGCGCGCGCCGCCGTGCTCCGACGGGTTCTTCGCATGGCCCATCTCACCGGTCCAGCCGCACCATTCGTCCGAGTCGAAATGGCCATAGCCGCTGTAGGTGAGCGATGCGAACGCCCCGTTGGCGAACCACAGGAGCACCGAATAGGCACCTTCGGTGTTGCGTTCGACGTCCCAGGCACCCGTCACCGCCCGCACGCGCACCACTTCGCTGCCAGCCAGCAGGCGCACCACGTCCACCTGGTGCGCCGCCTGGCTGAAGACCACGCCGCCACCGTCGGAAGTCCGCAACTCCTCGGGCCGGCGCGGCCGGTACAGGAAGTCGGTGTAGTTGAGGGCGTGGATCATCCGCACGCGGCCCAGCGAGCCGCCGTCCACGATGGCGCGCGCGCGCAGGTACGGCGCGTCGAAGCTGTGGCAGTGGCCCACGATCAGCCGCACGTTCGCTTCGCGGCATTGCCGGATCATGGCGTCGCACTCGTCGAGGCTGAGCGCCATCGGCTTTTCCAGCAGCATGTGCTTGCCGTGCGCCGCGGCGATGCGCGTGTGCTCCGCGTGGAACTGGTGCGGGCTGGCGATGTACAGGGTCTCGACCGCGGGATCGCGCGCGAGCTCCTCGAGCGTCGCGTGAGCCGGTACCGCGAAGTCGCGCTGGAACTGCTCACGCGCCGCGGCGCGCGGGTCGCAGGCCCCCGCGAGCTGCACGCGCCGGTCGCCCAGGAAGGTCGGGAGCATGAGCGTGAAGGCCCGCCCGAGGCCGACGACACCCAGGCGAATGGGAGCGGTGTTCACAGGTCGATCACCAGGCGCTCGCCCTTGGCGCGCGACACGCAGATCATGATCTGGCTTTCCATCTCTTCGGGGTACAGGACCATGTCGCGGTGGTCGGCTTCGCCTTCGAGCAGCCCGGTGCGGCAGGTGCCGCAGGTGCCGCTCTCGCAGGAGGACGCCGCATTGCAACCGTGCTCGCGCACTACCGACAGGATGGACTTGCCGACCGGAACTTCGAATTCGCGCCCGGACCTGGCCAGCTTCACCTGGAAAGGCTTGTCGTCGGCCTGGACGCCGCCGCCCTCGTTGAAGCTCTCGAAATGGATGTTGCTGCGCGACCAGTGGCCGGTCATGTCCCGCACCGACTCCATGAGCCCCTTGGGGCCGCAGCAGTAGACGTGCCCCATGTTCGGCTTCTCCAGCGCGGGCCAGAGATCGAAGGCGCGCTCGGGATCGCCCAGCGAATGGTGGATCACCACGTTGCGCTTCAGTGCCGGGTCCTTGAGCTCCTGCAGGAACGCCGTGCTTTCCGGATAGCGGGTCAAGTAGTAAAGCTTCCACGGCGCCGGCGGCAGCTCGCCGAAGGAGCGGATCATGGACAGGATCGGCGTGATGCCGATGCCGCCGGCGATGAACACGTACGAACGCGCGTTTTCCACCAGCGGGAAGGCATTGTCCGGCACGGACGTGGGCAGTGTCTGCCCGACCTGCACCTCGGTGTGCATGCTGAGCGAGCCGCCCTGGCCGCCGTCGTCGCGCTTGACGGCGATCACGTACCGGTGGCGTTCCGCTGCATCGTTGCAGAGGGAGTACTTGCGCAGGAGGCCATTCGGCGTCTGCACCTTCACGTGCGAACCCGGCGTGAAAGGCGGCAGCTCCGATCCGTCCGGTTGCACCAGCTCGAAGCTGCGGATGCCTTCGGCGACGTCGGTGATGGTGGCCACGCGCAGCGGCATCTGCGTGTCGGCATGGGTCTGGGGGATCATGGCGGGGCCTCCGGCAAGGTCGCCCCGGCGGGCGACCTTGCGGTCAGATGCTGTAGCTCTCGTACGTGGAGGGGTGGAACAGTTCTTCCACGGCGACCTGCCGCGGCGACAGTCCCTGGGCGTGGTGGTGACGCACGAAGGCCTCGAGCGTGCGGCGTGCCGGGGCGACGCCGTAGGACCAGAAGTCTTCCCCCAGGGTGTCGCGCGCCGCCTTGAGCTGCTCCTCGACGAAGGGCAGGGTGACCTTGGTCGCCGAGGTGTCGGACAGCAGCTCCAGTGCCGCGGCCTTGGACTGGGTGAAGGCCTTGAGCACCGCGTTCGGCAGCCAGGGATGCTGGGCCGCCAACTCCTTGCGGATGGCGACGATGTGCATGATGGGGAACACGCCCGTGCGCTTGTAGTAGTCCTTGGCCGCGGCCGTCGGGTCGTCGAAGAGCCACCGGATGTTCGGGTTCTTCTGCAGGATGTGGCGGCTGGGCGGGCGCGGACCCATGAAGGCGTCGATCTCCCCGCGATCCAGCAATTCGGAGATCGTGCTGCCTTCGGGTGCGGCCTCCACCTTGACGCCGGGCGGCAATTCCAGCTTGATCTTCTCGGGGCGGCCCGGCGTGTCGATGCCGCCGCGCACCCACGTCACGTCCTCGGGGCGGATGCCGTGGTCATCGGCCAGGATGGCGCGCGCCCAGACGTTGGCGGTGAGCTGGTACTCGGGCAGGCCGATGCGCTTGCCCTTGAGGTCCTCGGGGCGGGCGATGCGGTCCCGGCGCGCGTACAGGGATGTGTGACGGAACGCCCGCGAAAGGAACACCGGAACGGCGATGTAAGGGCACTCGCCGCGCGAATGCTTCACCAGGTAGCTGGAGAAGGACAGCTCGGTGATGTCGAAGTCGCGGCTGCGCATGGAGCGGAAGAACATTTCCTCCGGGTTGAGCAGCATGTAGACGGGATCCACGCCGTCGATCTGCACGCGGCCGTCGAAGAGCGCCCGCGTGCGGTCGTAGTCGCCCATGGCGACGGAAAGCTGGAGCTTGGACATCGAAGTGCTTCCTCAGGCCTGCTGCACGGAATAGGAAGGTTCCATTTCTTCGGCGTTCTCGGCGCCGCCGGCGAGCACGGGCCTGACCGCGAACTCGCGCCAGTCGGTCGTCTTCGGCACGATGGCCTGGAACGCGCAGACCGCGCGCGGGATCGCGAGCTCGCCGGTGCCGATCGCCGGCCCGCCTTGCGCAAAGGTCCTGACGGCCGCGATCATCTGCTTGCGGAATTCCACGATGGCCAGGTCGCTGGCGCCCAGGCGCTCGTGCGTGCGATCGGCGATGGCGCCCATCGTCACCCACATGGCGATGTCCTGGTTCGGGAAGCCGGTGATCCCGGTGAAGTTGCCGGCCTTCATGGCCTGGCGGTCCTGCCAGAAGCGATTGTCGTGATTGCGCAGGGGCCGGTAGTACGCGTCGAGGTCGACCCCGACGCTCTGGCCCAGGAACTTGCGCCAGGTTTCCGTCTCGGGCGTCTGGGCCGGGTCGCCCCACGCGATGAAATAGAACGCGGTGTTGGTGTCGTCCATCGGCACGTTCACGTTCGCCACGTTGTACAGGTTGTTGGGCGGGATCAGGACGGAGTAGGGCGCCACGAACACGGTGGAGCGCACGTAGTCCTTGGTGGCCGCGTCCTTGATGGGACGGCGCAGGGCGGCGTAGCGGAAGCCGTAGCCGCCCTGCTGGACCTGCAGCCGCGGCGCCTTGTCGGTGGAAGGACGCAGCCACAGCTTGTCCGTCGCGGCGGCGCTGTCGACGCGCGCGGGCACCATGTCGGAGGAGTGCAGGCTGGAACTGTGGGCCGAGTCGATGGCGCCTTCCAGCACCTGGGCCCAGTTGCAGGGAAGGACGGCCTTGGCGATGCTCACGCGCACGTTGGCCGTCGGGGCCCAGGCCGGCGGCGTGAACTCGGGCACGGCGTCGGCCGCGCCGAACCAGGCCCATACCATGCCACCCCACTCCTTGACCGGGTAGGCCTTGTGCCTGGTCTTTTCGGCCAGTCCGCTGGACATCGGTTCGGAGACCATCTCCAGCACGTTGCCGTCGACGTCCATCTTCCAGCCGTGGTACAGGCAGCGCAGCCCGCCTTCCTCGTTGCGGCCGTAGACCAGCGACACGCCACGGTGCGGGCACGACTCGTCCAGCACGCCGACGCGCCCGTCGCTGTCGCGAAACACGACGAGGTCCTCGCCGTAGACCCGGGCCTTGACCGGGGCGCCGTCGGGCTCGCCCACTTCCTCGATGAGGCACACGGGCGTCCAGTGGCGGCGCATCAGTTGGCCCATCGGGGAATCGCCCTCGACACGGCACAGCAGTTCGTTCTCTTCGCGGGTCAACATGGTCTTCTCTCCAGGAAATCAGTCAGGCTGTCGCGGCGGTCGTGGGTTCGACCTTCCTGCGGCGCAAGACCACGGGCGTGCCGCCCAGGGTCCTCTTGCACATCCAGTGCGCCAGCGCGGAGTCGAGGTAGTCCGCATGGCCGGGGAACCAGTCCACCAGCGCCCGGGCGAGCCGGCGTGCCGCTTCCACGTCGCCGGCGGCGACCTTCCGTCCGACGCCTTCCATGCTGGCCAGCACGGCCGCATGCTCGTCGCGATGGCATCCGGCCGCCGGAAATGCGCTTTCTTCCATCCAGCGTTCCTCGGCGGCGAAGTGCTCGCGCGAGTGCGCGTGCACGGCGAGCAGGGCATCCGGCACGGCGTCGTCCGGTGCGGCGAGCAACGCGGCCACGAGCGTCAGGAACTCTTCGTGCGTCGCGTCCATCGGCGCGAAGCCGAGCCGCAAGTCGTCGTCCCAGCTCGCGGCCTTGGGGGTCTCGGGGAGGATAGGCATGGTGTCGGAATCAGCTCAGGCGGCCAAGGAGGTCGGCAGGAAGCGGGGCGTCCATGCCCCGCTTCCGCCTTCCGGAAACTATTCCGGCTTCAGGCCGGCGTGCTGCGCGGCTCCGGCGATGCGCTGCATCTCGGTGTTCAGGGCGGTGGATGTCTGCTGCACGGAAGCCCCGACGGGTTCCACGCCAGCCTTGGCAAGTTGCTCGACCGCCTCGGGCATCTTCACCACCTTGGCAATCGCGGCGTTGATCTTGTTGATGGCGTCCGCCGGCGTGCCCGGCCTGGCAAGCACGACCACGTTGAAGGCGAAGTCGAAGCCAGGGATCTTTTCGGCGAGGGCGGGCACGTCGGGGGTTTGCGGCGATCGCTTCACGGAATTGATCGCGATGAGCTTGGCCTTGCCGTTCTTGACGAATCCCATCAGCGCCGGGGGCGATCCCAGGATCATGTCCACCTGGCCGCCGATCATGGCGGGCACCGACTGGCCGCTGCCCTTGAAGGGAACGTGCGTGAGCTTGATGCCCAGGCCCTGCTGCATCGCTTCGGCCGTCAGATGGTGGATGCTGCCCAGGCCTGCCGAGCCGTAGGTCAGCGCTCCCGGCTTGCTCTTGGCGAGTGCAACCAGCTCGTCCAGCGTGTTGGCCTTGACGTTCGCATTGACCGCCAGGTACAGCGGGGCGACCCCGATCAGGGACACCGGAACGAAGTCCTTCTGCGCGTTGAATGCAGGCTTGGCGGTCACGAACGGGGGAATGGCAAGCATCGGTCCATCCGTCACGATGAACGTGTAGCCGTCAGCCGGTGCGTTCGCCAGGGTGTTCGCGGCGACCGCGCCACCCGCGCCCGCCTTGTTGTCCACCACGAAGGCCTGGCCCAGCGTTTCCGTCAGCCGCTGGCCCACGATGCGGGCAACGGTGTCGGGCAGGCCGCCGGGAGCGTAGGGCACGACCAGCCGCACGGGTTGCGATGGATAACCTTCGGCTAGCGCAGCCGGAAGGGTGGCCAGTCCGGCGGCGGCAAGGGCTGCGGAGGCGAATGTGCGGCGATCGAGGCGCATGGAGGTGTCGTCCTTGGGAATGGATAGCTCTAGCGGGCCGCACGCGCGGAGCCGTGCGGAAGCGGTCAAATGCTTCGAGGACTAAGTATATTTGACCTGCGTCAAGGCCCAAAGTCCTTTTTCGTCAGGGTTAGTACGAATCCGGCCCGCGCCTGGGGCCGCTCGCGTGTCTGCTTGCCGCGGGGCGCACCGGTCCCTCCGCGGCTTCGCTTGATGCGTCCTCATGGACGGCCGGCGGCCGCTTCGTGACGAGCGGAGCTGCCGCGACGGCCGGTGTCAACCACCGGGACGAGCGGGCCGGCCGCTTACTTCTGGTGGCTTCCCACCTTCAGGCGGATGAGGCTAACCTCCCACCCAAGACGGCTGAGCTTCTGCTGCAGGACAGGCAACAACTGCCGCAGCTTCGCAGCCGCCGCGTTGCCGTCCACCAGCAGGCACCAGGTGGTCCCCTCGATGGGACCGGGCCGGATGGAGGCACGCAAGGGAGCAGGGATCAAGGCCTCGATTGCCCTGAGCCTGTCGCCGGAGTCGCGCGCGAGCTGCGACAGCCGTGCGAGCGTCGGCGCCTCCTCGGCGGCCTGTTGCAGGGTCACCGGGTGATGTCGGCGGGTGGTCGGGGACGAGGACATGAGGAGGAGAAGAAGATGCATTTCATTATCACGGATGCCTGGCTTGCCAAGAGCCGCGCCGTCCACCTGAGCGGGACCAAGCTGGTGCTGGCAGTGCTGGCGCTGTCGCTGGTGCTGGTGCTCATGGCGGCCGGCCTCTACCACTGGGTGCTTCTGAAGGGCGCGCGTGAGCGCTGGCCCGTGATCGGCTCGGTGGTGCGCTTCGTGGTGCAGGACGAATTCGAGCAGCGCGATCGCTTCATGCGCGAGAACCTCGACGCGATGGCGCGCCGGCTCGGCGAAATGCAGGCCCGCATGCTGCAGATGGAAGCGCTGGGCGAGCGCGTCGGCGGCCTGGCCGGCGTGAACCCGCAGGAATTCAAGGCGGCCACCGGCCGCGGCGGCGCCCTGGTGCAAGGCCGTCCCCTGTCGCTGGAGGAAGTGCAGGCGACGTTGAACGACCTGGAGCAGCTGACCGGCGAGCGCACGGACCTGCTCACGGTGATGGAGTCGCGCCTGATCGACCAGCGCCTGAAGAAGATGATGGTGCCCACCCAGAATCCGGTGAGCGGCCCCGTGGGCTCGCGTTTCGGCTGGCGCATCGACCCCTTCAACGGCCGCCAGGCCCTGCATACCGGCCTGGACTTCCAGGCCACCGTCGGCATGCCGATCGTGGCGGCCGCGGGCGGCGTGGTGGTGACCTCGGAGGCGCACCCCGAGTACGGCAACATGGTCGAAATCGACCACGGCAATGGCCTGGTCTCGCGTTATGCCCACGCTTCGCGCCTCATCGCCAGGAAGGGCGACCTGGTCAAGCGCGGCCAGAAGATCGCGCTGGTGGGGACCACCGGCCGCTCCACCGGCCCGCACCTGCACTTCGAGGTGCTGGTGCAAGGGGTGCACCAGGACCCGGGCAAGTTCCTGGCGGGCAACGGCCACCGGCCGGGCTCGCCTGCCCCGGCCGACACCCTGGCGCAGCTCGCCGTCGGCGGCCCGGACCACCGCCCGCACTGAGCCCTTCGCGGGTCCCCCGAACAGCCCCGCGATGCGGGGCTTTTTCACGCCCGTTCCAGCGAACCGCGCCTACAACGCTGCACAGTTAAAATGCCCTGCTTTGGCCGCCCCGCCCGGGTCTTGGAAACGTGCGTGGCGGCGTCAACTGATCTGCTGAACAACTAAAGGACTGCGCTGTCCGGCCCGCCGCCCGCAGGCCCGTGACGACCTCGCGCCCATGGCCACCACCTTCCTGACCAAAATCTTCGGCTCCCGCAACGACCGCCTGCTCAAGCAGTATCGGCGGACCGTGGAGCAGATCAACGCGCTCGAGCCCGGCCTCGAAAAGCTGTCCGATGAGCAGCTGCGTGCCAAGACCGAGGAGTTCCGCGGCCGGGTCGCCCAGGGCGAGGAGCTCGACGCGCTGCTGCCGGAAGCGTTCGCCGTGGTGCGCGAGGCCTCCAAGCGCACCATGCGCATGCGCCACTTCGATGTGCAGCTGATGGGCGGCATCGCGCTGCACCAGGGCAAAATCGCCGAGATGCGCACGGGCGAAGGCAAGACGCTCACGGCCACGCTTCCGGTGTACCTGAACGCGCTCTCGGGCAAGGGCGTGCACGTGGTGACCGTCAACGACTACCTGGCCAACCGCGACGCGCAGTGGATGGGCAAGCTGTACAACTTCCTGGGCCTGTCGGTGGGCGTGAACCTGCCGCACATGCCCAAGGACGAAAAGCAGGCGGCGTACCGGTCCGACATCACCTACGGCACCAACAACGAGTACGGCTTCGACTACCTGCGCGACAACATGGTGTACGAGACGGCCGACCGTGTGCAGCGGGGCCTGAACTACGCCATCGTCGACGAGGTGGACTCGATCCTGATCGACGAGGCGCGCACGCCGCTGATCATCAGCGGCCAGGCCGAGGACCACACGGACCTCTACATGGCCATGAAGTCCGTCGTGCCGCTGCTGACCAAGCAGGAAGGCGAAGCGGACCCGCGCACTGGCGAAGGGGTGACCAAGCCGGGCGACTTCACCGTGGACGAGAAGACGCACCAGGTCTTCCTCACCGAGCAGGGCCACGAGAACGCCGAGCGCATCCTCGCCAACATCGGGCTGATCCCCGAGGGCGCGACGCTGTACGACCCGGCGAACATCTCGCTGATGCACCACCTGAACGCGGGGCTGCGCGCCCAGCACCTGTTCCACCGCGACCAGCACTACGTGGTGCAGGAGGGCGAGGTCGTCATCGTCGACGAGTTCACCGGCCGCCTGATGTCGGGCCGGCGCTGGAGCGACGGCCTGCACCAGGCCGTGGAAGCCAAGGAAGGCGTGCAGATCCAGCCGGAAAACCAGACGCTGGCCTCCATCACCTTCCAGAACTACTTCCGCCTGTACGGCAAGCTCGCCGGCATGACCGGCACGGCCGATACCGAGGCCTACGAGTTCCAGGAGATCTACGGCCTGGAGACGGTGGTGATCCCGCCGAACAAGCCGAGCAGCCGCGACGACCAGCTCGATCGCGTCTACAAGACCACGCGCGAGAAGTACGAGGCGGCGATCCAGGACATCCGCGAGTGCTACGAGCGCGGCCAGCCGGTGCTGGTGGGCACCACCTCGATCGAGAACTCCGAGATCATCTCCAACCTGCTGCAGAAGGCAGGGCTGCCGCACCAGGTGCTCAATGCCAAGCAGCACGCGCGCGAGGCGGACATCGTGGCGCAGGCCGGCCGGCCGAAGATGATCACGATCGCCACCAACATGGCGGGCCGCGGCACCGACATCGTGCTGGGCGGCAACGTGGAGAAGGCGGTCGAGGCCCTGGAGGCCGACGACACCATCGATCCGGCGAGCAAGCAGGCGCGCATCGCCGAACTGCGGGCGCAGTGGCAGAAGGACCACGAGATGGTGGTGGGCCTGGGCGGCCTGCGGATCATCGCCACCGAGCGGCACGAGAGCCGGCGCATCGACAACCAGCTGCGCGGCCGCTCCGGCCGCCAGGGCGACCCCGGCTCCTCGCGCTTCTACCTGAGCCTGGACGATCCGCTGATGCGCATCTTCGCGGGCGACCGCGTGCGCGCCATCATGGACCGCCTGAAGATGCCCGATGGCGAGGCCATCGAGGCCGGCATCGTCACCCGCTCCATCGAGAGCGCGCAGCGCAAGGTCGAAGGCCGCAACTTCGACGTGCGCAAGCAGCTGCTCGAATACGACGACGTCGCCAACGACCAGCGCAAGGTGATCTACCAGCAGCGCAACGACATCCTGGACGCCGGCAACCTCGGCGCCCAGATCGCGTCGCTGCGCGAAGGCTGCTTCACCGACCTGGTGCACCAGTTCGTGCCGCCGGAGTCGGTCGAGGAGCAGTGGGACCTGGCCGGCCTGGAGAAAGCGCTGGCCGAGGAGTGGGGCATCGTGCTGCCGATCAAGCAGCAGGTCGAGTCCGCCGAGGCCATCACCGACGAGGACGTCGTTGAGAAGGTCGTCGTCGCTTCCGGCCAGGCCTTCGAGGCCAAGGTGCAGCAGATCGGCGAGGAGAACTTCACCCACTTCGAGCGCATGGTGCTGCTGCAGAGCATCGACTCGCACTGGCGCGAGCACCTCGCCGCGCTGGACTACCTGCGCCAGGGCATCCACCTGCGCGGCTACGCCCAGAAGCAGCCCAAGCAGGAATACAAGCGCGAGGCCTTCGAGCTGTTCGGCCAGATGCTCGACGCGGTGAAGAACGAGGTCACCCGGGTGCTGATGACGGTGCGCCTGCAGTCGCCCGAGCAGGTGGAGCAGGCCGCCGAGGACCTGGAGGACCGCGCCGAGCGCATCGCCAACGTCACCTACACGGCGCCCACCGAGACCGGCGAGGTGGAGAGCACCACCGACACGGCCACGGCCGTCGCGCAGCGCCCCGCCGTCGCGGTCGCCTCCGCGGCGGCCGCGGCCGGCATGCGCGTGGGGCGCAACGACCCCTGCCCCTGCGGCAGCGGCAAGAAGTTCAAGCACTGCCACGGGCAGCTGACTTAAACCACCGGATTAAGCCGCCGCCCTAGAGGGCGTCGCGCCGAAGTAACAAGCAGTAAGGCCCCCTGTCAAAGCTGACAGGGGTGCGCTTACGCATGGGCTTGAACTTGTCTTCAATGGTCAACTCCGGAAACGAGGAGTTGTGCATGGAAGTCACCGAGAAAAAAATCACGCGGGGAGCCGCCCAGCCGCCGGTTGCGGCCGTCGAACCTGCCCTGTTCCCGCGATTGAAGGAGCGCATGGCCGCCACCTTCCGCCAACGCTGGGAAAACGAGTGGGGCTCCCGTCTGCCCACGCAGGGGCGCAATCCCGCTGCGGACGCCGTGCGCCTGGACGGCAACGACTACCTCGCGGTGACGGGCCACCCCGACATCGCGCAGGCGCAGGTCGATGCACTGCGCCACAACCGCGAGTTCGTGGTGCAGTCGGTGGTGTTCCAGCAGGACGGAAGCCCCAGCTCGCGGCTGGAGGCCGCGCTGGCGCAGTACCTGGGCAAGGAGCGCGCGATGCTGGCCCAGTCCGGCTACGCGGCCAACGTGGGCCTGATCCAGGTGATCGCCGACCCCGAGACGCCGGTGTACCTGGACAGCCTGGCCCACATGTCCCTGTGGGAAGGCGTGCGCGCGGCCGGCGCCACGGCCCACGCCTTCCGCCACAACGATCCCGAACACCTGGCGCGGCTCGCGCAGCGGCACGGGCCCGGGCTGGTGGTCGTCGACTCCGTGTACAGCACCACGGGTGCGGTGTGCCCGCTGGCGCGCATCGTGGAGGTGACCGAGCAGCAGGGTTGCATGCTACTGGTGGACGAGTCCCACTCGCTCGGCACGCATGGCCCGCAGGGCAGGGGACTGTGCGCGGAGCTGGGCCTCACCCACAGGGTGCACTTCATCACCGCCAGCCTGGCCAAGGCCTTCGCCGGCCGTGCCGGCGTGTTCACGGTGCCGGAGGTGCTGCGCCCTTTCATGGTGGCGCACAGCTTCCCCGGCATCTTCAGCTCCTGCCTGCTGCCGCACGACATCGCCGGCCTCGCCGCCACGCTGGAGGTGATCCGCGACCACAGCGACGTCGCCCGTGCGCGGCTGCACGCCAACACCCGGCGCCTGCGCGCGGCGATCGCCGAGGCGGGATATCCGATCCACCAGGGCAGCGAGCAGATCATCGCGCTGGAGGCGGGCACGGAAGTGGACATGCTGGCGCTGCGCGATGCGCTGGAAGCGCGCGGCGTGTTCGGCGCCGTGTTCTGCGCGCCGGCGACCAGCCGCAACCGCGCGATGGTGCGCCTGACGCTCAGTGCCGGCCTCACGGACGCGGAGATGGAGCACGTGGAGCACGTGCTGCGCGAGGTGGCGCCGCTGGTGAAACCCTGGGAGTGGCCCATCGCCCGGCGGGCACGCGCGCGGCGGACGGACCAGGCGGTCGCCAACCCGGGCGCGCCTCAGTCCTGCACGTAGCGCTTCGGCTGCCGGGACAACCAGCGGTTGTAGCTGTTGTCCGGGTCGGGACCGTTGGGCGTGTCGACCGGGAACACGGCGCCCAGCACGCTGCCCGGGTCGCCGACGGCGAAGGCATTGACCAGCGAGATCGGCTGCGTCGACGACAGCGCCTGGCGCAGTTCGATGTCGGCCAGCTTGGTGCCGGCACGGATCTCCTCCACGTCCGCGGGGGCGACGCCGGCGACCTCGGCCACCTCGGCGAGCGCGTGCAGGCCCTGGCGCGTCTCCAGCTGCAGCCAGGCGACCTTGCCGTTGGCGTCCATGCCCAGCACGCCGAAAGGCGCCCCGATCACCACGTGCTCCACCCAGTGCTTCTGCGTGAACGCGCCCAGCCAGGCGTCGACGCCGGGGGACCGCAGCAGGGCGTTCTGCTCCTGCGTCAGCGTGGAGCGCCAGGTCTGCGCATGCCGCGCATGGGAGGTGAAGAGCAGGTGCTCGACGGCCTCGCGCAGGCGCCGCGAGATGTCCTGGGTCTGTTTCGGGATGAACTGGTCGATGAGTCCGCGGTTGAACGCGCGCACGGCCACCTGTTCATCGGCCTGCCCCGTGAGGAGCACGCGCGCGCCCGGCCAGTCGCCGAGCTCAGAGAGCACCTGCAGGCCGTCCATGCCCGGCATGGAGAAGTCCACCACGCACACGCGCGAGAGCGCGTAGCGCTCCGTGTACCGCGACCAGTACGCCAGGATCTGCGGGATCAGCGGCTTGCCTTCGCGCCAGAGGCTGATCAGCTGCTGCTGGTTCCACGCGTCGGCCTCCCAGAACGGCGGCTCCTGCATCAGGTGGGCGATCGCGTCGGTGGGCCGCAGGAACAGCTTGAGGTGCCAGCTGCGCGGGAGCACCAGCGCCAGCATCTCGAGGTAGTCCGGGTCGTCGTCCAGGAAGACGACCGTCCCCGGACGGTGGAACAGGGGAAACGTCATGGGGGGCGGGCGATCCGGCATGGTCTAGGCGACGGGCAGCTCGATCGTGAAGACCGCGCCCTGGTGGGGCGCGCTCTTCGCGCGGATGGTGCCGTGGGCGCCCTGCACGACCCGCTGGCAGAACGCCAGGCCGAGGCCGTGGCCGGTACCGCGGTCGGTGGAGAAAAAGGGCTGGAAGATGCGCTTGCGCAGGTCTGCGTCCATCCCGACCCCGTTGTCGGTGAAGACGATGCGCCCGCGCTGGCCCTGGGCGCCGATCTCCACCAGGAGGTCGCCGGGCTGGGGCGAGGACGACGCGGCCGCGAGCGAGCGCAGCGCGTTCTTGGTCAGGTTGTCGATGACCTGGGTGAACATGTCGCGCGAGCCGAAGAACTGGAAATCGCTGTAGACCCGCAGCACGATCGCCTGGCGCTCGCGCGTGCTGCGATAAGGGTAGGCGTCGATCGCCTTGCGCACCAGGTCGGCGGCCGACAGGCGTTCGGGATTCCCGATCGGCCGCATCAGGCGCGCGTTGGTGATCTGCATGTCGATCTGGTGGTTCATGTTGCGCACCAGCGTGTTCAGTCGCGTTCCCAGCTGCATCAGGCGTTCACCGCTTTCGCCGGCATGCTGGGGCGCGTCGTTGCGCACGGCTTCGGCGATCAGCTGCATGGTGGCGAGCGGCGTGCGCAGTTCGTGCGCCATGATGCCCATGGTGCCCAGGGTGTAATTGAGCTGCTCCCGGCGCAGGTTCGACGACGACAGGCCGAGGACGACGCCGGTGTACCAGCAGAAGGCCAGCACCACGGAGTTCGTTAGCGCGAGTTCGTCGCTCATGGGCGGGGTCTGGGGCCCGAAGGCCTGGAAGGCGAGCCAGGCCACCACCATGCCGGTGGCCGCGCCCAGGGTGGCCAGGCGCCAGTCCGTCAGGTGGTAGTAGATCAGGAGCATGGCGCCCGTGCTGGCCAGCCAGACCGGGTTGCCACCGTTGCAGAAATACATCCAGAAGAAGAACCAGGGCAGGGTGAGCCAGAAGATCGCGAACGAAATCATCGCCGCGGACCGGCTCGGCGGCGTGGTGCCCAGGCTGGGGATGACCAGCAGCGCCAGCCCTCCCAGTGCCACCAGCACGCGCAGCACCAGGCTTTCGAAGGGCTGCGGCAGCAGGTGGGCCCAGATCAGGTAGAAGACCGGGTGGCCCAGGAGCATGGACACGCCGATGGCCCGGATGCGCCAGGGCGAGGGATGCAGCACCGGCTCCATGAGCGGCTGGATCACCTCCTTGGACGTCCAGAAACGCAGCCGATGCGACATCGACCCGAGCATTGCGCGGGGCGGCGTCGAATAGGGGACCCGGTGCAATTCCTCGCTCATGATTGGTGGCCTGAAGGTGATATTGTCACAGCCCGGCAGCCGTACGAACGAATGGGCATGGGGATCCCTGTTAACTTTGACAGTGTCAGCCTGGACGGGATCCTCAGCGACTGGGTGGCCGCGTTGCGCGAGTTCTCGGTCGAAGCCGTGGTGGTGCTGGGTCCGGACCCGTTCGGCGGCTCCGACGACCGACAGGTGGTCGCGGCCCATCCACCCCTGGTCGCCGAGGCTGCGGCAGCGTTGGCCGAAAGCCGCGACTTCGGCGCCCGCTGGCGCGACTCCGACGCGCCGCTCGTGGCCTGGCAGACCATCGCCAAGTCCGATCCGCTGCACACCAGCCGCTGGCGCCTGCTGTGGATGGCGCACGGTTACCAGACCGTCGTGCGGGTGGAGTTCTCGCTGCCGGCCGGCCGCGCCTTCGAATGCTTCATGTTCAGCCCGCGCGAGCTGACCGACCGCGCCGACGCCGCCCTGCTCGCCTGGTCCGCCCTGAACATCTGGCCGCTGGTCAAGCGCTCGATCGCCACCGCCCGCTCGCGCCTGAGCCCGCGCGAGCGCGAATGCCTGGAGCTGGCCTTCCAGGGCAAGACCGCACGCGAGACCGCGCAGCAGCTGCAATGCACCGAGCGCACCGTCAACTACCACCTGGCCAACGCGATGAACAAGCTGAAGGTGGACAACAAGATGGCCGCGATCCAGCGCGCGTGCTGGCTCGGCGCCATCTAGGGCTGGGCCGCGGCGCGCGCGCGGTTTACCATTGCCGCCCATGAGCCAACCCGACGATGACCGCACCGCGTCCCTCATGACGCCCGCCAGGCTGGCGCAGCTGAAGGACCGGCCTGCGACGGCGGCCTCGCCGGGCGCCTGGCTGGACCAGATGGCCTCGGATGCCGGAAGCGGCCACGTGCGCCGCCTGATGGAGCTGCGCCAGCAGCTCGAAGCGGAGGTTCGCGCGCGCGAAGGCGACTTCCGTCCGGTCGCGGCGACCTGCGCATCGTTGCATGGCGCGCTGGAGCAGCTGGACCTGTCCCTGGTGCAGCCGCGCGGCTGGCTGGCGCGCGCCACCGGCAAGGGCAAGGAGGCGGCGGCCGGCTTCTCGATGCAGCACGGCAAGGTCACCCACGGCGCCGAGGACCTGGGCGACGAGGTGCGCGGGCTGCAGAAGCAGCTCTCGGCGCAGGCGACCGCGCTGGACAAGCTGGCGCTGGAGATCGACGCCGAGGTCCGCGCGCTCGAGAAGATCATGGACCAGGGCGCGCGCTGGCTGCAGGACATGCGCAACCAGCTCAAGGCGCGGCAGGCGCCCGCCGACGACCCGGACGAGGCGCGTTGCCAGGTGCTGGTGGCCCGCCTGAAGGTGCTGCGCACCGTCGTCTCCGCCACCCAGCAGGCCGTCGAACGGTGCAAGGCGGCCGGCGCCCGGCGCACCAGCGTACTGGCCTCCTTGCAGCAGGTGCTGGACGAGGACTGGAAGTCGGCGCAGCAAAAGCTCGCGGCCGTGGCCGGCGGAGCCGAGGGAGGGGGCGCCGCCGTCGACGTCGTGGAACGCGCCGAGCGCGCCCGCGAGACGCTCAAGTTCGGCCTCCGGCAGGCCGAGCAGGATTGCACCAACGTGCAGGCGATGGAGCAGGCGGCCGCCGACGAAGTCGCCGCCCTGCAGGTGCCGCTGCAAGCCGCGGCCTGATCCGCACCGGCCGCATGAGCTTCCTCGCCGTCGACATCGGGAACACGCGCCTGAAATGGGCCGTGTACCCGCAGGCGGTGGTCGGCGCGCAGCCGGTCGCCAGCGGGGCGGAGTTCCTGGAGAACATCGACAAGCTCGCCGACGGCGAATGGGCAGAGCTCGCCGTGCCCCAGCGCATGCTGGGATGCTGCGTGGCCGGCGACGCGGTCAAGCGCCGCGTCGAGGAGCAGATGGAGGAGCTGTGGGTCGTGCAGTCGCACTGGGTCGTGCCCAGTGCGGCCGAAGCGGGGATCAGCAACGGCTACGACCATCCGACGCGCCTGGGTGCGGACCGCTGGGTCGCCATCATCGGCGCGCGCCAGCGCATGCTCGCGGCCGGTCCCGTGCGGCCGATGGTGGTGGTGATGGTGGGCACTGCCGTGACGGTGGAGGCGGTGGACGCCGAGGGCCACTTCCTCGGCGGCTTCATCCTGCCCGGCCACGGCATCATGTTGCGGGCCCTGGAAAGCGGCACCGCGGGACTGCACGTGCCGACCGGCGAAGTGTGCGAGTTCCCGACCAACACCAGCGACGCGCTCACCAGCGGCGGCACCTTCGCCATCGCCGGCGCGATCGAGCGCATGGTGCAGCACGTGCGCGAGCGCTGCGGCAGCGAGCCGGCCTGCTACATGACGGGCGGCGCCGGATGGAAGATGGCGCCGCACATGCTGGAGCGTTTCGAGCTGGTGGAAAGCCTGATCTTCGACGGCCTCCTGGTGATCGCCGAGTCGCGGGCCGCGGGCTGACGCGTTCGCTCAGGCCTTGGCGGCGAGCGGATCGCCGCGGGCAGCAGTGTCCAGGCGCGGCCCTGCTCGCGCGGCGGATTTGTCCACCCGGGACTGCCGGTAGCGGTCGAGGGGCGTGCCCACCAGCAAGACGATCAGCGTGGACAGCACGAGCGAGCCGAGTACCGGGTAGATGTTCCCGGGGCCGAAAGACCCGTTGCACATCGGGATGACGATCAGGTGAACCAGGTACACGGGATAGGACAGTTCGCCGGCCCAGCGGTCGACCCGGCTGGACCTTGACAGGTGGAACATGGCGGGGAGGGACATCGCGACGGCCAGCAGGAAGGCCAGCTGCCCCGACGCAAAGCCGGGAACGATCGAGGGCGCGGTCGGCAGCCCGCGATAGCCGATGGCCAAGCCCCAGACGATCGCGAGACAGGCCCAGCCGATGTAGCGGTTCGCGAGAAATCCCACCGACCTGTAGGCGCGGTAGGCCAGCCCGCCCAGGACGAACAGCGCGAGCTCGAAGGGGAAGAAGCGGTAGGTCCACGGGTCGTTGTCCAGGCCGTGCCGGTACGCGAAAGCCCGCGCCGCCGTGCTCGCGAGGACGATGGCCAGGAGCACGAGCCAGCTGCGCCGGAATACGAAAGGCGCGATCAGGTACACGGTGAGCTCCACCCCCAGAGTCCAGGCCTGGGGCACGAAGGCGAAGTCGGACGCGCGCGGCCGGTGGGCGAGGGCGTCGAGTGCCGGCCGCACGTGCGCGCCGTCGAAGCGCAGGAACTGGGCCCAATCCATGCCGAACAGGGAGAGGTTCGTGACGGCCAGATAAAGCTTTGCATCGAGCCCGAGCTTGTCGGACTGACCGGAAAAATTCGCGAGGACCCCCAGCGTATGGATCTCGGGTACGTCCCCTTCCAGCAGCGAGAGCAGGCAGGCGATCGCGAGGATCAACCAATAGATCGGGTAGATGCGCAGGAAGCGGTTCGAGTAGAACAGCTTCGTGCCGGCCGTTCCGCTCTGGTACTTCTCGTTGAGGATCAGCGAGATGTAGAAGCCGGAGATGACGTAGAAGGCCTGGACGGAGACCATCCCGCCGGTGAACGTCAGGCCGAGCAGCGGCGCGGAATGCGCGATGACGACGGCGATGGCGAGCAGCAGGCGAACAGACCCCAAACCGGCTCCTTGCAGGGGAAGACGGATTCTAGGCCTCGGTCAGGTCGTGGCTGTCGAGTGTGTCAGTCCTTTTACCGCCTGCAACAGCGCCTCGCGCGCCTGCGCCAGGATCCGAGCGCGCCACGCATCGGTGTCTGTATAGAACGCTTGCAGCATCCGCTTCCGGATCGCCGCCGCGAGCTGCGGTGGCGCGTCGGGATGGTTCGTGAGCCACTGCTCGCCGCGCAGGGCGTGGAACACGTCCATCACGGGCAGCGTGCCGTACTCCATCGCCATCCCCGTGTACTCCGCCTGCGGGCACTCGTCCTGGACGGCCCGGAACATCAGGCCGGTCAGCCGTGACGAGGAAGACGAGCCGTCGTAGAAGGACACGACAGGCGTGCGGCCCTCGCCTGCCCACCACTGCCGGGCGCGGGCGATGGCCACCGGGTCGTCTTCGCCGGCGTAGATGCGCTCCCCGACCCCGCTGGGGCCAAGGCCGGTGTGGATGTCGATCCAGGCGATGCGCCCGGCGCGCCGGCCATGCGTGCGCAGCACCTCGCGCAGCGCCAGGTTGCTCCACGTGGGTGCGCGGCCGCCGAAGTAAAGGCCATCCGGGAATTCGTACTGGCCGCCGGAGACCACTGCCTGGAAGCCCTTTTCCCCGTGGCGCGCCACGTAGCGCCCGATCTCCCTTTCGTTCTCCGGCGTGGGCGGCCACTCTGGCGGGACCAGCAGCGGGTGCAGCTCGCGGAAGGCCGTGTTCTGCGGCAGCGGCGCCGAGAAGTCGTGGAAGTTGCGGTTCAGGTCGACGTTTTCGTGCGTCGTGCGGCGGATGTGCGAGAAGCCGTAGGGATTGAGGGCGTGGACGTAGAGCACCGCCACGCCGCGCTCCGCCGCGCGCTGGCGGAAGCCGGCATCGCGCAGTGCCGAGACCTGCACGCCGCTGCCGCAGTAACCTTCCACGCCGTGGCAGGCGCTGCTTAGGACGAGCAGCCGGGCCGCACTGGGATGCCCCTCGCGCGCCACGTCCATGGCCAGCGGCTCGCTGGCGATGCCGGGCAGGGGGTGCGGCTTGGCTTCGACCTGCAGGCCGGCGTCGGCGGCCGCCTGGAGGAATTTCTGCCGTGCCTCGGCGTAGCTGCGCGAGAACGGGCTCGCGCCCGTCACGCCCGGCCCTTGGCCAGCCACTCCTCGGCCAGACGCACCCAGTACGTGGCGCCCAGCGGGATCAGGTCGTCGTTGAAGTCGTAGCTCGGGTTGTGCAGCATGCAGGGACCGGCGCCGTGACCGAACTCCCGGTGGGAGCCGTCGCCGTTGGCGATGAAGCAGTAGGCGCCCGGCTTGGCCTGCAGCATGAAGGCGAAGTCCTCGGCGCCCATGGTGGGCTCCTGCGGCAGCACGTTGTCCTCGCCGACGATGCTGGCCATCACCTTGCGGGCGAACTCCGCTTCGGGGGCCGAGTTGACTGTCGGCGGGTAGTTGCGGTGGAACTCGAACTCGCAGCGCGCGTCGTGCGCCACGCACAGGTTCTCGGCGATCTGGCGCATGCGTTTCTCGATCAGGTCCTGCACCTCGTCGCGGAAGGCGCGCACCGTGCCCTGCAGCTCGCAGCTGTCCGGGATCACGTTGGTGGCTTCACCCGCGTGGATCATGGTGACCGAGACGACACCAGCGTCGATCGGCTTGATGTTGCGGCTGACGATGGTCTGGAAGGCCTGGACGATCTGGCAGGCCACCGGCACCGGGTCGATGCCCAGGTGCGGCATGGCGCCGTGGCCTCCCTTGCCACGGATCGTGACCTTGAATTCGGCGGTGGACGCCATCACCGGGCCGGGGCCCACGGCAAAGCGGCCAACCTGGCCACCCGGCCAGTTGTGCATGCCGAAGACCGCTTCCATCGGGAACTTCTCGAAGAGGCCGTCCTTGATCATCTCGCGGGCGCCGCCGCCGCCTTCCTCGGCGGGCTGGAAGATCAGGTAGACGGTGCCGTCGAAGTGGCGGTTCTTCGCGAAATGTTTCGCCGCGGCGAGCAGCATGGCGACGTGGCCGTCGTGGCCGCAGGCGTGCATCTTGCCGGCGTGCTTGCTCGCGTGCGCGAAGGTGTTGAATTCCTGCATGGGCAGGGCGTCCATGTCCGCGCGCAGGCCGATCGCCCGGGTCGAGGTGCCGTTCTTGACGATGCCGACCACGCCGGTGCCGCCCAGGCCCCGGTGCACGGGGATGCCCCATTCGGTGAGCTTGGCCGCGACCAGGTCGGCGGTGCGCACCTCCTCGAAACATAGTTCGGGATGGGCGTGGATGTCGCGTCGAACGGCGACGATGGACGCGGCTTCGGTGACGATGGAGTCCAGGAGCTTCATGGTGATGCGCGGGTGTCCTGCAAGGGGCTGCCAGTCTAGCGAGCGGCGGCAGCCGTGCCTATGAGGGGAATTCCGTGACAATGCGGCGCATGGCTGCACCCCTTCCGGCCCCGCGCGCCCTGGACCTGGCGCGCACCCTGGTCGGCTTCAACACCGTCAGCGCGAATTCCAATCTCGCGCTCATCCACTGCATCCGCGACGAACTCGCCCGGCTGGGCGTCAAGAGCCGGCTGAGCTACAACGCGGACAAGACCAAGGCCAACCTGTTCGCGACGCTGGGCGAGGGCAAGCCCGCCGGCCTGATCCTGTCCGGGCACACGGACACCGTCCCCTGGGACGGGCAGGACTGGTCGGTCGACCCGCTGGGCGGCGTGGTGAAGGACGGGCGGCTGTACGGGCGCGGCTCCGCCGACATGAAGGGCTTCATCGCCACCGCCGTCGCGCACGCGGAGCTGTTCCTCAACAGCGCCGCGCCCTTCGCCATCCACTTCGCCTTCAGCTACGAGGAAGAGATCGGCTGCTTCGGGGTCAAGGAGCTGATCGCGGACCTGCGCGAAGCCGGCATCGCGCCGCTGGCCTGCATCGTGGGCGAGCCCACGAGCATGGTGCCCGCGATCGCCCACAAGGGGGTGTACCGCTACCGCTGTTGCGTGCGCGGCAAGGAGGCGCATTCCTCGCTGACCCCGCACTCGGTGAACGCCATCGAGATGGCCGCGCGCGTGGTCGGTCGCGTGCGCGACATGGCCGAAGGCCTGGAGCGCGAGGAGCCGCGCTACGCGGGGTTCGACGTGCCGTTCACCACGGCCAGCGTGGGGCAGTTCCACGGCGGCATCGCGGACAACGTGGTGCCACGCGACGCGGAGTTCCGCTACGAGTTCCGCGACCTTCCGACCGCCGACGCGCGCGCCCTGCAGGCGCAGGTGGTGGCCTATGCCCGCTCGCTGGAGCCGGCGATGCAGCAGGTCGCGCCCGACACCGGCTTCCGCTTCGACACCATCTGCGAGATCCCCAGCTTCCTGGGGTCCGAGCAGGACGGCGTGACGCAGCTGGCGATGCGCCTGGCCGGCGAGCCGCGCACCACCAACGTGGCCTTCGGCACGGAAGCCGGCATCTTCAAGAACGCCGGGATCCGCACGGTGGTGTGCGGCCCCGGCAGCATCGCCCAGGCGCACCAGCCGGACGAGTACGTCAGCCTGGAGCAGCTCGCGCGCTGCCAGGCGTTCATGGAGGGGCTGGGCGAGGTGCGGGCGATCGGGTGAGGATCAAGTCCGCACCTTCCCGTCCCCCGTCAGCATCGACAGCTCGACGAATTTCGACGCCACGTGGTCGTTCGGCGAGAACGACACGTTGAACCCGCCGAAGTCCTCGTTGCCCAGCGACTCCAGCCCGGCGACCAGGCCTTCGTGCGTGGGCTTGCCGCGGCGCAAGCCTTCGGCCAGCACCCGGGCCGCCAGGTAGCCCTCCATGCTGGAGAAGTTGGCCTGGTGCTCGCCGCCCGCCTTCTTCACCGCGGCGAGGAACTCGCGTGTGACCGGCCGCGCGGCGTTGTAGGGCGAGGGCACCACCTGCGTCACCACCACGCCGGTGGCGTCCTTGCCCAGTTCGTCGGCCAGCGCCTGCGTGCCCACGAAGGACACGTTGAAGAAGGTGCCGCCGAAGCCGGCGGCGCGCGCCTGGCGGATGAACGCGGCGCAGGCCTTGTAGGCGCCGATCTGCACGATGGCGTCCGGCTGCGCCGCCACCAGCGCCTTCACCGCAGGGCCGACCGCGACCGAGTTGCGTTCCACCGTCGCCTGTCCCACGGTCTTCATGTTGCGCGACTTCAGGGCGAGTTCCACGCCATCGAGGCCGGCTTTGCCGTAGGCGTCGTTCTGGTGGAAGACCGCGATCTTGTGCACGTTGAGAGAAGTCAGCTGCCGCACGATCAGCTCCGTCTCGTCGTTGTACGAGGCGCGGATGTGGAAGGCCCAGCGGTTCAGCGGCTGGCGCAGCGCCATGGCGCCGGTGAAGGGCGCAACGAAGGGGATCCTGGCCGCCGTGGCCAGCGGCAGCGCCGCGACGCTCGTCGGCGTCCCGATGTAGCCGAACAGGGCCAGCGGTTCGTCGGCGATCAGCTTGCGGGTGTTCTCCACGCAGCGGTCCGGTTCGTAGCCGTCGTCCATCTTCACCAGCTCGATGGCGCCGCGGTGCACTCCGCCCTGCGCGTTGAGCTGGTCGAAGTAGAGCCGGGCGCCCTGGTGGAACTGGATGCCCAGTTGGGCAGACGGGCCGGTGAAGGGCGCGGACTGGGCGAGCAGGATGCGGTCGCCCTGCGCGCGCAGGGCGGGCGCCGCGACCAGCGCCACGGCGGAAGCCGCAGCGCGGGTGAAGGTGCGTCGGTTGAGCATGCGCACGATTCTCGCGAGCGGCGCTTGCGATTCGCTGAAGCGCAGCCGAAGGTATTAAAGGCGCCGTGCCTGGGGTGCGACAGGGGCTTGGTTACCATGCGCAGTACTGCTCGCCCCGCTAGCCGACAATGAGCCCCATGCTGGATCCGGCCGCTGCTTCCCCCGCCCGCCAGGTGCTGGGCGCCTGCCCGCACGACTGCCCGGACACCTGCGCGCTGGTCACGACGGTGCAAGATGGCGTGGCGGTGCGCCTGCAGGGCAATCCGGCGCACCGGCCCACCGACGGCGTGCTCTGCAACAAGGTCTCGCACTACCTGGAGCGCACCTACCACCCGGAGCGCTTGCTGCAGCCCTTGCGCCGCGTGGGCCCCAAGGGCTCGGGCCGGTTCGAGCCCGTCTCCTGGGACGCCGCGCTGGACGACATCGCGCGGCGGCTGTCGGCGATCGCCGCGCGCGACCCGCAGGCCATCCTGCCCTACAGCTACTGCGGCACCATGGGCCTGGTGCAGGGCGAGGCCATGGCGGGCCGCTTCTTCCACCGGCTGGGCGCGTCGCTGCTGGATCGCACGATCTGCGCCTCCGCCGGTGCCGAGGCGCTGACCCAGACCCTGGGCGGCAAGGTCGGCATGAAGGTGGAGTTCTTCGCCGAGGCGGGCCTGATCCTCGTGTGGGGCAGCAACGCCATCACGAGCAGCGTGCACTTCTGGCGGCTGGCGCAGGAAGCCAAGCGGCGCGGCGCCAAGCTGGTGTGCATCGACCCGCGCCGCAGCGAGACGGCGGAGAAGTGCCACGAACACCTGCAGCTGCTGCCCGGCACCGACGCCGCGCTGGCCCTCGCCTTGATGCACGAGCTGGTGGTCAACGACTGGCTGGACCACGACTACATCGCGCAGCACACGCTGGGATGGGACGGCCTGCGCGAACGCGCCCTGCGCTGGACGCCCGAGCGGGCGGCCGACGTCTGCGGGATCCCGGCGCAGCAGATCCGCGGCCTGGCGCGTGACTACGGGACGATCCGGCCCGCGGCGATCCGCCTGAACTACGGCATGCAGCGCGTGCGCGGCGGCGGCAACGCGGTGCGCGCGGTCGCCTGCCTGCCTGCGCTCGTGGGCGCATGGCGGCATCGCGCCGGCGGCCTGCTGCTTTCCAGCTCCGGCTTCTTCCCCGCCGACCGCGAATGGCTGCAGCGGCCCGACCTGCTCGGGCAGCGCAACCCGCGCACGATCAACATGGTCACCATTGGCGACGACCTGCTGCGGCCCGCGTCGCCCGCGTTCGGCCCGGCCATCGAGGCGGTGGTCGTCTACAACAGCAACCCGCTGGCGGTGGCGCCGGAGTCGGGCAAGGTGGCGCGGGGCTTCGCGCGCGAGGACCTGTTCACGGTGGTGCTGGAGCAGTTCCACACCGACACCGTGGACTACGCCGACTACGTGCTGCCCGCCACGACGCAGCTGGAACACTGGGACATCCACACCACCTACGGCCACACCGACGTGATGCTGAACCGGCCGGCGATCGCGCCGGTGGGCGATGCACGGCCCAACACCCAGGTCTTTCGCGAGCTGGCCGCCCGCCTGGGCTTCGACGAGCCCTGCTTTCGCGACGGCGACGAGGCGCTGTGCCGCCGCGCTTTCGGCGACCAGGTCGATTTCGGGCAACTGCTGGAGCACGGGTTCGCCAGCCTGCGCGTGCCGGACGCTCCGTTCGCGCAAGGGCGCTTCCCCACGGCCTCGGGCCGCTGCGAGTTCTTCAGCGAGCGGCTCGCGCGCCAGGGACAGGACGGCTTGCCCGACCACGTGCCCAACTACGAGGCGGCGGGGAGCTCGCCGCGTTATCCGCTGGCGATGATCTCGCCGCCGGCGCGCAACTGGCTGAACTCCACCTTCGTCAACGTCCGCAGCCTGCGCGACATCGAGGGCGAGCCGCTGCTGGAGATGCACGCCGACGATGCCGCCGCGCGCGGCATCGCCGACCGCCAGCTGGTGCGCGTGTTCAACGACCGCGGCGAATACCACTGCCGCGCCCGCATCTCGAGGCGCGCGCGCCCCGGCGTCGTCAACGGCCTGGGCATCTGGTGGCGCAAGCTGGGAGCCAACGGCACCAACGTCAACGAGCTCACCAGCCAGCGCCTGACCGACATGGGCCGCGCGCCCGTGTTCTACGACTGCCTGGTCGACGTGCATCCCGCGTGAGGAAGAAGGCACTGTTCATGGGATTGGCAGGCGTGGCGGGACTGGCGGTGGCGGCGACGCTGTGCCTGACGGGGTGTTCCAACCTGGGCTACTACTGGCAGTCGGTGACCGGCCACATGAACATCATGGCGGCCGCCAAGCCGATCGACGAACTGCTGCAGGAGCCCCAGACCTCCGAGCGGCTGCGCCAGCGCCTGAAGCTGGCGCAGCGCATCCGCCGCTACGCGGTGACCGAACTCGGGCTGCCGGACAACGCGAGCTACCACCGCTACGCCGACCTGCACCGCACCGCGGCGGTCTGGAACGTCACCGCGGCGCCGGCCTATTCCCTGGAACTGAAGACCTGGTGCTTCCCCGTCACCGGCTGCGTGGGCTACCGCGGCTACTACGACGAGAAGCGCGCGCGCAGCGACGCCACGGACCTGGAGCAGCAGGGCTACGAGACGAACGTGTACCCCGTCACGGCCTATTCCACCCTGGGCTTCATGAACTGGGCCGGCGGCGACCCGCTGCTCAACACCTTCATCGGCTACCCCGAAGGCGAACTGGCGCGGCTGGTCTTCCACGAGCTGGCGCACCAGGTGATCTACGCCAAGAACGACACGACCTTCAACGAGTCCTTCGCCACCGCGGTGGAGCGGCTGGGCGGCGAGCGCTGGCTGCGCACGCAGGCCGACGAGAAGGCGCGGCAGGACTACGCGGCGTACGACGGCCGCAGGCGCGCGTTCCGCGAGGTTTCGCGCCGCACGCGCGAGGCGCTCAAGGCCCTCTACGAGACGCCGGGCATGACGCCGCAGGCCAAGGAAGATGGCAAGCAGAAGCTGATGGCGCAGTTCCGCGAGGACTATGCGCGGATGAAGGCCGGCGCCGGCGGCGAGCCCACCGCCTGGCGCGGCTACGACCGTTGGGTGCGCGAGGCGAACAATGCCTTCTTCGGCGCCCAGGCCGCCTACGACGAACTGGTGCCCGGCTTCGAGGCGCTGTTCCATGCGCAGGGCGACGACTGGACGCGCTTCTACGCTGCTGCCAGGCAACTTGCCACCCTCCCCAAGGAGGAGCGGCACCAGAAACTCAAGGAGGCCGCCGGTGGCTGAAATCCGTATCGTGCGCGAGCACGCCCTGGGTCTGGAGCAGGCGCGCAAGCTCGCGAGGCGCTGGATGGAGGTCGCCGAGGCGAAGCTGGCCCTGGAGTGCAGGTACGAAGAGGGCAAAAGCCATGACCGGGTGCGCTTCGAGCGGCCCGGCGCGCAAGGCGCTCTGGAAGTCAGCGCAGACAAGTTCCAGCTGCATGCCAGGCTGGGCCTGCTGCTGGGCGTCTTCCGCACGAAGATCGAGACCGAGATCGTCAAGAACCTCGACGAGCTGCTGGCGCACCAGGATCCGCTGCATGCCTTCGAGCAGGGGCTCGCCAAGCACGAAGCCAGGCGCGCCGCCAAGCACGCGAAGCCGCATGGGGAGTTGCACAAGCCCGCTGCCAAGGTCGCGGCGAAAGCGCCGGCCAAGACGCCCGTGCGAAAGAAACACTGAGGATGTCATCCCGGCCCCGGAGCCGGGATCCACGGGGCGCCAGGGCGAGGTCCATGATTGCGGGTCCAGCCCGCAATGACAGGATTCCCGTCAGCTCAGGGACTGGATCAGCTCGATGTACTGCCGCTTGGCGTCATCGCTTTCCGTGCCCTTGCAGCCGTTCCACGCATCCCACTTCGCGCGGCCGATCATGTCGCCGAAGCCGGGCTTCTTCTCGGTGACGTCGCCGCTGGTGGCCTGCTTGTACAGGCCGTAGATCTTCAGCAGCGTGGCGTTGTCCGGCCGCTGCGACAGCTTCCTGGAATTGGCGACGGCGGCTTCGAAGTCGGCGTTGAGGTCGGCCATGGGGTCTCCTGCGGGTTCTTTGGGGGCGCTATCTTAAGTGCAGCGCTCCGCTGCGCACCGGACCGGACGTGCCGGTGCGGACCTCACGCTTCCTGCTTGATGCGAAGCGTCATGAACTCCGCCTCGTAGTCGCGCCCGAGTTGCGTCTTCTGCTCCTCGCTGAGCACCTCGCCAGCCTGCGGGAAGAACTTCTGCTCCTCCTCGTTCAGGTGGTGCTCGATCTTGTCGCACAGCTTCTGGCAGCATTCCAGCCATTCCGCGGCGTGCGGATCGAGCTCGTCGAGGTGCTCGACCATCTCGTCCATCTCGTGGTGTTCCGCGATCGCGTGGCGCGAGAGGTCCACCGACTGGTCGAACTCGAACAGGGGGACGTAGAAGCAGCGCTCCTCCGCCGTCTCGTGCGCGGCCAGTTCGGCCTTGAGCTCCTCGAAGACGTGCTGCCCCTCCGGCGTGGTGGGCTGGCTTTCGAGCAGGCGCGCCGCCAGTTCGCGCTGGGTGCGGTGACTCACGAGGAGTGCCTGGAAGATGTTCTGTGGCTCCATCCGCCGGGATTCTTCCGCACGGACGAGACTGCGCCTGTAGTCTGGCGTCGCCAGCGCCCGTAGGGCGCTGCTAGGGCCCCCGCTAGACCTTGAGCTCTTCGCGGGCCATTTCCACGTCCAGCCATTCCTTGGCGTCCAGCGGCTCCATGGCGGCCGCCTGCTGGTACAGGCGCGTCGCCTCCTTCATCTTCTTCTCGCCTTCGAGCATGACGAGGCCGTTGGCGTATTCGATCAGCGCGATGGGCGAGCGGGCGTGCAGGCGCAGGCCCTCCTGGAACAGCTGCAGCCCCGCCTCCTTCTTCGCGCCGTAGGTCATGCCGCCGATCAGGGTCCCGACCTTGTCGATCACCTCCGCATGGAAGGCGCCCAGCGCCACGTGCGCATCCGCATGCTGCGGCTGCAAGGCGATGGTGCGCTCCAGGCTGGCCTTGACCTTGCTCCCAAGGCCCTGTGCCAGCGCCTTGGCCACGCTGATGGCCTGGCTGTAGCGTCCCAGGGCATAGGCGTGCCAGTACCAGGCGTTGGCGTTGCCCGGGTCGTCCTGCGACTGGCGCTCCGCGCGCTGCGCCGCCTCCTGGAACAGGTCGAGCCGGTTCTTTTCCTTCTTCTCCAGGTAGTTGGCGTAGATGCAGGCCGCCTTGTTGGCCACGGTCAGGCCCGCGCCGCCGGCGGCCAGCCCGGCCTCCACCGCCTGCTGGAACTCCCCGTTGTGGAACAGCACCCAGGCGGCGAGCACCCTGGGGTCGGACGGCAAGGGCTCGGCGTCGCCTCCGTGCAGGCGCGGCCACTCGCGGCTCACGCTGGCGGCGTCGTGCCGGTAGCTGCCCGGCTGTGGGAAGGCCGTCCACTTGCCCATCTCGTCTTGCCCTTCTGGCCCTGCGTTCGCGCCGCGGCCGGTTCCCCCTGGGCGCCGGCCGCTCGCAGCAGGTGCGTGCCTGGCGCAGGTTCCGGATAGCGTACCAGCAGATGGAGCAGGCGGTTTGCGCTTCGCAGCAAGCCAGGCCACTGCGCCGCCTCCGGCCTCGCGCGGGGCCCCTGGGAGGCGATGCGATAATTGCCGGGCAAAGAGAAGGGCCTCGCAGTGATTCTCGTGACTGGAGGAGCCGGCTTCATCGGCTCGAATTTCGTGCTTGACTGGCTGGGGGCCGGCAACGAGCCCGTCCTGAACCTGGACAAGCTCACGTACGCCGGCAACCGCGAGAACCTGCGTTCGCTGGATGGCGATGCGCGGCACGTGTTCGTGCAGGGCGACATCGGCGACCAGGCGCTGGTGGAGAGCCTGCTGGCCAGGCACCGGGTGCGGGCCGTCGTCAACTTCGCCGCCGAGTCGCATGTCGATCGCTCCATCCATGCGCCGGGCACCTTCATCGAAACCAACGTGGTGGGCACCTTCCGGCTGCTGGAAGCCGTGCGTGCCTACTGGTCGGGCCTGCAGGGGGCCGAGCGCGAGGCCTTCCGCTTCCTCCACGTCTCGACCGACGAGGTCTACGGTTCGCTCGCGCCCACCGACCCGGCCTTCACCGAGGACCACAAGTACGAGCCGAACAGCCCGTACTCCGCGAGCAAGGCAGCGAGCGATCATCTGGTGCGTGCGTACCACCACACCTACGGGCTGCCGGTGCTGACCACCAACTGCTCGAACAACTACGGGCCCTACCACTTCCCGGAGAAGCTGATCCCGTTGATGATCGTCAACGCGCTCGCGGGCAAGCCGCTGCCGGTGTACGGTGACGGGCAGCAGGTGCGCGACTGGCTTTACGTCACCGACCACTGCAGCGCGATCCGGCGCGTGCTGGACAAGGGCCGCCTGGGCGAGACCTACAACGTCGGCGGCTGGAACGAGAAGCCCAACCTGGAGATCGTGCATACGGTCTGCGCCCTGCTGGACGAACTGCGTCCCCGCGCCGACCAGCGCAGCTACCAGGAGCAGATCACCTTCGTGACGGACCGCCCCGGCCACGATCGGCGCTACGCGATCGACGCGCGCAAGCTCGAGCGCGAGCTGGGCTGGAAGCCGGCGGAAACCTTCGAGACCGGCATCCGCAAGACCGTGCAGTGGTACCTCGCGAACGGCGAGTGGGTGCAGCGCGTGCAGAGCGGCGCGTACCGGGAGTGGATCTCCCGCCAGTACGCCAGCGCCGCTTGAGCGTGAAGATCCTCCTGTTCGGCCGCAATGGCCAGGTGGGCTGGGAACTCCAGCGCAGCCTCGCCCCTCTGGGGCAGGTGATCGCCCTGGACCGCGCGGGCGAGGGCGGGCTATGCGGCGACCTGACGGATGCCGCGGGCGTGGCGCGCACCGTCGGGGCGGTGCGGCCCGATGTCATCGTGAATGCGGCGGCCTATACGGCGGTCGACAAGGCCGAGACCGAACAAGGCCTGGCCGAAGCGGTCAACGCGGTCGCGCCCGGCGCCATCGCGCAAGCGGCCCGGCGCGTCGGCGCCGCGCTCGTCCACTTTTCCACGGATTACGTTTTCGACGGCAGCGGCACGCGGCCCTGGCAGGAGACCGACCCCACCGGGCCGCTGGGCGTGTACGGCGCCACCAAGCTGGAAGGCGAGCAGCGCATCGCCGCCGCGCTGCCGCGGCACCTGATCCTGCGCACCAGCTGGGTCTATGCGGCGCGCGGCGGCAACTTCGCCAGGACCATGCTGCGCCTGGCCCGGGAGCGCACGGAGCTGAAGGTGGTGGACGACCAGGTGGGCGCGCCCACCGGTGCGGACCTGCTGGCGGACGTCACGGCGCAGGCGCTGCGTCCCTTCCTGGAGGGAACGGCGCCCGCCGGCATCTATCACCTGGCGGCGGCCGGAGAGACCAGCTGGCACGGGTATGCCCGCTTCGTCGTCGGGGCTGCACAGGCAGCGGGCGCCGAGCTGAAGGCAGGACCGGAGCAGGTGTTGCCGATTCCCACCAGTGCATTTCCGACCCCGGCGCGGCGCCCACATAATTCCCGGCTGGACACCACCCGGCTGCGGACCGCGTTCGGGCTTGCGCTGCCGCCGTGGCAGCAGGGCGTGGCCCGCATGCTGCAGGAAATCCTCTGAACACCATGACCCGACGCAAAGGCATCATCCTCGCCGGCGGCTCCGGCACGCGCCTGCACCCGGCCACGCTGGCCCTGAGCAAGCAGCTCCTGCCGGTGTACGACAAGCCGATGATCTACTACCCGCTCAGCACGCTCATGCTGGGCGGCCTGCGCGACGTGCTCGTCATCAGCACCCCGCAGGACACCCCGCGCTTCCAGCAGCTGCTGGGCGACGGTGCGAACTGGGGCCTGAACATCCAGTACGCGGTGCAGCCCAGCCCCGATGGCCTGGCCCAGGCCTTCCTGATCGGCGAGCGCTTCATCGCCAACGACCCGAGCGCTCTGGTGCTGGGCGACAACATCTTCTACGGCCACGACTTCCAGCCCATGCTGCGCGAAGCGGGTGGGCAGCAGGACGGGGCAACGGTCTTCGCCTACCACGTGCAGGATCCCCAGCGCTACGGGGTGGTGGACTTCGACGCCGCCGGCAAGGCCAGCAGCATCGAGGAAAAGCCGGCCCAGCCGCGCAGCAACTACGCGGTGACCGGCCTGTACTTCTACGACAACGCGGTGGTGGACATCGCCAAGTCCGTGAAACCCAGCGCCCGCGGCGAGCTGGAGATCACGGCGGTGAACCAGGCCTACCTGGAGCGGGGGCAGCTTTCCGTGCAGATCCTCAAACGGGGCTACGCGTGGCTGGATACCGGCACGCACGAGAGCCTGCTGGAGGCCGGCCAGTTCATCGCCACGCTGGAAAACCGCCAGGGCCTGAAGATCGCCTGCCCGGAAGAGATCGCGTGGCGGGCGGGCTTCATCGACGACGCGCAGCTGGAACGGCTGGCCGAGCCGCTGAAGAAGAACGGGTACGGCCGCTACCTGCTGAACCTCCTGCGCGACGGAAAGCAGGCCGCATGAAAGTCGCGCGGACCGCGATTGCAGACGTGCTGGTGCTGGAGCCCAGGGTGTTCGGCGATGCGCGTGGTTTCTTCCTGGAAAGCTACAACCAGCGTGCCTTTCACGAAGCAACCGGGACGGACCCGGTGTTCGTGCAGGACAACCATTCCCGTTCCGGCAAGGGCGTGCTGCGCGGCCTGCACTACCAGGTACGCCAGCCGCAGGGCAAGCTGGTGCGGGTGGCGCGGGGCAGGGTGCTGGACGTGGCCGTCGACATCCGCCGCTCCTCACCGACCTTCGGCCGCTGGGTGTCCGCCGAACTGTCCGAGGAGAACCAGCGCCAGATCTGGATCCCGCCTGGGCTGGCGCACGGTTTCTTGGTCCTGAGCGACTCCGCCGACTTCCTTTACAAGACGACCGACTACTACGCGCCGGAGCACGAACGCTGCATCGCCTGGGACGATCCCGCCATCGGGGTCGACTGGGGGCTTGCGGCAGCGGGGATCGAGGAGCCGCTGTTGTCGGCCAAGGACCGCGCGGGACTCTTGTTGTCCCGTGCCGAATTGTTTCCATAAAGCCCGTGCCGAAGCCGGGCTGACTGGCGGAAACGATAAAATAGCGCCCGACCTGCCGCAGAGCTGGCAAAAGCGTTCCCGCCCCGGCCCAGCCTGGCCCGGCCCGACGTGCCGCCGAAACGCGCGATCCGCTCGCATCCCTGTCGGCGGCCGTCGTGGTTGAACTTTCCTCCGACAGGTTTCCTGACCCCCAAGGTCTCCAGCATGACCAAGAAAATCGCATTGATCACCGGCGTGACCGGCCAGGACGGCGCCTACCTCGCCGAAATGCTGCTCGGCAAGGGCTACGAGGTGCACGGCATCAAGCGCCGCACCTCGCTGTTCAACACGGACCGCATCGACCACCTGTTCCAGGATCCGCACGTCTCCGACGGGCGCTTCGTGCTGCACCACGGCGACATGACCGATTCGTCCAGCCTCATCCACATCATCGGCAAGGTGCGGCCGGACGAGATCTACAACCTGGCCGCGCAAAGCCACGTCGCGGTGTCCTTCGAGGAGCCGGAGTACACGGCCAACTCGGACGGGCTGGGTGCGCTGCGCATCCTGGAGGCCATCCGCATCCTGGGCCTGGAGAAGAAGACGCGCTTCTACCAGGCCTCGACCTCCGAGCTGTACGGCCTGGTGCAGGAAGTGCCGCAGAAGGAGACGACGCCCTTCTATCCCCGCAGCCCGTACGCGGTGGCGAAGCTGTACGCGTACTGGATCACCATCAACTACCGCGAGGCGTACGGCCTGTACGCCTGCAACGGCATCCTGTTCAACCACGAGTCGCCGCTGCGGGGCGAGACCTTCGTCACGCGCAAGATCACGCGCGCGCTGGCCCGCATCAAGCTGGGCCTGCAGGAGCGCCTGTACCTGGGCAACATGGACTCGCTGCGCGACTGGGGCCATGCCCGCGACTACGTCGAGATGCAGTGGCTGATGCTGCAGCAGGACAAGCCCGAGGACTTCGTGATCGCGACCGGGGTGCAGTACAGCGTGCGCCAGTTCGTGGACGAGGCGGCCGCCGTGTTGGGCATGAAGCTCTCCTGGAAGGGCAAGGGCGTCGACGAGAAGGCGTTCGACGCGCAAGGCCGCTGCGTGGTGGAAGTCGATCCCCGCTACTTCCGTCCGACGGAGGTCGAGACCCTCCTGGGCGATGCGAGCAAGGCGCGCCAGAAGCTGGGGTGGACCCCGCGCATCACCTTCAAGGAACTGGTGCGCGAGATGGCCGAAGCCGACCTCGAACTGGCGAAGATCGACCAAGAGGTCTACAAGCGCGGCCACAAGGCACTGCGCAACCAGGGCTGACATGGTGGCGGCGAAAGGCACCGTGTTGCTCACGGGCGGCAGCGGCATGGTGGGACGCAACGTGGCCGAATTTCCGGCCGCGGCGGGGTGGGAGCTGGTGGCACCGACCAGCCGCGAGCTGGACCTGCGCGATGCACAGGCCACCGCCGATTACGTGTGCAAGCTCAAGCCCGACGTGGTGATCCACGCGGCCGGCCGCGTGGGGGGCATCCAGGCGAACATCGCGGCACCCGTGGACTTCCTGGTGACCAACCTGGACCTCGGGCGCAACATCGTGATGGCGGCGCGCGCCGCCGGCGTGCCCCGCCTGCTGAACCTGGGCAGCTCCTGCATGTACCCGCGCGAAGCGCAGAACCCGCTGGTGGAAAGCTCCGTGCTCCACGGCGAACTGGAGCCCACCAACGAGGGCTACGCGCTGGCCAAGATCGCCGTGGCGCGCCTGTGCCAGTACGTCACGCGGGAGCAACCCGCCCTGTCGTACAAGACGCTGATCCCCTGCAACCTGTACGGGCCGCACGACAAGTTCGATCCGAGGCATTCGCACCTGGTCCCGGCGATCATCCACAAGGTGCACGTCGCGAAGACCCAGGGCCAATCCGAGGTCGAGATCTGGGGCGACGGCACGGCGCGCCGGGAATTCATGTTCGCGCCGGACCTCGCGGACGCCATCTGGCGCGCGCTGGAACGCTTCGACACCCTGCCGCAGATGATGAACGTCGGGGTCGGCCAGGACCACTCCGTGAACGACTACTACCGCATCGCCGCGCAGGTGATCGGCTGGAACGGTCGCTTCGTGCACGACACGAGCAAGCCGGCCGGCATGAAACAGAAGCTCGTGTCCACCGAGCGGCAGGAGGCCTGGGGCTGGGGCCCCTCCACCAGCCTCGAAGCCGGCATCGCCGCTACCTACCAACATTACCTCAGGCTGAACCCGACATGAGCAAACCGTACCCGCTCGCCACCACCACGTGGGACCAGAAGGAGCTCGATGCGATCCAGTCGGTGATCGCCTCCGGCATGTACTCCATGGGCCCGCGCGTCGCCGCTTTCGAGCGCGAGTTCGCTGCCTATGTCGGCAGCAAGTTCTGCGTGATGTGCAACTCGGGGTCCTCGGCCAACCTGCTGATGGTGGCTGCGCTGCGCTTCCGCAAGGACAATCCCCTGGTTCCCGGTGACGAGATCATCGTCCCGGCCGTGTCCTGGAGCACGACGTACCACCCGCTGCAGCAGTACGGCCTGAAGCTGAAGTTCGTCGACGTGGACCGCGACACGCTCAACTACGACCTCGAAGCGCTGCAGGCGGCCGTGGGGAGCGCGACGCGCGCGATCATGGTGGTGAACCTGCTCGGCAACCCCAACGACTTCGCGCGGATCGAGCGCATCGTCGGCGGTCGCAACATCGTCGTGATCGAGGACAACTGCGAATCGCTGGGCGCGCGCGTCGGCGGCAAGCAAGCCGGAACCTTCGGCGCGATGGGCAGCTACAGCGCCTTCTTCAGCCACCACATCTCCACGATGGAAGGCGGCATGGTCGTCACCGACGACGAGGAGCTGTACCACATCATGTTGTCGGTGCGTGCCCATGGCTGGACGCGCAACCTGCCGAAGAACAACAAGGTGACGGGCACCAAGAGCGACGACGCCTTCGTGGAGTCCTTCAAGTTCGTGCTGCCCGGCTACAACCTGCGCCCGCTGGAAATGAGCGGCGCCATCGGCACGGAGCAGCTGAAGAAGCTGCCCGGGATGGTCGAAGACCGGCGCCGCAACGCGCGGAAATTCCTCGAATTGCTCAAGGGCTATCCGCAACTGCGCACCCAGAAGGAGATCGGCGAGAGCAGCTGGTTCGGCTTCAGCATGATCATCCAGCCGGATGCAGGCTTCAGGCGGGAGGACGTCGTGCGGGTCTTCACGAAGCACGGAATCGACGTGCGCCCGATCGTGGCGGGCAACTTCGCCAAGAACGAGGTGCTGCGCTGGTTCGACTACACGGTGCACGGAAAGCTGACCAACGCCGACGACCTCGACGCGAACGGCCTGTTCATCGGCAACCACCACTACGGGCTGGACGAGGAATTCCGGACGCTTCGTACGGCGCTGGACGAGCTGACCGGCTCCTTCCGCCAATGAGCGCGATCCCGGTGCGCAGTGCTCCCGGCAAGGATCCGGACACGCTGCCGATCCTCACCATCACGCCGGTTGCCGACGGTTCGCAGTACTGGCGTGAGCTGTGGCTGCGCCGCGGGCTGCTCGCCATGATGGTGTGGCGCGACATCGTGGTTCGCTACAAGCAGACGGCCATGGGCCTGAGCTGGGCGCTGATGCGCCCGGTCGCAACCATGCTGGTGTTCACCTTCGTCTTCGGCAAGCTGGCGAACCTGCCGTCCAATGGCGCGCCCTATGCCTTGCTGGTGTTCTCGGGGCTGCTGCCCTGGCTGTTCTTCTCGGCGAGCTTTTCCGACGCGAGCAACAGCGTCATCGGCAACGGCAATCTCGTCTCCAAGGTCTACTTCCCGCGGCTCATCATCCCGGTCACCTCGGTGCTCGTCGGACTCGTGGACTTCCTGGTCGCCCTGGTGGTGTACTCCGTGCTCGCACTGGTGTACGGCCACGCGCCCGGGTGGCAGATCCTGGCGCTGCCGCTGTTCCTCCTCCACTTGTGCCTGCTGATCCTGGGCTGCAGCCTGTGGGTGTCCGCCCTGGGCGTGTGGTACCGCGATTTCCGCCACCTGCTGCCGGTGGTCCTGCAACTGGGGGCCTATCTTTCACCCGTCGGCTTCGCCAGCTCCGTGCTGCCCGAGAAGTGGTTCCTGCTGTATTCGCTCAATCCCATGGTCGGCATCATCGACGGTTTCCGCTGGTCCCTTCTCGGCGCGGGGCAGCCCTTGCATCTGTCCGCCATCGGCATCTCGCTGGGCATCACCCTGCTGCTGCTGCTCCCCGGCCTGCGGTTCTTCCGCCGCAGCGAGCCCCATTTCGCCGACGCCCTGTAGATCGTGAGCAAAGCCATCATCGTCGAGGGTGTCTCCAAGCGATTCACCCTGCACCACGAAAAGGAACGTGCCGCCGCCCGCGGCCGCCTGGCGCGCGTCGCCGGCATGTTCCGGCAGACAACCCCCGAACCCGACGAGGTGTTCTGGGCCCTGCGCGACATCAGCTTCGAGGTGGAGCAGGGCCAGCGCATGGCCATCGTGGGCCGCAACGGCGCGGGAAAGTCGACGCTGCTGAAAATCCTTTCGCGCGTCATGAGCCCCACGGAAGGGCGCATCCAGATCCGCGGCCGGCTGAGCAGCCTGCTGGAAGTCGGCACGGGCTTCCACCCGGACCTGACCGGCCGCGAGAACATCTACCTCAATGGCGCGGTGCTGGGCATGCCGCGCGCGGAGGTGCGGCGCAAGTTCGACGCGATGGTGGACTTCGCCGAGGTCGAGGCCTTCCTGGACACGCCCGTCAAGCACTACTCCAGCGGCATGTACGTGCGGCTGGCGTTCTCGGTCAGCGCCTTCCTGGAACCGGACATCGTCATCCTCGACGAAGTGCTGTCCGTCGGCGATGCAGGCTTCCAGAAGAAGAGCATGCGCAAGCTGCGCGAGATCACGTCCGAGGGCCGGACGGTGATCCTCGTGAGCCACAGCATGCCCGCCGTGCGCGACTTCTGCAACCGCGCGCTGATGATCGAGAACGGCCGCACGCGCGGCATCATCGACGTGGAGGAGGCGGTCGCCGAGTACGCCGCCGAGAACCGTGTCGAGGAGCCCATCGAGCTGACGACCCGGTGGGTCGCCCCGCCGCACGACGGCAGCGCCGTCGACCATGGTCGGCTGGTCCAGGTGCGTCTCACCGACGCGAGGGGCGACGACGTCGGGACGGAGTTTTCGTTCGACCAGCGCCTGTGGGTCGAGATCGGCGTGGACATCCACGAGCCGTCCGAGGAACTGACCGTCGGTTTCGCGCTGTACGACGAGATGGACACCGTCATCTTCTGGAGCTTCCACGTGGACGGTTCGGCGGACATCCAGCGCCAGCAGGTCCGCGGCCTGAACGTGTTCCGCACGGAGCTGCCGATGGCGGTCCTGAACAACGGCATCCTGCGGCTGAAGACGCTGGTCGGCGTGTACAACAAGCGCTGGATCGTATCGCCCGACGACCGCCTCGGGCAACTGATGTTCTCGCTGGGTGGCCGCCTGAGCGACTCGCCGTTCTGGGTGCTGAAGCGCCCGGGCGTCGTCGCCCCGCGCCTGGAATGGACCGCGACACCGGGAGCCGCGGGTGCCTGAGCCCACCATCTCGGTTGTCATGCCGAACCTCAACGGGGCAAAGTATCTCCGGCGAGCGCTCGACTCCTTCCTCGCCGAGAAGTACGAGGCGAAGGAGCTGATCGTCGTGGACGGCAAGTCCACCGACGGCTCCCACGCGCTGCTGGCCGAGTACGCCGGCCGCCACCCGAACGTCCGCTGGCTGGAAGTCCCCGACCGCGGCATCTCCGATGCGATCAACATCGCGCTGGAGGTCGCGCGCGGTGACGTCATCGGTTACCTGGGCAGCGACGACCTGCTGGCGGGCGAGGTGTTCCGCACCATCGCGCGCTGGGAACCTTTCATCGACTTCGACGCGATCTTCTTCAACTCGTACACGTACTACGTGCAGGAGCGGCGCATCGTGCTGCAGAAGCCGTCGGTCGCGGATATCACCTTCGAGAACCTGCTCGCGAAGGGCACGATCGTCGGGTTGCAGAACACGTTCTATCGCAGACGCGTCTTCGACGAACTGAAGTTCAACGTCGACAATCGCTATTCGATGGACTACGAGATGCTGCTCGAGGTGGCGCAGCGCAAGGGCATGTTCTTCTACGTCGACGACGTGGCAACCCTGAACTACTTTGACGGCAACATTTCCCACAACAACCATGCGCAGGCGATGGAGGCGGCATACGTGGCGCGCCGTTTTTGCGGGGACTACCAGGGGCCGTTGTTCGGGGAAGAGTGGCTGCCTGAACAGGACCGGCGCGGATGGCAGCCGCCTGCCGAGGTCGGGGCATCCGCCGAAACGCAGCAGGATGCCGTCGGAACGCAGGAAGGTGCGAACGTCCCCGGCGCGGTCCAGGCACCTTGCGAGGCGACCGCAACAGCGGCCGTGGCCGCTGAGACGCCGCCTGCGGAGGCGCCGCTGGCGGAAGGGGAGACCCCGGCGGAGCCGTCTGCGGAAGGCTGGAAAGCCAGGCTGTCGTCTCTGGGCCGCAGTCTTGGTGGGACCCGTCGACCGTAGTGGCGCTGTTCGATGGATGCCCCACGCGGGCGTAACTTTTTTGAATTGGCAATGATCGTCAGTCGACTCATCGGGGGCTTGGGCAATCAGATGTTCCAGTACGCGGCCGCGCGGGCGCTTGCGGACCGCAGGGGCAGCGACGTAGTGCTGGACGTGAGTGCGTTCGCGGACTACTCGGTGCACCAGTTCGCCCTGGATGCCATGCGCGTGCGGGCGCAGCTGCGCACCGAGGTTCCCGCCGTCGAGGTGAAGGAGCGCGGTCCGCTGGCTCGCAAGGTGCAGTCGCTGTGGCGGCGCGTCGCGGCTTCCGCGCCGGCGGCCGTGCCTACGTACCGCGAGCACTCGTTTGCCTACGACTCGGGCGTGCACCAGCAGCGCGCCCCGGTGGAGCTCGAAGGCTACTGGCAAAGCGAGAAATACTTCAGCGACGACGCCGATGCGATCCGCCGCGACTTCACGCCCGTGGAGGCGCCGGATGCGGCCAACCGTGCCATGCTGGATCGCATGCAGGGGACGTGCGCCGTGTCGCTGCACGTGCGCCGCGGCGACTACGTGACCAACCCGAACGCCGCGGCCTACCACGGGTCCTGCTCGCCGGACTACTACCGGCGGGCAGTGGACCACATCGCCGAGCGTGCCGGCCCGCTCACGCTGTTCGTCTTCTCCGACGACCAGGACTGGGTGCGCGCGAACATGCATTTCGCCCACCCCTGCGTGCACGTGGATTGCAACCCGCCCGCGCGCGGCGTATGGGACATGCACCTGATGAAGAACTGCCGCCACCACGTCGTGGCGAACAGCTCCTTCAGCTGGTGGGGCGCGTGGCTGAATCCTTCGTCGGACAAGATGGTGGTGGCGCCTCGCCAGTGGTTCACCGACCCGAAGATCGACACCTCCGACCTGATCCCTCCGACGTGGGTCCGGGTGTGAGCAGGAGGCGACCATGAGCTCCCCACCGATCACCGTTCTCATGCCCGTGTACAACGGGGCGGACTACCTCGCGGAATCGATCGAGACCATCCTCGCGCAAACCTTTCGCGACTTCGAGTTCCTGATCATCAATGACGGCTCGAAGGACGGATCGCAGGCGATCCTGGACGACTATGCGGCCAAGGATGCGCGCATACGCCTGGTGCGGCAGGTGAACATGGGCCTCGCCGCGACGCTGAACAAGGGCCTCGGCCTCGCGCAGGGCGCACTGGTGGCGCGCCAGGACCAGGACGACCTCTCCGCGCCCGACCGGCTGGCGCACCAGATCGCGTACATGCAGGCGCACCCGGACTGTGTCCTGCTCGGCACGCGCGCGAGCATCCTCGAGGACCGCACGCCGACGCAACGCGCCCACGACCACCCCGTGGAGAACACGGTGCTCAAGCTGGACCTGCTGTTCAACAACCCTTTCGTGCACAGCTCCGTGATGGTGCGGCGCGACCGCGTGCTGCAGCTCGGCGGCTATACCACCGACCGCAACCGCCAGCCGCCGGAGGACTACGAGTTGTGGGCGCGCATCGGTCGTGGCGCCCGGGTGGCGAACCTTCCAGACCGCCTGCTCGTGTACCGCGAAGCCGCGCAGAGCATGTCACGCACTGGGCACAACCCGTTCCAGTCCAAGCTGCTGGTCCTGTCCGCGGAAAACCTGGCCCTCACCGCCGGCCTGGCCGAGCCGGACCGGAACTGCAAGGACATCGCGGCGCTCATCCACCAGGCACCGGCGCAGCTGTCAGAACGTCCCGAACTCGCGGCCATGGAAGCCGTGCTGCAGCGGTGCGTGGAACGCATTGCGCCGGAAGTCGAGTCCGCCGAGGAGCAGCGCGCCTTCCAGGAACGCGCCGCCTTCTGGATGGAGAACTTGCGGCACCACCACCGGGTCCAAGTGGCGTCGAGGCCGCAAGCGCCCGCCGAGGCCGCGCTGTGGCGCGCCCGGACCTTTACCGGCCAGTTGCCGGACAAGCCCGAGGTGACGGTGCTCATGCCGGTGTACAACGGCGCGGCGCAGGTGGCCGATGCGATCGAAAGTATCCTGGGCCAGACATTCGCCGAGTTCGAGTTCCTGATCGTCAACGACGGTTCGCAGGACGGCACGCAGGCCGTCCTCGAGAAGTACGCGGCGCGCGATCGGCGGATCCGTGTCGTGCAGCAGGCCAACATGGGGCTGGCCGCCACGCTCAACGTGGGCCTGGAGCTCGCGCGGGGCGAGTTCGTCGCGCGGCAGGACCATGACGACCTGGCTGCGCCGCAGCGCCTGGAGAAGCAGCTTGCATGGATGCGTGCGCATCCGGACTGCGTCCTGCTGGGAACGCGCGCTTCCATTGCGGCCAATGGCGCGGCGACCGAACGCGTCCACGACCACGCCTTGTCCAACGCCGCGCTCCAGGCGGATCTGCTGATCGACAATCCCTTCGTCCACAGCACGGTGATGTTGCGCCGTGAAACCGTGCTCGCCCTGGGTGGCTACACCACGGACCCGGCCCGGCAGCCTCCGGAGGATTACGAGCTGTGGGCGCGCATGGCGCGCGCTGGCCGCGTGGCCAACCTGCCCGAGCGCCTGCTGGTCTACAACGAGGTGCCGGGCAGCCTCTCGCGCGCCGGAGAACATCCGTTCCGCGCCAGGCTGGTCCGGCTTTCGGCCGAGAACCTGGCGATCGCGAGCGGCTTGTCCGCACCCGACGTGCACTGCACCGACGTGGCGGCCCTCCTGCACCAGTTGCCGCAAGCACGGTCGCCGCGCCCGGACCTGCGCGCGATGCAGCGCGTGTTGCAGCGCTGCTTCCGCGCCGTCGAGGCCGCGATCGAGTCGGACGAGGAACGTCGCGAGTTCGAGGCGCGCTGCGGCCTGTGGACCGCGAGCCTGAGGTTCAGGTACCTGCACGAGGTCCTGCCGCCAGTGTGGGTGCGGCCGCTGGCGGCGGGCTATCGCCGCGCGCGCTCCGTGCTGCGCAGAGTGAAGTCCATGGCGAGAAGGGTGGTGGGGTGATGAAGCTCCTGTTCGCGTGCGAGTTTTATTCGCCCAGCGTGGGCGGCGTCCAGGAAGTGATGAAGCAGCTGGCCGAACGCATGGTGCAGTTCGGCCACCAGGTGACCGTCGCCACCACACGGCTGGCCGAGCGCGAGTTCAGCTCGCTCAACGGCGTCGAGATCGTCGGCTTCGACATCGCCGGCAACGCGACGCGCGGCATGGTGGGCGAGGTGGACCGGTACCGCGAGTTCGTGCGCAACTTCCCGTGCGACGCGCTGATGGTCAAGGCCGCGCAGCAGTGGACGTTCGACGCGCTCTGGCCGGTGCTCGACGACATCCGGTGCCGCAAGGTGTTCATCCCGTGCGGTTTCTCGGGCTTGTATGAGCCGATGTACCAGCAGTACTTCAGGGACCTGCCGGCCATCATGCGCAAGTGGGACCACCTGATCTTCTACGCCGAGTGCTACCGCGACGTGGACTTCGCGCGCGCACACGGGATGGAGCACTACACCATCCTGCCCAACGGGGCGAGCGAGATCGAGTTCGGCGTCGAGGCGGACCCGACGTTCCGGCGCCGCCACGGCATCCGGGAAGACAGCCTGCTGCTGCTCACCGTGGGCAGCCTCACGGGCGTGAAGGGACATCGCGAGATCGCAGAGGCCTTCGCGCGCCTGCAACTGCCGGGTGGGCAGCACGCCACGCTGATGCTGAACGCCAATCCGCCGCCCAAGCCGCCCGTGGCGCCGGCGCCGGCACCCGTACCGCCTCCCGTGGCCGCGCCAATGCCACCGGCCGCGCCCCCACCGCCGCCACCGCCCCCGCCGCCGCGGGACGTCGGCGTGCTGGGCCGCGCGCAGCGCGTCTACCGGCAGGAAGGCATGGCGGGCGTGCGCGAGCGCTTCCGCAAGTACCTCATGCGTCCGGTCCGCCTGGGCATGGAGGCGGCGCACTATTCGACCAAGATCGGCAGCGCCCTGCGCGAGCAGGGCATCGGCGCGACGGCAGACAAGGTGCATCGCGGCGTGTACGAACGTACGCGGCACATGCCGGTATGGAAGTACGTGCCGGATCGATTCCACCCTCGCCACGTCTACTCGCTGAACCAGTGGCTGGCGGCGGCGAATCGCGCGCCGAACCGACTGGCGCTGCACACCGACTTCGGGCGGGAAGAGCTGGTGCAGGCCTACATGGCCGCGGACCTGTTCGTCTTCGCATCGAACATCGAGTATTCGCCGCTGGTGCTGTACGAGTCTGCAGCGGCCGGAACCCCGTTCCTCACCGTGCCCGTCGGACATGCCGACGAGATCGCCCTCTGGACGGGCGCCGGCGTCATGTGCCCGGCGCCGAAGGACGATCGCGGCTACACCCGCGTCGACCCGGAGCAGCTCGCGCGCTCGATTTCCGAGCTCGCGCGAGACCGCGACCGCCTGCGAGTCCTGGGCGAGACCGGCCGGCGGCGCTGGCGCTCCAACTTCACGTGGCAGGCCATCGCGCACCGATACGAGGGCATCCTCAAGGGCGAGACACCGCCTTGCCACGGGATGGTGCTCAAGGAGGATGCATGACGTGCTGCCTGGTGGGCGGGGGCGGGTTCATCGGCCGGGCGCTCGCCCGGCTGCTCGCCGAGAGCGGGCGCGACGTGCGCGTCCTCGACCGCGCGCCACGGCGGCCGGAGGCCCTCGACCCGCGGGCCGACTACATGCATTGCGACGTCAGCGATGCGGCACACCTGGTGACGGCGCTGGGCGGGGCCACCGAGCTGGTGGACCTGTCGTATGCCAGCCCGGCCCGGGCGACGTTCTCGAACCCGCTGGCCGAGGTGCTGGCCAACGTGCCGGTGTCCGTCGGCGTCATGCAGGCGGCGGTGGAGCAGCACCTGCGCCGCTACGTCTACGTGTCCTCCGGCGGCACGGTGTACGGCGAGCAAGGCGCTGCGCCGATCAACGAGCAGGCGGTGCCTACGCCGGTCTCGCCCTACGGCATCACCAAGCTCACGATCGAGCGCTATGCCTTCCTGATGCACCACCACCACCAGCTGCCCGCCGTGGCGGTTCGGCCAGGCAACGCATACGGGCCGGAGCAGCTGCCGTTCACCGGCCAGGGTTTCATCGCGACCGCGGTGGGCTCGGTGCTGGCGAACAAGCCGGTCACGGTGTTCGGCGAGCGCGGCACCGTGCGCGACTACGTCCACGTGGACGACGTCGCCTCGGGGATCGTCGCCGCGCTGGACCACGGCGTGCCGGGCAGCGCCTACAACATCGGCACCGGCGTGGGCCTCGACAACATGGACATCCTGGAGCTGATCCGCGCGGCGGCCGCATCTTCGGGTTTCGAGGTGAAAGTCGACCGCGCGCCGGCGCGTCCAGCCGACGTGTCGGTCAACGTGCTCGACGCCTCCGCGCTGCACCACGTGTCCGGCTGGAGGCCTCGCATCGCGTGCGCCGAGGGCGTGCACCAGGTCTGGCAGGCGCAGCTCGCCGCTCACCGGGGACTGGAGGCGTCGTGACGGTGCCGAGTCCGGCGTTCGACGCCACGCGTGCGGCGCCGGCACTGTCCGTCCTCCTGCCCGTGCGTAATGGCGCGGCCTCGCTGCCGCAGGCGATCGCATCGGTGCTCGGGCAGACATCGAGCGATTTCGAACTCCTCCTTCTCGACGATGGTTCGAGTGACGGCAGCCCCGAAATCGCGCGCGCATTCGGCGACCCGCGCATCCGCGTGATCGAGGACGGCAAGCTCCTGGGCCTTTCGGCCCGCCTCAACCAGGGCGTACAGCTCGCGCGCGCCGACCTCGTCGCGCGCATGGACGCGGACGACCTGTGCCTGCCACGCCGTTTCGAACTGCAGCGTGCCTTCCTTTCCGCGCACCCCGAGGTCGACCTCGTCGGCTGCCGCGCCGCCGTGTTCCGCGGCGACGAGGTGCTGGGCCTTCTGCCGTACGCCAAGGACCACGAGGCGCTCGTCGCCAGGCCGTGGCACACGATTCCGCTGCCGCATCCCACGTGGATGGGACGCCGCGCCTGGTTCCTGAAGCATCCCTATCGCACGCCGGAGGTGAGGCGGGCCGAGGACCAGGAACTGCTGATCCGCGCGGCGCCCACGAGCCGCTATGCCTGCCTGCCCGACGTGCTGCTTGCGTATCGGCTGGGCGCACCGGACCTGCGCAAGACGCTGGTCGCGCGACGCACCCAGTGGCTGGCCCAGTTCCGGCTGCTCGCGGGGCGGGGCGACTGGCGTGGTGCCGGCCTGTCCTGCGCTTATGGCGCGCTCAAGGTGGGCCGCGATCTCGCCACCGCGGCCGCGCGCCGCTCTGGTTACCGCGTCGAGGCGGACACCCATGACCAGCTCGACGTGGCGACGCGCCGCGCCCTGGCCGAGGCGCTCGCGTGCCAGGCATGAAGCGCCTCCTGTTCTTCGTCCCGGAGGACAAGTTCTTCCTGTCGCACTTCCTCGCGCGGGGCCGCGCGGCGCAGGCGGCGGGCTATGACGTCGTGGTGCTCGGGCGCGAGGGCGAGCAGGCCGATGCGATCCGGGCGGAGGGGATGCGTTTCGTCGGGCTTCCACTGCGGCGCGACCGGCTGAACCCCGTGCGTGAGTTCTTCCGGGTCTTCCTGCCCGTGCTGAAGGTGTACCGCCAGGAGCGGCCGGACGTGCTGCACCACATCGCCATCCGCCCCATCTTCCACGGCAGCCTGGCGGCACGGCTGCTGCGCTTGCCGGGGGTGATCAACGCGCCGGTCGGCATGGGCTACGTGTTCAGTTCCAACCAGCTCAAGGCCAGGCTGCTGCGTCCCGTGGTGCGCACGCTGCTGCGCCTGTTGCTGCATCCGCCCGGTGCGCGCGTGGTCTTCGAGAACCCCGACGACCTGCGCGCGAACGCGCGGCTCGGTGCCGTGCGCGAGGAGGAATGCGTGCTGATCCGCGGAGCCGGCGTCGACGTCGACACGCTCCGCCCACACGCGCCGCATGGCGGCACGGTGGTCGTCACGCTGGCCGCGCGCATGTTGCGCGACAAGGGCGTCAGGGAGTTCGCCGAGGCGGCGCGCATCCTGAAGGCACGCGGTGTCGCTGCCCGTTTCGTGCTCGCCGGTGGCCTGGATTCCACCAATCCGACCAGCATCCCCGAATCGCAACTGCGCGTCTGGCAGGAAGAGGGCACGGTCGAATGGCTCGGCCACTGCAGCGACATGCCCGCCGTCTGGGGGCAGACCGACATCGCCTGCCTGCCTTCCTACCGCGAAGGTCTGCCCAAGGCGCTGCTGGAGGCGCTGGCCTGCGGACTGCCCATCGTGGCGACGGACGTGCCCGGCTGCCGCGAGACGGTGGAGCCGGGGGTGAACGGCTTCCTCGTTCCTGCACGCGACGGCGCGGCGCTCGCCGAAGCGCTGGAGCAGCTGATTGCCTCGCCCGAGCTGCGCGAGCGATTCGGACGGCGCAGCCGCGAGAAGGCGGTCGCGGAGTTCGCCGACGCGGTCGTCGTGAACGCGACACTGCATCTCTACGCGGAGGCAGCCCGCCGTCCCGCCGGGGCGCGCTGAGCCCGGTGCGCTAGCATTCCCCATTCCTACGTTGAGCAGATACCGATGACCCTCTCCGTCCAGCCTGTCGTTCTGTGTGGCGGCTCGGGCACGCGCTTGTGGCCCCTCTCGCGCAAGGCCTACCCGAAGCAGTTCGTCCCGCTCGTGGGCGACAAGAGCCTGCTCGCGCTGACGCTGCAGCGCGTGGGCCTGCTCGCCGATGCGACCCGTGGCGTGATGTGCGTCGGCTCCGAGGAACACCGCTTCATGGTGCGCGACGCCATGAAGGGCGAGGGCCTGGCCGGCACGATCGTGCTCGAGCCGGTCGCCCGCAACACCGCGGCGGCCATGTCCCTGGCCGCCCTGCAGGCCGCGGACCCGCGGCAGCTGCTCCTTTTCTGCCCGTCGGACCACCACGTGCCCGACGCGCAGGCTTTCGCGGCGATGGTGCGCCAGGGCGCCGAAAGCGCCGCGGGCGGCGCCATCGTCACTTTCGGTGTCGTGCCCTCCTTTCCGAGCACCGCCTACGGCTACCTGGAAAAAGGGGCGCCGCGCGGCGCCGGTGCGTTTGCCGTCGCGCGCTTCATCGAAAAGCCCGATGCGCCCCGCGCCGCGCAGCTCCTGCTGGCCGGCAACGTGCTCTGGAACGCCGGGATCTTCTTGTGCCAGGCCGACGTGCTGCTGCGGGCCATGGAGCAGCACGCGCCGGACATCCTGGCGCGCTGCCGCGAAGCGATGGCGGGTGCGACCCGGGACGCCGAGTTCGTGCGGCCGGCCGCCGCGCCGCTGGAAGCCTGCCGCTCGGAGAGCATCGACTTCGCCGTCATGGAACACCAGCGCGACCTGGTCGTCGTGCCCTTCACCGGCGCGTGGAGCGACGTGGGCAGCTGGAACGCCGTCGCCGAGCTCTACCCGGCCGACGCGCAGGGCAACCGCCTCCATGGCAATGCCGTGGCCGTGCAGTCCCGCAACAACTTCGTGCACGCCCCGCATCGCTGCGTCGTCACGCTCGGTGTCGACGACCTGCTGATCATCGACACCCCGGATGCCGTGCTGGTGACCCGCCGCGAGGCGGCCGAACAGGTCAAGGGCGTGGTCGCCGAACTGGACCGGCGCGGCCAGCGCGAGTCGGTCCAGCACCGCAAGGTGCTTCGGCCCTGGGGCTCCTACGACAGCATCGAGAACGGCGACCGCTTCCAGGTCAAGCGCATCATCGTCAACCCCGGCGCCTCCCTGAGCTTGCAGAAGCATTTCCATCGCGCCGAGCACTGGATCGTGGTGTGCGGCACGGCCGAAGTCACGCGCGGGCAGGAAACCTTCCTCGTGAGCGAGAACGAGTCCACCTACATCCCCCTGGGCGAGGTGCATCGCTTGCGCAACCCGGGGCGGGTGCCGCTGGAGATGATCGAGGTGCAGTCCGGGAGCTACCTCGGCGAAGACGACATCGTCCGCATGGACGACGCCTACGGACGCAAATGATCGGGATCCTGGTGCTGTGCGCCGTGCTGGCCGCACTCGGCTGCGGCCTGTTGCTGCGCCTCGGAGAGGAGAGCGCCCGCCGCTATGGCGATTTCATGCCGCAACGCTTCCACATCGGGCACGTGCCGCGGCTCGGCGGCGCCGCCATGTTCGTCGCGTGCGTGGGGGGCTGGGCCTGGCTGGCCGGCGCCGAGCATTTCGGCGTCGTGCACGGGATTCCGTTCGACGCATTGCATGCCGCAACCTGGTGCCTGGTGGGCGTCGTCGGCGTCGCCGCAGGAGTGATCGAAGACCTGACGCACCAGCTGCGGGCACGGTCGCGTTTCGTCAGCACCGGCCTGGCGGCGATCCTGGCCGTGGTGCTGTTCGGGCTCGCGGTGCCACGTACCGGCGTGCCGCTGCTGGATGCCGCCTGGACGCAGGTCCCCTGGCTGCAGATGGCCGCCGCGGTGTTCGTCCTGGCCGGACTGCCCCACGCGTTCAACATCATCGACGGCTACAACGGGCTGGCCGGCACGGTCGCCCTGATCTGCTGCGCCGCCCTGGCCCACGTCGCCCTGCAGCTCGGGGACCGCCAGCTCGGGGCGTCCCTGCTGGTGCTCGCCGGCGCGACGATCGGCTTCCTGCTCTGGAACTATCCGCGCGGCCTCATCTTCGCCGGCGACGGCGGCGCCTATCTCTGGGGCATCGTGCTCGGGATCTGCAGCATCCTGCTGGTCCAGCGCCACCCGCAGGTCTCGCCCTGGTTTCCCATCCTGCTGCTGATCTACCCGACCTGGGAGACGCTGTTCTCGATCTACCGCAAGGTGGCACGCGGCCAGTCGCCCAGCCTGGCCGACGCGCTGCACTTCCACCAGTTGATTTACCGGCGCGTCGTGCGGCAGGTGTTCCACGACGACGAGACGCGGCGCATGCTGATCCGCAACAACCGCACCTCGCCCTGGCTCTGGGGCTTCACGGTCCTCACGGTGGTGCCCGCGGTGCTGTTCTGGCGCAGCACCCCCATCCTCGCGGCATTCACGCTCCTGTTCGTGGTGAGCTACCTGTGGGCCTATCACAGCATCGTCCGCTTCCGGATGCAGCGCTGGCTGCGCCGGGCACGGCGCCTGTATCCCCGCTGACGGGAGCCTGGCGACCTGCGGCAAAATGGCGGCAACCCCCCAGTCTTCGCCCATGAACGACGTCACCCACATCGCCCCGCGCGACAAGGCCGAAATCCTGGCCCAGGCGCTGCCCTACATCCGCAACTTCCATGGCAAGACCATGGTGATCAAGTACGGGGGCAACGCGATGACCGACCCCGAGCTGCAGGCCGACTTCGCCGAGGACGTGGTGCTGCTCAAGCTCGTGGGCATCAACCCCGTGGTCGTGCACGGCGGCGGGCCGCAGATCGAACAGGCGCTCAACCGCCTGGGCAAGAAGGGCGAGTTCATCCAGGGCATGCGCGTCACCGACGCGGAGACCATGGAAGTGGTCGAATGGGTCCTGGCCGGTGAAGTGCAGCAGGACATCGTCGGCTTCATCCACAAGGCCGGCGGCCAGGCCGTGGGCCTCACCGGCCGCGACGGCGGCATGATCCGCGCCCGCAAGCTCAAGATGGTGGACACCAAGGACCCGTCCAAGGAACACGACGTGGGCCAGGTCGGCGACATCGTGGAGATCAACCCGGGCGTGCTCAAGGCGCTGCTGGAGGACAACTTCATTCCCGTGGTCAGCCCCATCGGCTTCGGCGACGAGAACGAGAGCTACAACATCAACGCCGACGTGGTGGCGGCCAAGCTGGCCGAGGTGCTGCGCGCAGAGAAGCTGGTGCTCCTCACCAACACGCCGGGTGTCCTGGACAAGTCCGGCAGGCTCCTCACCGAGCTGTCGGCGCAGGAGATCGATGCCCTCTTCGCCGACGGCACGATCTCCGGCGGCATGCTGCCCAAGATCAGCGGCGCGCTCGACGCGGCGAGGGCCGGCGTGAACGCGGTCCACATCATCGACGGCCGCGTGCCGCACGCCATGCTGCTCGAGATCCTCACGGACCAGGCGTACGGCACCATGATCCGCGCGAATTGACCCACCCCCGAAGCGCCTGCGGCGCCTCCCCCTCAAGGGGGCGCCTCCAGCGGCCCGGCAAAGCCGGTTCCGCGGCGGCACTGGAAAGAGTTCAAGACATATGAGGCTGCTGTTGGTCGAAGACGATGTGATGGTGGCCAGCGGCATCAAGCTGGGCCTCGCCAATGCCGGCTACGCGGTCGACTGGGTCGGCAGCGGCGAGCGGGCCGAGGAGGTGTTGCGCGGCGAGGTGTTCGACGCGGCCATCATCGACATCGGCCTGCCCAACATGGACGGCCTGGAGCTCACGCGCCGCCTGCGCCGGCCCGAGATGGCCAGCCAGCACATGCCGGTGCTGATCCTCACCGCGCGCGACGCGCTGCACGACCGCGTGCAGGGCCTCGATCTGGGCGCGGACGACTACATGATCAAGCCCTTCGAGCTGCCGGAGCTGCTCGCGCGCCTGCGCGCGCTGCTGCGCCGCTCGCAGGCGGCCACTTCCGCGGTGCTGAGCTTCGGGCCGATCGAGCTGGACACGGCCAACCGGCGCGCCAGTGCCCAGCGCAACGGCCAGGCCGTGGCCATCGAGCTCGGGCCGCGCGAGTGGACGGTGATGGAATACCTCCTGATCAACGCGCCCAAGCCGGCCAGCAAGGACAAGCTGCTGCAGGCCCTCACCGGCTGGGACAAGGAGATCACGCCCAACGCGGTGGAGGTCTACATCTCGCGGCTGCGCGGCAAGCTGGAGCCCTACGGCGTGGCCCTGCGCTCCATCCGTGGCTTCGGCTACCGGCTGGAACTGCGGCCGGCCGAAGCCGAGTGAAGCTCTCGCTCCTTCCCGCGGCTCCTGCCGCCGGAAGTCGCCGCACCAGGCCGATCCGCGGCGTCACCTCGGGCCTGCGCCGCCGCCTGCTGGTGATGCTGATCGCGCCGCTTACCGTGCTGGCGATCGTCAATGCCTGGCTCGAGTACCGATCCGCCGACAACGTGGCCACCCAGCAGGACCAGCGCCTGCTGTCCCTCGTGCCCCTGGTGGCGGATTCGGTGATCGGCGAAGCGTCCGAGCGGCCGCTGCTGATGCTGGCGCCGCCGCTCGAGGAGTTCCTCAAGGAGCGGCCCGGCTCCGCCACCTACGCGATCCTCGATGCCGACGGCAAGGTGCTGCACGGCGACGCCTGGCTGGAAGGCCTGCCACCCTCGGACAGCACGGCCGAAGTGCACAGCGAGGAGCGCTACGGCACCACCTGGCGCATCGTGCGCCAGCGCCAGCCCACGGTGCTGGGCGAGGTGGTGGTCGCCGTCGCCGACAGCTCCGACCCGCGCCAGCAGTGGGCACGCTCCATCCTGTTTCGCGTCCTGCTGCCGAACTTCGTGCTCATCGCGGCGGCCGCCTTCGCCGTGCGCTGGGCGGTGCAGCAGGCGCTCAAGCCGCTGCTGTCCCTCAAGGAGGCGGTGGAACACCGGTCGCCGCGCGACCTGAGCGCGATCGACGAAGGCGCCTCGCCCGAGGAGGTACGCCCGCTCGTGGATTCGCTCAACCGCCTGTTCGGGCTGGTGAACGCGCAGGCGGAAAGCCAGCGCCGCTTCGTGGCCGACGCCGCCCACCAGTTGCGCACCCCGATCGCCGGCCTGCAGTCGCAGGTCGAGGCCTGGGCCCAGGCGGCCAGCGCCGCCCCGCAAGGCGCGACCCTGGCGCTGCCCACCGAGCAGGTCTACAAGCTGCGCAACGCCACGCGCCGCACTTCGCAGCTGGCCAACCAGTTGCTGGCCCTGTCGCGGGCCGACGCGCGCGGCATGCTCTCGCAGCCGGAGCAGCGCTTGGACCTCAAGGCGATGTGCGAGGACACGCTGGAGTCGCACCTGGATGCCGCCACCGCCCGCGGCATCGACCTGGGCCTGGACGCCTTGCCGGTGCAGGTCATGGGCCACGAGTGGCTGTTGCGCGAGCTGCTGTCCAACCTGGTCGACAACGCCGTGAAATACAGCCACGAAGGCGGCACGGTGACGATTCGTTGCGGGCGGCGGGGCAGCACCCCCTTCCTGGAGGTCGAGGACGACGGTCCGGGGGTGGCCGCTTCCGAACGCCCCCGCATTCTGGAGCGCTTCTACCGGGTGCAGGGCACCCGCGGCGAGGGCAACGGGCTGGGCCTGGCGATCGCGGAGGAGATCGCCCGCGTCCACGGCAGCCACCTGCAATTGCAGCCCGGAAGCCTGGGACGTGGCTTGAAAGTCACACTTCCGCTGCCTGGGTGAGCGCCTGCTCGCGCAGCAATCCCGTCCGGCGGATGGGCTGGCGAGTGCTCACGCTCGGCTATGCGAGAATCATTTTGCAACCGCTGACCCAGGCACCCATGTCCCACGCCGAGTTCGATACCCCCGATCCGACACCTTCCGGTGGCGAAACGCCGGCCGTGGCGCGCAAGCGTCCCAAGCCCGGCGAGCGGCGGGTCCAGATCCTCCAGGCCCTGGCGACCATGCTGGAGCAGCCGGGGGCCGAGCGCATCACCACGGCCGCCCTGGCGGCGCGCCTGGAAGTGAGCGAGGCGGCGCTGTACCGCCACTTCGCGAGCAAGGCGCAGATGTTCGAAGGCCTGATCGAGTTCATCGAGCAGAGCGTCTTCACCCTGATCAACCAGATCACCGAGCGCGAGGCCGCCGGTGCCGGCCAGGCCGGACGCATCGTCGCGATGCTGATCCAGTTCGCCGAGAAGAACCCGGGCATGACCCGCGTGATGGTCGGCGACGCGCTGGTGTTCGAGAACGATCGCCTGCAGCAGCGCATGAATCAGTTCTTCGACAAGGTGGAGTCCTCGCTCAAGCAGTGCCTGCGCACGCCCGACGGCGCCACGCCCACGGTCGACGCCCAGGTCCGCGCCTCGGTGCTCACCGCGTTCATCGTGGGCCGCCTGCAGCGCTTCGCCCGCTCCGGCTTCAAGCGCGTGCCTTCGGAGCACCTGGAGCAGGCGCTCGCGCGCATGATGTAATCGCGGCGGTTCGCACCGCCGGCCGTGCCCCCGCAGGGGTTGCGCAGGTGAGCGCCTGCGAACCCCACCGTCGTCATCTCCATGCTGAGAATCCGCCTGGCCGGCCAGGATGCGCTGCTGCATCCCACCGGCGCCCTCTATCTTTCCGCCGAACGCACCCTGCTGGTGGCCGACGCCCACTTCGGCAAGGCCGTGAGCTTCCGCAAGCTGGGCGTGCCCGTGCCGAGCGGCACCACCAGCGAGACGCTGGCCCGGCTCGATGCGGCCGTCGCGGACACCGGCGCGGCCCACGTCGTCTTCCTCGGCGACTTCCTGCATTCCGTGCGCTCCCACAGCGCCGGCACGCAAGCCGTGCTGCGCGCCTGGCGGGAAGCGCACGCCGACCTGCAGCTCACTCTCGTGCGCGGCAACCACGACGACCGCGCCGGGGACCCGCCCGCGCAGCTGCGCTTCCGCGTGGTCGACGAACCGCTGAGGCTGGGCCCCTTCGCGTTGTGCCACCACCCGCGGCCGGTGCCCGATGCCTACGTGCTCGCCGGCCACTGGCATCCCTGCATCAGCATTGCCGGCCGCGCCTTCGAACGCCTGCGCCTGCCGTGCTTCTGGCTCGGCGACGACAGCGGCCAATTGCCGCGCCAGGCGGTGGGCATCCTGCCGGCCTTCGGCAGTTTCACCGGCATGCACCGCATCGAGCCGCGCGCCGGCGACCGCATCTTCCCGATCGCGGGCGACACCGTGCGGGCGCTGCCGGCGCTGCCTGTGCCGTAAAGGCCGCGTCGGTGCCGCACTGACGCGCAGCAGCGCGCCTGTCCGGCGGAGCGCCTCGGTGCCTTCCCTTGGAATGGAGGCCATCAAGGGAGATTCCAGATGAAGAAGATTGCTTTCGTTGCCTCCGCCTGCCTGCTGGCCGCTTCCGCATTCGCGCAGGGCTCCGTGTCCTCGTCCTCCGGCGTCACCGTGACCTCCGGCACCGGTGTCGTCGTGACGCCCGGCGCGCCGAGCGCGAGCGTCACCGTGATGCCGTCGACCACCGCCACTGCCATGCCGCAGCCCCACCTGCTGCCGGGCGGCACCATGGTGCAGCGCAGTTCCACCACCGTCCTCGGCGGTCCGGCGCCCGGGATTTCGGGCTCGAAGACCGAGGTGACGACCTACTGGGCGAACGTGCCGGCCGATGCCGGTCGTGACGACAGCTTCCGTCGCTGGCAGGCGCTGAAATAAGGTCGCTGGCGCGCGTCAGTCGACGCGCGCGCCCACCTTGGCGCCGGCCGCGACGATCTCCGCCCAGGTCTGGTCGTCCAGCGCGATGCCTGCCGCTTCGCGCTCGCGCCGCGCCTTGCGCTCGGGCTCGCCGGCCAGTTGCACGCCCTCGCTTCCGGGCGCGGGCGGGCTTTGCCGCAGCCAGTCGACGAAGGCGAGCGCCTCGCGCTCGAAGCTCGCCTGCGTGCCGAGTTTGCGCGGGTCCACGACCACGGTGAACATGCCGTTGATCACCGCACGCTTGTCGTCGGCGGGCCGGTGCCAGGTGCCGCTGCCGGTGAGCGCGCCCCCGAGCAGCTCGCAAGCCACCGCCATGCCGTAGCCCTTGTGCTCGCCGAAGGCGAGCAGCGCGCCGAACATGCCGCCGGGCTGCGGCACCACCACCACGCCGGGGTTGGTCGTCGGGCGGCCCTTCTCGTCGATCAGGTAGCCGGGCTCGACCTGCCGGCCCTCGTTGTGCGCGACGCGCATCTTGCCCTGGGCCACGCGGCTGGTGGCGAAGTCCAGCACGAAGGGCGCGCGGCCGTCCAGCGGGATGCCGACGCAGAAGGGGTTGGTGCCGTAGCGGCCGTCACCGCCGCCGAAAGGCGCGACCACGGGACGCGACTGCACGTTGACGAAGTGGATGGACACCAGCCCGCGTTCCACCGCCATCTCGGCGAAGTGGCCGATGCGGCCCAGGTGGTGTGCGTTGGCCAGCGTCATGACGCAGCTGCCGCCTTGCTGGGCCCGCTCGATCGCGCGCTGCATCGCCTGCTCGCCCACCACCTGGCCGTAGCCGCGGCGGCCGTCCAGCGCCAGCAGGCTGCCGCCGTCGAACTTCACCTCGATGCTGGAATTGGGCTTCAGGCCGCCTTCCAGCACCGCGTCGACGTAGCGAGGCACCATGCCCACGCCGTGCGAGTCGTGTCCGCTCAGGTTGGCGAGCACCAGGTTGTCCGCGACGGCCTGCGCCTCCTCGGGCGAGCTGCCCGCGGCGCTGACGATGGCCGAGACGGTGGCACGCAGCTGCGCGGCCGTGAACTTTCTTGTCATGCGTTTGCTCCCTTACATCACCGCGCCCACTTGCCAGGGCACGAATTCGTTCTGGCCGTAGCCATGCTGTTCGCTCTTGCTGTGCTCGCCCGAGGCGGTCGCCAGCACGAGCCGGAAGATGCGCTCGCCCATCTCCTGGATGGACGCCTTGCCGTCGATGATCTCGCCGCAGTTGATGTCCATGTCCTCCTCCTGCCGCTGCCACAGGACGGTGTTGGTGGCGAGCTTGAGCGAAGGGGAGGGCGCGCAGCCGTAGGCGGAGCCGCGGCCGGTGGTGAAGCAGATCATGTTGGCGCCGCCGGCCACCTGCCCCGTGGCGCTGACGGGGTCGTAGCCGGGCGTGTCCATGTAGACGAAGCCGTGCGCCGTCACCGGCTCCGCGTACTCGTACACGGCCTGCAGGTTGGTGGTGCCGCCCTTGGCCACGGCGCCGAGCGACTTTTCCAGGATGGTGGTGAGCCCGCCGGCCTTGTTGCCCGGCGACGGGTTGTTGTTCATCTCGCCCTCGTTCACCTTCGTGTAGTGCTCCCACCAGCGGATGCGCGAGAGCAGCTTCTCGCCCACCTCGCGCCGCACGGCGCGCCGCGTGAGCAGGTGTTCGGCGCCGTAGATCTCCGGCGTCTCGGACAGGATGGCCGTGCCGCCGTGGGCGACGAGCAGGTCGACCGCTGCGCCGAGCGCGGGGTTGGCGCTGATGCCGGAATAGCCGTCGGAGCCGCCGCACTGCAGGCCGATGGTGATGTGCGCGGCGCTGCAGGGCTCCCGCCTGACGCGGTTGGCCGCGGGCAGCATTTCCCGGACCAGTGCGATGCCTTTTTCCACCGTCTTGCGGGTGCCCCCGGTGTCCTGGATGTTGAACACCTGCAGCGTCTCGCCCTCGCGCAGGCTGCTGTGGGCCAGCCAGGCGTTGATCTGGTTGGCCTCGCAGCCCAGGCCCACGACGACGACCGCGGCGAAGTTGGCGTGGGTGGCATAGCCGGCGAGCGTGCGCTCCAGGATCTGCATGCCCAGGCCTTCGGTGTCCATGCCGCAGCCGGTGCCGTGCGTGAGCGCGACCACGCCGTCGACGTTGGGGTAGGCCTCCAGCGCGCGCGGATTGGCCTGGCGCGAGAAGTGGTCGGCGATCGCGCGCGCGGCGGTCGCCGAGCAGTTCACGCTGGAGAGGATGCCGATGTAGTTGCGCGTGGCGACGCGCCCGTCGGCTCTCTTGATGCCCATGAAGGTCGCTTCGCGCCGTGCGGGCTCCGCCTTCGCGTCGGCGCCGAAGGCGTAGTCGCGTTCGAAGTCGCCCATCACCAGGTTGTGGGTATGCACGTGCTCGCCGGCGGCGATGGGCTTGCTCGCGAAACCGATGATCTGGTTGTAGCGGCGCACCGGCTGGCCGGCGGCGATGTCGCGCATGGCGATCTTGTGCCCGGGCGGGATGAGCCCGCGGGCGGTCACGTTCTCGACCTGCGCACCGCCCACGAGCTGGGTGCGGGCGATGAGGACGTCGTCGTTGGGGTGGAGGCGGATGAAGGGGGTCATGGTTCGCTTCTCTGGGATTTGCTGCGCGCACCGCCAGCCTACAGGATGCTCACTGGCTGTTCGCGCGTTTCCAGCTCGCGCTGTAGCGGGCCGTTGCTCTCTTCAGGTGTTGCCGCATGGCTTCGCGCGCGCCCTCGGCGTCGCGCCCGCGGATCGCGGCCAGCACCGCGCCGTGCTCGCCCATGGCCGCGTGCCAGGACGCAGGCGTGTCGAAATAGTCCCCGAGCCGCTCGAACAGCGGCCCGTGGCGCGCGCTCCAGTAGCTGCGCACCGTGTCCCCCAGCACCTCGTTGCCGCAGGCCTGGGCGACGGCGTCGTGGAAGGCCTCGTCGCCCTCGCGCGGCTCGACGTTGGCGGCAATGTCCTCGCCCATCCGTTGCAGCGCGGCCGCCATGGCCGCGATGTGCGCCTTGCGGCCGTTGCGCGCGGCGAGCGCCGCTACCTCGGCTTCCACCAGCTCGCGCGCCTGCATCACCTGCAACGGGCCCCAGTCCGCCCCTGGCGCACCGGCCGGCCGGGTGGCGATGGTCCCGACGCGGCGGCGCGCCTCCTGCACGTAGATGCCGGAACCGGTGCGCACCTCGACCCAGCCTTCGACCTCGAGCGCGATGATGGCCTCGCGCACCGAAGGGCGGCTGACGCCGAGCTGCCGGGCGAGATCGCGCTCGGCCGGCAGGCGCGTGCCCGCGCCGAACTCGCCGCCCGCGATGAGCCCGCGCAACTGCTCGGCGATCTGGCGGTACAGGCGGCTGCTCTCGACGGTCTGCAAGGGCATGGAGGATGATTAGGGTTGCTGCTGACTGGCCAAGTGGTCAGGCCAATTAATATCGGCGCCACCCGGGACCCGGCGCATCCGGCAAAACCCGCGCCGCGAGGAGAAAGCACATGCGACTGCAAGGCAAGACCGCGCTCGTCACCGCGGCCGGACAGGGCATCGGCCGCGCGAGCGCGCTGGCGCTGGCGGCGCAAGGCGCGCAGGTGTGGGCCACTGACGTCAACCCGCGCCTGCTGGCCAGCTACGAGGGCGTGGCCGGCGTGCGCTGCGTCCAGCTCGACGTGCTGGACAAGGACGCGATCGGCCGCGTCATCGGCTCCATGCCCGCCATCGACGTCCTGTTCAACTGCGCGGGCTTCGTGCACAGCGGCACGGTGCTGCAGGCCTCCGACGAGGAATGGAACTTCGCGCTGAACCTGAACGTGCGCGCGCAGTTCTGGGCCATCCAGGCCGCGCTGCCGCGCATGCTGCAGAACAAGGGCGGGCAGGGCGCCGGCAGCATCATCAACATGGCCAGCGTGTGCAGCAGCATCAAGGGCCTGCCCAACCGCTTCATCTACGGCACGACCAAGGCGGCCGTCATCGGCCTGACCAAGAGCGTGGCGGCGGACTACGTGGCCAACGGCATCCGCTGCAATGCGATCTGCCCCGGCACGGTGGACACCCCCTCGCTGCAGGACCGCATCAACGCCAACGACGATCCGGTCGCGGCGCGCCAGGCTTTCATCGCGCGCCAGCCCATGGGCCGGCTCGCGACGGCGGAGGAGATCGCGCCGCTCGTGCTCTATCTCGCCAGCGACGAGTCCGTGTTCGTCACCGGCCAGGCCTATGCGGTGGACGGGGGAATCACCATATGAACCAGCTCGACTTCGAAGGCCGGCACGCGGTCGTGACCGGTGGTGCCGCGGGCCTGGGACTCGCCATCGCGCAGCGCCTGGTGGCCTCGGGCGGCACGGTGGCCCTGTGGGACCGAGACCTGGCGGCAGGGCGGCAGGCGGCCGAAAAGATCGGCGCGGGCGCCAGCTTCGTGCAGGTCGACGTCGCCGACGAGACCTCGGTGCGCGAGGCGCTGCAGTCCACCGTGCGCCGCAGCCAGCGCATCGACGCGCTGGTCAACAGCGCCGGCATCACCGGTCCGAACACGAAGTTGTGGGAATACCCGGCGGGCTCCTGGCGGCACGTGATCGACGTGAACCTCACCGGCGTGTTCCTGTGTTGCCGCGAGGTGGTGCCCGTCATGCGCGAGGCGAACTACGGACGCATCGTCAACATCGCCTCCGTCGCCGGCAAGGACGGCAACCCGAACGCCAGCGCCTACAGCGCCAGCAAGGCGGCCGTGATCGCGCTGACCAAGTCGCTCGGCAAGGAACTTGCCGACGGCGGCGTGCGCGTGAACTGCGTGACGCCCGCGGCCGTGAAGACCGCGATCTTCGACCAGATGAGCGAGGAGCACATCGCCTTCATGCTGGCGAAGATCCCCATGGGCCGCTTCGGCACGCCGGAAGAGATCGCGGCGATGGTGGCCTGGCTGTGCACCGAGGAGTGCTCTTTCTCCACCGGCGCGGTGTTCGACCTTTCCGGCGGCCGGGCGACGTATTGACCCACCCCCGAAGCGCCTGCGGCGCCTCCCCCTCAAGGGGGCGCCCTCAGCGGCCCGGCAAAGCCGGTTCCGCGGCGGCACTGGAGCAATCCCTTCAATAACTGAAAAGGAAGAACAATGAAACTGGTTCGCTATGGCAACCCCGGCCGCGAGAAGCCGGGCCTGATCGATGCCGAGGGCAAGCTGCGCGACCTGAGCAGCGTGGTCCCCGACATCGGCCCGGAACAGCTCGGGCAGGTGGGCCTGGCCCGCCTTCGCAAGGCCAATCCCGCCAAGCTGCCGCTCGTGCGCGGCAATCCGCGCTTCGCCTGCCCGGTGGCGCACGTGCCCAAGTTCGTGGCGATCGGCCTGAACTATTCGGACCACGCCGCCGAGTCCAACATGCCGATCCCGGCCGAGCCCATCGTGTTCATGAAGGCCACCAGCTGCATCCAGGGCGCCAACGACCCGGTGATGCTGCCGCGCGGCTCGGTCAAGACCGACTGGGAGGTGGAACTGGGCGTGGTGATCGGCACCCGCGCGCGCTACGTGCCGTCCAGCAAGGCGCTGTCGTACGTGGCCGGCTACACGGTCGTCAACGACGTGAGCGAGCGCGAGTACCAGCTGGAGCGCGGCTCGCAGTGGGACAAGGGCAAGGGCTGCGACACCTTCGGCCCCATCGGCCCCTGGCTGGTGACGGCCGACGAGATCATCAACGTGCAGCGCCTGGGCATGTGGCTGGACGTGAACGGCCAGCGCATGCAGACCGGCAACACCAAGACAATGATCTTCAACGTCGCGAAGATCGTCAGCTACTGCAGCCACTTCATGACCCTGGAGCCCGGCGACGTGATCACCACCGGCACGCCGCCCGGCGTGGGTCTCGGCATGAAGCCGCCGAAGTTCCTGAAGAAGGGCGACGTGATGACGCTCGGCATCGAAGGGCTGGGCGAGCAGCGGCAGATGGTCGTGGCGTACAAGGCTTCGCCCTGAGCCGGACGGCACGCGGCTGAGCGGCCGCCGCGCCATTGCGGCGCGGCGCGGCCGGTGCGATGCTGCGGCCTTCCCCCGGAAGTCCGCATGACCGAAGCCCGCGACGCCTCCCCGATGTTTTCCGGCATAGGTCCTGGCCGGCAGCAGCAGGCCTTTCCCGTCCTCACGGCCGCCGAGATGGCCCGCATCGAGCGCTTCGGGCAGCCGGTGGGTTTCCGCAAGGGCGAGCGGCTCTACGTCGCCGGCGAGCCGAGTCCCGGCATGTTCCTGGTGCGCAAGGGCGCGGTGCTGGCCGTGCCGCGCGACGGCCTGGGTGCCCACGCGCAGGTTGCCCGCCACGCGGCGGGACAGTTCACCGGCGAAGTGGGCCAGCTGTCGGGCGGACCGGCACTGGTCGACGGCATCGCCGAAGAGGACGTCGAGGCGCTGCTGCTGCCGCCTGACCAGCTGCGCGCGCTGCTGGTGGCCGAGGCCGACCTCGGCGAGCGCATCGTGCGTGCGCTGATCCTGCGGCGCGTCGCGCTGCTGCAGCAAGGCGCCACCGGGGTCGTGCTGGTGGGCAATCCGCGTGCGGCCGGTGTGCTGCGGCTGGAAAGCTTCCTGGACCGCAACGGCTTCCCCAACCATGTGCTGGACACCACCCGGGAGCGCGAGGCGATGGCGCTGCACCAGCAGTACGGCGCCGCGCCCGACGACGTGCTCGCGGTGTGCGCTGACGGCACCGTGCTGCGCAATCCGAGCGAGACCGAACTGGCGCGTTGCATCGGCATGGTGGACAGCGCGGCGCACGAGGAACTGTTCGACGTGTTGGTCGTGGGCGCCGGGCCGGCGGGGCTCGCGACCGCTGTGTATGCAGCGTCGGAAGGTCTGCGGGTGATGGTGCTGGACCGGCGGGCCTTCGGCGGCCAGGCCGGCGCCAGCGCGCGCATCGAGAACTACCTCGGGTTTCCCACCGGCATCTCGGGCCAGGCCCTGGCCGGCCGCGCTTTCGTGCAGGCGCAGAAGTTCGGCGCGCAATTCCTGATCCCGGCCGAGGTCGCTTCGCTCGATTGCAGCGCGCAGGCGAGCCGCGGCGAACTCGGCTTGCTGCTGGCGGACGGCCGCCGCCTGCGCGGCCGCGCCGTGGTGGCGGCCAGCGGTGCGCGTTACCGTCGCCCCGACGTGCCGCGCGTGGGGGAGTTCGAAGGGCGCGGCATCTGGTACTGGGCCTCCGCGCTGGAGGCGCAGATGTGCAGCGGCTCCGAAGTGGCGCTGGTGGGCGGCGGCAACTCCGCCGGGCAGGCCGCCGTCTTCCTGGCCGGGCACGCGGCGCGGGTGCACATGCTGGTGCGCGGCCCGGGCCTGGCCGCCAGCATGTCGCGGTACCTGATCGACCGCATCGCTGCCATCCCCAACATCGTCTTGCGGCCGCACACCGAAGTGTGTGAACTGCAGGGCGACCCGGTGGAAGGCCTGACCGCCGTGCGCTGGCGGCACCGCATCGAAGGCGAGCAGCAGGCGCCGGTGCGCAACCTGTTCCTCTTCCTCGGCGCCGAGCCTGACAGCGACTGGCTGCGCGCTTGCGGCGTGGCGCTGGACGCGCAGGGTTTCGTGCGCACCGGTGACGCGGTCGCCCCGCCGGGCGAGCCACGCGCCGCGCTGGAGGCGAGCGTGCCCGGCGTCTTCGCCGTCGGCGACGTGCGCAGCGGCTCGGTCAAGCGCGTGGGCGGCGCGATCGGCGAAGGGGCCGCGGCGGTGGCCATGATCCACCAGCGGCTGGCCGCCTCGCGCGTGCCCTGACGCCGCCGGGGCGGCCCGCCAATTCAAGTATTCTGGGCGGATGGACAACCACGAGACGGTGCGGGCGCTGGCCGCGCACTGCTGACACGGCAAGTGCCGGGAGCATTGCCGCGCCGGCTGTTGGCGGAATTCCTCGGGACCCTCCTGCTGCTCACGGCGGTGATCGGCTCCGGCATCATGGGCGAGAGGCTGGCCGCCGGGAACGCCGCCGTGGCGCTGCTGGCGAACACGCTCGCCACGGTCTTCGCCCTGTTCGTCCTCATCGAGGTGCTGGGCCCCGTCAGCGGCGCCCACTTCAACCCGCTGGTCACGCTGGCGTTCGGCAGGCAGGCCGGGCTGGGCGCCCTGGCGCGCGGCCTTTATGTGCTCGTGCAACTGGCCGGCGCGGCGGCAGGCGCGATGCTGGCCAACGCCATGTTCGACCTGCCCGTGCTGCAATGGGCGGCGAAGGCCCGCGGCGGCTTCGGGCAGTGGCTGGCCGAAGTGGTCGCGACCGCCGGTCTCGTGCTGGTCATCGGCCGGGCCGGGCCGGGCGCCCGCGCTGGTCGCCGCCTACATCGGCGCGGCGTACTGGTTCACTTCCTCGACCTCCTTCGCCAATCCGGCCGCCGCCTTCGGCCGGACGTTCAGCGACACCTTCGCCGGCATCGCACCGGCGAGCCTGGCGGCCTTCGTGGCTGCGCAAGCCATCGGTGCGGGCATCGGCTGGTGCCTGGCGCGCTGGCTGGGTCAGTCCGTCGACTGATCGCGCGGCCGGAACCGCCAGGCGCTTTCCGGTTTTTTTTGGCAGGCGGCCGGCGCGGGCCATACCCTTTGCCGGTTTTTCCTGCAGAATAGCACGGTCGTTCTTTTTTTATCTCCAGGAATGTCCGTCACCGACCTGCCCGTCAAGTCCGCCCGCGCGCGGGAGCGCAAGGCCTTGCACAAAGGCCAGCAGACCAAGGCCGCCATCGTGGACGCCGCCCTCGGGCTGGCCACCCAGATCGGGCTGGAAGGCCTGTCCATCGGCGCGCTCGCGGAAGTGACGGCCATGAGCAAGTCGGGCGTCTTCGCCCACTTCGGCTCGCGCGAGGAGCTGCAGATCTCGGTGGTGCGCGAGTACCACCAGCGCTTCGAGCAGCAGGTGTTCTACCCCTCGCTGAGCGAGCCGCGCGGCCTGCCGCGCCTGCGCGCCATGTTCGCCAACTGGATGAAGCTGACCTCGGTGGAGATCGACTCGGGCTGCATCTATATCAGCGGGGCGGTGGAGTTCGACGACCGTCCCGGCCCCGTGCGCGACGCCCTGGCCTGGTCCGTGCAGACCTGGCACGAAGCCATGAAGCGCGCCATCGCCATGGGCAAGGAGGAAGGCCACCTGGACGCATCCACCGACGAGGAGCAGATGCTGTTCGAGATCCACGGCCTCATCCTGGCGCTGCACTACGAGGCCCGCTTCCTCAAGAACCCCGGTTCCATCGCCCGCGCCAACGCGGGCTTCGAGCACATCCTGCAGCGTTACGGCGCTGCCGTGTCCCCCCGACCGACCAAGAGCGCCCGCGCGGCCAAGAGCACCAAGGAGTAAACCCATGCCCGTCTACAACCCGCCCCTGCGCGACATGCAGTTCGTGATCCACGAGCTGTTCAACGCCGTCGAGGAGCTCAAGGCCATCCCGAAGCACGCGGACATCGATGCAGAGACGATGAACGCCGTGCTGGAGGAAGGTGGCAAGTTCGCCGCCGAAGTGACCTTTCCGCTCAATCGCATCGGCGACGAGCAGGGCTGCAAGCTCGATCAGGCCACGCACGAGGTCAAGACGCCGGACGGCTTCAAGGATGCGTACGCGAAGTACGTCGAAGGCGGCTGGCCGGCCTTGTCCTGCGACCCCGACTACGGCGGCCAGGGCCTGCCCTTCGTGCTGAACCAGTGCCTCTACGAGATGCTGAACAGCGCCAACCAGGCCTGGACGATGTATCCCGGCCTGTCGCACGGCGCCTATGAAGCGCTGCACGCGCACGGCACCGAGGCGCAGAAGAAGACCTTCCTGCCCAAGCTGGTCTCCGGCGAGTGGACCGGCACCATGTGCCTGACCGAGCCGCACTGCGGCACCGACCTGGGCCTGCTGCGCACCAAGGCCGAACCGCAGGCCGACGGAACGTACCGGATCACCGGCAACAAGATCTTCATCTCCGCCGGCGAGCACGACATGGCGCAGAACATCATCCACCTGGTGCTGGCCCGCCTGCCGGACGCGCCGCAGGGCAGCAAGGGCATCTCGCTGTTTCTCGTTCCCAAGTACCACGTGAACGCGGACGGCTCGCTGGGCCAGCGCAACGGCATCCACTGCGGCGGCCTGGAGCACAAGATGGGCATCCACGGCAACGCCACCGCGCAGCTGGTGCTCGATGGCGCCGTGGGCACGCTGGTGGGCGAGCCGAACAAGGGCCTGCCGGCGATGTTCGTGATGATGAACGCCGCCCGCCTGGGCGTGGGCAACCAGTCGCTGGGCCTGACCGAAGTCGCTTACCAGAACGCGCTGGCCTACGCGAAGGACCGCCTGCAGATGCGCTCGCTGTCCGGCGTGAAGGCCAAGGACAAGCCGGCCGACCCGATCATCGTGCACCCCGACGTGCGCAAGATGCTGCTGACGGCCAAGGCCTATGCCGAAGGGGGACGCGCCCTCGCGGTGTTCTGCACCCTGCTGATCGACAAGGAGCTGTACCACCCCGACGAGAAGGTGCGCAAGGACAGCGGCGAACTGGTCGCGCTGCTCACCCCCATCGTCAAGGCCTTCCTCACGGACAACGGCCACGTCGCCACCAATGCCTGCATGCAGGTCTTCGGCGGCCACGGCTACATCGCCGAGTGGGGCATGGAGCAGTTCGTGCGCGACAACCGCATCAACATGATCTACGAAGGCACGAACACCGTGCAGTCGCTGGACCTGCTGGGGCGCAAGGTGCTGGGCAACAACGGCGCGACGCTGAAGAAGTTCGGCAAGCTGGTGGCGCAGCTGGTGGAGGAAGAAGGCGTCAACGAGAAGATGGCGGAGTTCATCAACCCGATCGCCTACCTCGGCGACCAGATGACCAAGTTCACCACCGAGCTGGGCTTCAAGGGCTTCCAGAACCCGGACGAAGTGGGCGCCGCCGCGGTGGACTATCTGCGCGTGCTGGGGCACCTGGTGTTCGGCTACCTGTTTGCCCGCATGGCGCAGGTGGCGCTCCGGCAGATCGAAGCGGGCAACACGGATCCCTTCTACCAGGCCAAGCTGCAGACGGCGCGCTTCTACTTCGCGCGGCTGTTCCCCGAGACGGCGACGCTGATGCGCACCGCCCGTGCGGGCGTGGCGAACCTGCTGGATACGGACGCGGCGCTGGCGTCATGACCCACCCCCGAAGCGCCTTCGGCGCCTCCCCCTCAAGGGGGCGCCCCCAGCGGCCCGGCAAAGCCGGTTCCGCGGCGGCACTGGGATGGATCCTTTGCCTTTTCGCGGCATCGGGGTCCGCCTTCGCGCAATCGACCCCCGTGGGTCTGTGGCGCAACGTCGACGACAAGACGGGCGAGGCGAAGGCGGAGATCCGCATCGTCGAGAGCGCCGGCGTGCTCACGGGCCGCATCGAGAAGTCGCTCAAGAAGGACAGCAAGCCCGACGCCGTCTGCGAGGAGTGCAAGGACGAGCGCAGGGGCAAGCCCATCGCGGGCCTGGAGATCATCCGCGGCGCGAAGAAGGCCGAGGGCCAGGACGTGTGGGAGCAGGGCAAGATCCTCGACCCGGAGAACGGCAAGGAATACACGCTGCGGCTCGCGCCGGTCGAAGGCGGGCAGAAGCTGCAGGTGCGCGGCTACCTGGGTCCCTTCTACCGCACGCAGACCTGGGTGCGGGTGCAGTAAGGAAAACGCAATCACCATGTACAAAGACCAAGACGAACAGGCCGCGGTGCAGGCCGCCGCCGTGCCCTCGGGCGCCAGCCGCTTCCTGGTGAAGAAGGTGGCCGTGCTCGGCGCCGGCGTGATGGGTGCCCAGATCGCCGCCCATCTCGTGAACGTGAAGGTGCCGGTGGTGCTGTTCGACCTGCCGGCCAAGGAAGGCCCGAAGAACGGCATCGTCGGCAAGGCCATCGAAGGCCTGAAGAAGCTCAAGCCCTCGCCGCTGGGCGTGCCCGAGGACGCCGCGCTGATCCAGCAGGCGAACTACGAGGAGCATCTCTCGCTGCTGGGCGAATGCGACCTGGTGATCGAGGCGATCGCCGAGCGCATGGACTGGAAGCTGGACCTGTACAGGAAGATCGCGCCGCACCTGGCGGCGCACGCGATCGTCGCCTCCAACACCTCGGGGCTGTCGATCACGAAGCTGTCGGAGGCGCTGCCGGAGAAGATCAAGCCGCGTTTTTGCGGCATCCACTTCTTCAATCCGCCGCGCTACATGTACCTGGTGGAGTTGATCGCCACGCCGACGACGAAGCCGGAGGTCCTGGACCAGCTCGAGACCTTCGTGACCTCGGGCCTCGGCAAGGGTGTGGTGCGGGCCAAGGACACGCCCAACTTCATCGCCAACCGCGTGGGCATCGCCGGCATGCTGGGCACCATGCGCGAAGTGGAGAAGTTCGGCCTGGGCTTCGACGTGGTGGACGACCTCACGGGCAAGAAGCTGGGGCGTGCCTCCAGCGGCACCTTCCGCACCGCCGACGTCGTGGGCCTGGACACCATGGCGCACGTCATCAAGACGCTGCAGGACACGCTCTCGGCCGACACCGACCCCTTCTACGGCAGCTTCGGGACGCCCGAGGTGCTCAGGAAGCTGCTGGAACTGGGCAACCTGGGCCAGAAGACCAAGGCCGGCTTCTACAAGAAGGTGGGCCGCGACATCCTGCGCTTCGACCTGAAGTCGGGCGAGTACGTGCCCGGCGGCCAGAAGGCCGACGAGGTCTACGGCCGCATGCTGAAGAAGCCGGCCGGCGAGCGCCTGAAGCTGCTGCGCAATGCGACCGGCGCGCAGGGCCAGTTCCTCTGGTCCATTCTGCGAAACAGCTTCCATTACGCGGCCGTGCACCTGGCCAGCATCGCCGAGACGGCGCGTGACGTGGACCAGGCGATGCGTTGGGGCTTCGGCATGAAGCAGGGCCCTTTCGAGCTGTGGCAGGAAGCGGGCTGGCTGCAGGTGGCCAGGTGGATCCAGGAAGACATCGACGCCGGCAAGGCGCTCTCGAAGGCGCCGCTGCCGAAGTGGGTGTTCGAAGGTCCAGTGGCTGAAGCGGGTGGCGTGCACACGGAGCAGGGCTCGTTCAACCCGACGACGGGCAAGTTCCAGCCGCGGCGCGTGCTGCCGGTGTACCAGCGCCAACTGTTCCCCGAGCTCCTGCGCGGCGAAGCGGGTCCGCGCTTCGAGACGGCGGGCACGACGCTGCACGAGGACAAGAACCTGCGCCTGTGGACGCTGGACCACGAGGTGCTGATCGCCAGTCTCAAGACCAAGATGCACACCATCAGCCCGGAAGTGTGCGAGGGTCTGCAGCAGGCGATCGAACTGGCCGAGAAGGACTACCAGGGGCTGGTGGTCTGGTCGGGCGACGAGCCTTTCAGCGCCGGCGCCGACCTGGAGTCGACGCTGCCCGCGTTCATCGCGGTGGGTGTGGCGGCGATCGAGGACGCGGAGGGGTTCATGCAGCAGACGATGCTGCGCCTGCGCTATGCCAGCGTGCCGGTGGTGTCGGCGATCCGCGGGCTGGCCCTGGGCGGTGGCTGCGAGCTGGGGCTGTACTCTGCCAAGCGCGTGCTGCACATGGAGAGCTACGTCGGACTGGTGGAGGTCGGCGTCGGCCTCGTGCCCGGTGCGGGCGGGCTGACCTACATCGCACGCCGCGCGGCGGAGAACGCCGCAACGAGCACCGACAAGGACCTGCTGAAATTCCTGACCGAAGGCTTCACCGCCGCGGCGATGGCCAAGGTGGGCACGAGCGCGATCGAGTCGCGCAAGCTGGGTTACGTCCTGGACAGCGACGTGATCGTCCCGAACAAGGACGAACTCCTGTACGTCGCGCTGCAGCAGGCCAGGTCGCTGTACGACGCCGGGTACCGCGCGCCGCACAAGCGGCTGTTCCCGGTGGCGGGCCGCAGCGCAAAGGCGACGATCATGGGCCAGCTGGTCAACCTGCGCGACGGCGGTTTCGCGAGCCAGCACGACTTCCACATCGCCACCCTGATCGCCAACGTGGTGACCGGCGGGGACGTGGACGCGAACACGCTCGTGAGCGAGGAGTACCTGATGACCCTGGAGCGCCAGGCCTTCTGCGCGTTGATCCAGCACCCGAAGACGCAGGAGCGGATCCTGGGGATGCTGAGCACGGGGAAGCCGGTACGGAACTGAACCTGCCTCCCTCTCCGTCCCCCTCTGGGGGAGGGCAGGGGAGGGGGCACGCACGGCGCACATGCAAAACCAATCCACTCCCACCGCACAGCGCAATGCGCGCGTACTGCGCAGCGGCATGACGGATTCGGAGCGCAAGCTCTGGACCGGCTTGCGCGGAGAGCGGCTCGGTGTGCGGTTTCGCCGGCAGCATCCCTTCGGCAACTACATCGCTGACTTCGCGTGCCTGAACCCGAAGCTGGTGGTCGAGCTCGATGGATCGCAGCATGCCGGCAATGCGGCGTATGACGAGCGCCGCGACCGCTACTTCCGCGAACACGGGTTCGCGGTGCTCAGATTTCCAAGCAACGCTCCGTTGACCAATCTGGACGGCGTGTGTACCGCGATCCAGGAACAGATCAAGGTGCTGGCGGGCGCTGCCCCCACCCCAACCCTCCCCCAGAGGGGGAGGGAGCAAGAATGAGACAGAGGACGACCGACATGACCAAACAACTCCAGGACGCCTACATCGTCGCCGCCACCCGCACGCCCATCGGGCGCTCGCACCGGGGGTTCTTCCGCAATGTGCGGCCGGATGACCTCCTGGCGACCGTGCTGCGCTCCGCGCTGGCGCAGGTCCCCAGCCTCGACCCCGCGGCGATCGAAGACATCGTCTGCGGCTGCGCGATCCCGGAAGGGCCGCAGGGCCTCAACGTCGCGCGCATCGGCGCCGTGCTCGCCGGCCTGCCCAAGAGCGTGGGCGGCATCACCGTCAACCGCTTCTGCGCCTCGGGACTGGCGGCGGTGCAGATGGCCGCGGACCGCATCCGCGTCGGGGAAGCCGACGTGATGATCGCCGCGGGCACCGAGAGCATGAGCATGGTGCCCATGATGGGCAACACGCCGTCGCTGTCGCCCACCATCTTCTCCAACCCGGACGACATCGAGAGCTACGGCATCGCCTACGGGATGGGCCTCACCGCCGAGAAGGTGGCCAGGCAGTGGAAGGTGGGCCGCGACGCGCAGGACGAATTCGCCTACCGCTCGCACATGAAGGCCATCGCCGCGATGAAGGCGGGCGAGTTCGCCGCCGAGATGACGGAGGTCGAGGTCGCCGACCGCACCGTGGACCTGGAATCCGCCGAGGTGTCCATCGCCACGCGCAAGGTGAACCTCGATGAAGGTGCGCGGCCCGACACCACCGTGGACACCCTGGGCAAGCTCAAGCCGGTGTTCGCCGCGCGCGGCAGCGTGACGGCGGGCAACAGTTCGCAGACCTCGGACGGCGCCGGCGCGCTGATCCTCGCCAGCGAAGCGGCGGTCAAGCGCTTCGGCCTGCAGCCGCTCGCGCGCTTCGTCAGCTACGCCAGCCGCGGCGTGCCGCCGCACATCATGGGCATCGGCCCGATCGAGGCGATCCCGGCCGCGCTGAAAGCCGCCGGCCTCAAGCAGGAGGCGATCGACTGGATCGAGCTGAACGAAGCCTTCGCCGCGCAGTCGCTGGCCGTGATCAACACGCTCGGCCTGGATGCGGGCAAGGTCAATCCCATGGGCGGCGCGATCGCGCTGGGCCACCCGCTGGGCGCCACCGGCGCGATCCGCTCCGCCACGGTGGTGCACGCGCTGCGCCGCAAGAACCTGAAGTACGGCATGGTGACGATGTGCGTGGGGATGGGGCAGGGCGCCGCGGGCATCTTCGAGCGGGTCTAGTCCTGAGGCGCCGGGCTGACGCATGACCCCGCATCCTTTCGACGCCGCGGTCGCGCTGCAAGCCCGCGAGGACGGCGGCTTCACCGGCCGCACCAGCGCGGCCTACGCCAACTTCATCGGCCCGTACGGAGGCATCACCGCGGCGCAATGCCTCAACGCGGTGCTGCAGCACCCGCAGCGGCTGGGCGATCCGGTCGCTTTCACCGTGAACTTCGCGGCGGCCGTCGCGGAGGGCGAATTCATCCTGCGCCCGCGTGCCGCGCGCACCAACCGCTCCACCCAGCACTGGGTCGTGGAGATGGTGCAAGGCGGCGAGGTCGTGGCGACCGCCACCGCGCTCACCGCCGTGCGCCGACCCACCTGGAGCGGCCACGAGGCGCACCAGCCAGAGGCCCCGCCGCCGCTGGAGACACGCCGCACGACGCGGCGCGGCGTGGCCTGGCTGGAACGCTACGACATGCGCTTCCTGCTGGGCATGATCCCGCACGACTGGGACGGCGGCGGCGCCCAGGAAAGCCTCAGCCGCCTGTGGGTGCGCGACGATCCGCCGCGTCCGCTGGACTTCGCGTCGCTGACCGCCTTGTGCGACGTGTTCTTCCCCCGCATCTGGCTGCGCCGCGCGCGCCAGACGCCCCTGGGCACCGTCTCGATGACGGTCTACTTCCACGCTTCCGCGGCCGAGCTGGGTGCGCTGGACGACGACGCATCGGCGTCCGGCGCCGGCACTTTCGTCCTGGCGCAGGCGCGCGGACAAGGCTTCGGAGGCGGATACTTCGACCACACCGGCCAGCTGTGGAGCGAGAGCGGCGCCCTGCTGGCCACCACCCACCAGGTGATGTACTACAAGGAGTGATCGCATGGCTGTTGCACAGGACGCGCGCCCGGTCGCGGTCGTGGTCGGCGCCGGCGACGCCACCGGCGGCGCCATCGCCAGGCGCTTCGCCCAGGGCGGCTACACCGTCTGCCTGACGCGGCGCAACCTCGACAAGCTCCAGCCGCTCGTCGACGAGATCCGCGCCGCCGGCGGCGAGGCGCACGGCTTCGCCTCCGACGCCCGCAAGGAGGAGGAGGTCGACGCCCTCTTCGACGACATCGAGGACCGCCTGGGGCCGGTGGAGGTGTTCGTCTTCAACATAGGCGCCAACGTCCCGAGCAGCATCCTGGAGGAAACCGCGCGCAAGTACTTCAAGGTCTGGGAGATGGCCTGCTTCGCCGGCTTCCTCACCGGCCGCAAGGCAGCGCGCTGCATGGTGCCGCGCGGCAAGGGCACCATCCTGTTCACCGGCGCGACGGCGGCCCTGCGCGGCTCCGCCAACTTTGCCGCCTTCGCGGGCGCCAAGGCGGCGCTGCGGGCGCTGGCGCAAAGCATGGCGCGCGAGCTCGGGCCGCGCGGCATCCACGTCGCCCACGTCGTGATCGACGGCGCCATCGACACCGAATTCATCCGCGAGAACTTCCCCGAGCGCTACGCGCTCAAGGACCGCGAAGGCATCCTGAACCCGGACCACATCGCCGAGAACTACTGGCTGCTGCACCGGCAGCCGCGCGATGCCTGGACCCACGAGCTCGACCTGCGACCCTGGATGGAGAAATTCTGATGAAGCACGCCCTCGAGTTCTATTTCGACGTCGGCAGCCCCGCCGCCTACCTCGCGTGGACGCAGGTGCCGCAGATCGCCCGCGCAACGGGCACCGAAATCGAATACCGGCCCTTCCTCCTCGGCGGGGTGTTCCAGGCGACCGGCAACCGCTCGCCCATGGAGGTGCCGGCCAAGGGCCAGTACATGGTCGACGACCTGCAGCGTTTCGCCCGCCGCTACGGCGTGCCCTTCGCGCACAACCCGCACTTCCCGCTCAACACCCTGACGCTGATGCGCATGGCATTGGGCCTGCAGCTGCGCGAGCCGCAACGCATGGTCCCGTTCGTCGACGCCGTCTACCGGGCGATCTGGGTGGAGGGCAAGAACATGAACGATCCGGCCACCGTCTCCGGCGTGCTGCAGGGCGCCGGCTTCGATCCCGAGAAACTGCTGGCGCTCGCGTCCGACCCCGCCGTCAAGGACGACCTCAAGGCGGCCACGCAGGAAGCCGTGCAGCGTGGCGTCTTCGGCGCGCCCACCTTCTTCGTCGGCCAGGAGATGTTCTGGGGCCAGGACCGACTCGATTTCGTCAAGGAGAGCCTTCAACAATGAGCCAGGACATCCTCGTCCACGCCGAGAACGGCGTGATGACCCTCACCCTCAACCGGCTGGGGCGCAAGAACTCCATCACCTCGGAGATGTACGCCGCACTGGCCGACGGGCTCGCGCGCGCACAGGACGACGCGTCGGTGCGCGTGCTGCTGCTGCAAGGCCACGAGACGGTGTTCAGCGCCGGCAACGACATCAACGACTTCCTGGACAAGCCGCCGGCGGGCCCGGACTCGCCGGTGTTCCGCTTCCTGCGCGGCATCGCCACCTTCCCCAAGCCGCTGCTGGCCGCGGTGTGCGGTCCCGCGGTCGGCGTCGGGACCACGATGCTGTTCCACTGCGACCTGGTCTACGCGGGCGACAACGCCGCCTTCTCCATGCCGTTCGTGAACCTGGGCCTGTGTCCGGAAGCCGCGTCCAGCCTGCTGGTGCCGCAGATGCTCGGCTACCACCGCGCGGCGGAGGCGCTGATGCTGGGCGAGCCCTTCTTCGCCGAAGCGGCGCTGGAGGTGGGACTGGTCAACCGCATCGTGCCGCCGACGGAAGCCAACGGCTATGCGAGCGCGCAGGCACGCAAGCTCGCCGGCAAGCCGCTGTCTTCGCTGGTGGAGACCAAGCGCCTCATGAAGAAGGGACAGCAGCAAGCGGTGCTGCAGCAGATGCTGGACGAAGGCGAGAGCTTCGGCCGCATGCTGCGCGAGCCCGCCGCGCGCGAGGCGTTCACGGCTTTCATGGAAAAGCGCAAGCCGGATTTCAGCAAGGTATGAGCGCAAGCAACTCATTCCGGGCCTGACCCCATGGCACATCTCCAGGGCAAGACCCTCTTCATCACCGGCGCATCGCGCGGCATCGGGCTGGCGATCGCCAAGCGCGCGGCGGCGGACGGCGCGAACATCGTGGTCGTTGCGAAGACGGCCGAGCCCGATCCCAGGCTGCCCGGCACCATCTACAGCGCCGCCGAGGAAATCCGGGCGGCCGGCGGGCAGGCGCTCCCCATGCAGGTGGACATCCGCGACGAGAACGCCGTGCTCGCCGCGGTGACCCAGGCCGTGGTTACGTTCGGCGGCATCGACATCCTGGTGAACAACGCCAGCGCGATCAGCCTGACGGACACCGAGCACACGCCGATGAAGCGCTACGACCTCATGAACGGGATCAACGCGCGCGGCACCTACCTGTGCACGCAGGCCTGCCTGCCCGAGCTCAGGAAATCGGCCGCGGCCGGGCGCAATGCACACGTGCTCAACATGTCGCCGCCGCTGTCCATGAAGACGCACTGGTTCGCGCCGCACACCGCCTACACGATGGCCAAGTACGGCATGAGCATGTGCACGCTCGGCCATGCCGGGGAGTTCCGCCAGTACGGCATCGCCGTCAACAGCCTGTGGCCGCGCACGGCGATCGCCACGGCCGCGCTGCAGATGATCCCGGGCGTGGACCTGAAGGCCTGCCGCAAGCCCGAGATCCTCGCGGATGCCGCGTACATCGTCCTCACTTCGGACGCGCGCGACGAGCGCAACACCGGCAACTTCCACATCGACGACACGCTGCTGGCCGCGCACGGACAGACCGACCTCGACCGTTATTCCGTGACTCCCGGGCAGCGCCAGTTCGTGCCCGACTTCTTCGTCGACTGAGCGCGACGCGCCTCTGTACGCTTCCGCACACAGCGGAGCCAGCGGCCCCCAAAACGGTGCGGCCTGTGTAAACTTCGCCGCATAAAAGCACAGTCGCGCAAGCGGCGGAATAACAGGAGTCCGTGCACGGCACGGCAGGAACAAGGGGCTTCATTTGGGAGATGAAGTTGAGGCTTGCCTTGTGGTCCATCGCGACCGTCCTGTTCGCTGCCGCGGCCGGCGCGCAGCAGAGCGCCGATGACGGCGAATGGCGCACTGCCGGCAAGGACCCCGGCCTCACCCGCTTCAGCGGCCTCGCGCAGATCACCACCGCCAATGCCGCGCAGCTGAAGCTGGCGCTGCACTTCCCCACGGGCAACGACCGCGGCCACGAGGCCGCGCCGATCGTGGCGGAGAACACGATGTTCGTGGTCACGCCTTTCCCGAACATCGTCTACGCCTTCGACCTCGCAAAGCCGGGGTTCCCGCTCAAGTGGACGTTCGACCCCAAGCCGCAGTCCAGCGCACAGGGCGTGGCCTGCTGCGACCTGGTGAACCGCGGCGGCGCCTACGCCGACGGGCGCCTGTTCCTCAACACGCTGGACAACCACACCGTCGCGCTCGATGCGAAGACGGGCAAGGAGTTGTGGCGCGTCAAGCTGGGGGAGATCAAGAACGGCGAGAGCATGACCATGGCGCCGCAGGTCGTGAAGGGCAAGGTGCTCGTCGGCAACAGCGGCGGGGAGTTCGGCGTGCGCGGCTGGCTCACGGCGCTCGACGCCGCCACCGGTGCGATCGCATGGCGCGCGTACAGCACGGGTCCCGACAAGGACGTGCTGATCGGCCCGAAGTTCAAGCCCTTCTACAAGTCGGACCAGGGCAAGGACCTCGGCGTGAAGACCTGGCCCGGCGAGGGCTGGAAGCTCGGCGGCGGCACCGTGTGGGGCTTCGTGAGCTACGACCCGGAGCTGGACCTCCTCTACTACGGCACGGGCAACCCCGGGGTGTGGAACCCCGAGCAGCGGCCGGGCGACAACAAGTGGAGCGCCGGCGTGTTCGCCCGGCGCCCGGACACCGGCGAAGCGATCTGGTACTACCAGAGCAGTCCGCACGACTTGCACGACTACGACGGCGTCAACGAGAACGTGCTGGTGGAGCTGGACTGGCAGGGCGCGCGGCGCAAGGTGCTGCTGCGGCCGGACCGCAACGGCTATCTCTACGTCATGGACCGCAGCACCGGCCAGGTGCTGTCCGCGACGCCCTTCGTGCACACGACGACGTCGACCGGGGTGGACCTGCAGACCGGCGCGCTGCGCTACAACCCCGCGAAGGATCCGCGCGGCGGCGAGACGGTGCGCAGCATCTGTCCGGCCTCGCCCGGCGCCAAGGACTGGCAGCCTTCGGCGTGGTCGCCGCGCACGAAGTTCCTCTACATCCCGCACCAGAACCTCTGCCAGGACACGATCACCTACGAGGCGAGCTACATCGCCGGCACGCCTTACGTGGGTGCCGACCTGAAGATGTACGCAGGCCCGGGGGGCATGCGCGGGCGCTTCACGGCCTGGGACCCCGTGAACCAGCGCAAGGCCTGGGAGATCCAGGAGAACTTCCCGGTGTGGAGCGGTGCGCTCGTGACCGCCGGCGACGTCGCCTTCTACGGCACCATGGACGGGTACTTCAAGGCGGTCGACGCCCGCAACGGGCACCTGCTGTGGCAGTTCAAGACGGAGTCCGGGATCATCGGCCAGCCGATCACCTTCCGCGCGCCCGACGGGCAGCAGTACGTGGCCATCCTCGCCGGCATCGGCGGCTGGCCGGGCGCCCTCGTCTCGGCCAACCTGGACGCGCGTGATGCCACCGCCGCGGGCGGCTTCGTGAACGCGCTGCGCGACCTGCCCGCGGTGACGCGCAAGGGCGGCCACCTCTATGTGTTCAGCCTGAAGGGGGCGGTCAAGTGAAGCGCCTCGCCGCCGCGCTGCTCTGCCTGGTCACGCTCGCAGCAGCGGCGCAAGCGGCGCCGCTGCGGGTCTGCGCCGATCCCGACAACCTGCCGTATTCGCATGCGGACGGCAGCGGCTTCGAGAACCGGATCGCCGCACTCATCGCGCAGGACTTCGGCGTGCCGCTCGAATACGCCTGGCTGCCGGACCGCCGCGCCTTCGTGCGCAAGACCATGGGCGCGGGGCTGTGCGACCTCGTCGTCGGAGTGCCGGTGGAGTTCGAGCGCACGCTCAACACCCGGCCCTATTACCGCTCCGCCTACATGCTGGTGGAGCCCGCGGGCGGCGGTGCGCCACCTGCGAGCTTCGACGACGCGCGGCTGCGCCAGTGGCGCGTCGGCGTGCAGCTGGTGGGCGACGACCTCGCCACCACGCCGCCCGGCCACGCGCTCGCGCAGGCCGGGGCGGTGGAGAACGTGGTGGGCTACCCCATCCCGGGGGAGCAGTCCGCGGCGGCGCGCATCGTGACGGCACTCGCGCGCGGCGAGCTCGACGCCGCCTTCGTGTGGGGCCCGCAGGCGGGCTACTACGCGGCACGTGCGGCGCGCCCCATGCAATTGCACTTCGTGCCGCCGCCGGCAAGCCTGAGGCAGCAGCCTTTCAGTTTCGCCATCGCCATGGGCGTGCGCCGCGGCGACGCGGCGCTGCGTGACCGGCTGGACGACTTCATCGTGCGGCGGCAGCCGGACATTGCGCGCATCCTGGATGCCTACGGCGTGCCGCGCGTGGGGGAGCAAGCGCCATGAAACGCCTCGCCTGCCTCTTGTTGCTGCTTGCGCTGTTGTCCGGCTGCGAGCGCGAGGAACGCCACTTCCGGGCCGAGCGGCAGAACACCGGTCCGAACGAGTCCGCCGCGCGCCAGAGCCTGAACCAGCCCGGCATGGCGCTGGGCGGCTACGTGAAGCCGCCGGCGGAGAACATCAGCATGTACGACGACAACGCGTTCGCGGTGAACGAAGGCAAGCGCCTCTACCGCTGGTACAACTGCAGCGGCTGCCACGCCAACGGCGGCGGCAACATCGGCCCGGCGCTCACCGACAGCGAATGGCGCTACGGCAGCGACCCCGCCAGCCTGTTCGTCACCATCATGCAGGGCCGCCCCAACGGCATGCCCTCCTATGGCGGGCACGTTCCCGAAGACCAGGTCTGGAAGATCGTCGCCTATGTGCGCTCCATGGGCGGCGGCTTGCGCACCGACGTGGCGCCCTCGCGCAGTGATTCGCTGTACCCCGGCAAGCCGGAGAACTTCCGCTCGCCGCAACCGGCCATCCAGAAGGGCGACTCCAGGTCCGAACAGTCGCTGGAGGTGCGATGAACCCCAGTGTGCACGACGCGCTCCAGGCCTTCGGGCCGCAGGCCGCCCACATCGTGGACCTGTGGCGCATCTTCCTGTTGATCTGCACGGTGGTGTTCGCCGCCGTGCTGGTGGCACTGGTCCTTGCCGTACGGCGTGCGCCGCGCGCCGACGCACCGGCGCCGCCGGACCTGAGCACCATCAACCGTCCCGAACCGCGGCTGCGCCGCAACGTGACCACGGCCACCGTGCTCGCCATCCTGGGCTTGCTGGTGCTGCTCGCCGCCAGCGTGTTCACGGACCGGGCGCTCACGCGGCTGTCGCTCAAGGACGCGATCAACATCGAAGTGACGGCCTACCAGTGGTGGTGGGGCGTTCGCTACATCAACGGCCCCGTGTCCGAGACCTTCACGACCGCCAATGAAATCCATGTTCCGGTGGGCAGGCCGGTGGTGGTCACCCTCAAGGCCGCCGACGTCATCCACAGCCTGTGGGTGCCCAGCCTCGCCGGCAAGCGCGACCTGATCCCCGGCCGCACCGCGAGGATCGCCTTCCAGGCCGACCACCCCGGCATCTACCGCGGCCAGTGCGCCGAGTTCTGCGGCTTCCAGCATGCGTTCATGGCCTTCGAGGTGCACGCGCACCCGCCGCAGGAGTACGAAGCGTGGCGGCAGGCGCAGCTGAAGGCCGCGCCCGAACCGACCGACGTTACGGCGCAGCGCGGCAAGATGCTCTTCCAGTCCATCCAGTGCGCCATGTGCCACGCGGTGCAAGGCACCATGGCGCAAGGCCATACCGCCCCGGACCTCACCCACGTCGCCAGCCGCCGCACCCTGGCCGCCGGCACGTTGCCCAACACGCCCGCCAACCTGGCGAGCTGGATCGCCGACCCGCACAAGCACAAGCCCGGAGTGAACATGCCCGCGAACGCCATGTCCGGCGAGGACCTCGCCGCGCTGGTCGCCTACCTGGGGACGCTCAAATGACCCAGGAACTCCGCAGGCCGCAAGGCCCCCTCGGCGAGAAGCCGCATCCCAGCAAGGGCCGCACCAAAGATGGCCTGGAAGGCGGGGAACTGGTCGCGCGCGTGCTCGACGACACCTGGAGCGACCCACCCGGTTTCCTCGGCTGGTTCTGCGCCATCAACCACAAGGCCATCGCCCGCCGCTTCATGGTGACCTGCATGGTGTTCTTCGTGCTGGGCGGCATCCTCGCGGCCATGATGCGCATGCAGCTGGCCCGCCCCGGACAGCCTTTCATGGACCCGGACCTCTACAACCAGGTCTTCTCCATGCACGGCACCAACATGATGTTCCTGTTCGCCGTGCCCGTGATGCAGGCGGTGGCCATCTACCTGGTGCCGCTGATGGTCGGCGCGCGCAGCACCGCCTTCCCGCGCCTGACCGCCTACTCGTACTGGATCTTCCTGTTCGGCGGGATGATGATCTGGATCGCCTTCTTCTTCAACACCGGGCCGGAGGCAGGCTGGTTCAGCTACGTGCCCCTGTCCGGGCCCGCGTACAGCCCGGGCAAGCGGACGGACTTCTGGGCGCAGATGATCACGTTCACCGAAGTGTCGGCCCTGCTGGATGCCGTGATCATCATCTGCACGGTGTTCAAGATGCGCGCGCCGGGCATGACGCTCAACCGCGTTCCGCTGTACGTCTGGGCCATGCTGGTCACGGCCTTCATGATCGTGTTCGCGATGCCCGCGGTCGCGCTCGCAAGCACGATGCTGATCCTGGACCGGCTCGTCGCCACGCACTTCTACAACCCGGGCGAAGGCGGCGACGTGCTCCTGTGGCAGCACCTGTTCTGGTTCTTCGGCCACCCCGAGGTGTACCTGATCTTCCTGCCGGGGCTGGGCTTCATGTCCTCCATGATCCCCACCTTCGCCCGGCGGCCGATGTTCGGCTACACGGCGATGGTGCTGTCCATCATCGCCACCGGCTTCCTGTCCTTCGGGCTGTGGGTGCACCACATGTTCGCCACCAACGTGCCGGAGCTGGGCAAGACCTTCTTCACGGCGGCCAGCATGCTGATCGCCATCCCGACGGCGGTGCAGATCTTCTGCTGGATCGCGACGCTGTGGAGCGGCCGGCTCAACTTCAAGGTGCCGCTGCTGTACATCCTGTCCTTCTTCTTCATCCTGGTCATGGGCGGCCTCACGGGACTGATGCTCGCCTCGGTCTCGCTCGACTCGCAGGTCCACGACTCCTACTTCGTGGTGGCGCACCTGCACTACGTGCTGCTCGGGGGCGCGGTGTTCCCGCTCTTCGGCGCCTTCTTCTACTGGTACCCCAAGTTCACCGGCCGGATGATGTCCGAGCGCCTGGGGCGCTGGAGCTTCTGGCTGCAGTTCGTCGGCTTCAACGTGGCCTTCTTCCCGATGCACCTCCTCGGCCTGGACGGCATGCCGCGGCGCGTCTACACCTATGCGCCGGAAATGGGCTGGGGCAACATGAACCTGCTGGCCACCGTCGGCGCCGTCACGCTGGCGGTGGGCTTCTTCCTGTTCCTGGTGAACGCGGTCATGAGCGCGCGCCGCGGCGTGCTTGCCGGCCCCGACCCCTGGGGAGCCGGCACGCTGGAGTGGGCCGCCGCGTCGCCGCCGCGCACCTGCAACTTCGTCGCCCTTCCGGTCGTCCACGGGCGCGACCCGCTCTGGCAAGGCGTGCCGCCGGGACAGCCGGACCACGTCCGCGGGCTCGCCGCCGACGTGCGCGAGGTCCTGGGCACGACCGTCGTCGAAGCGAAGCCGGACAGCCGCATGATGTTCCCGGACTCGACCCCCTGGCCTTTCCTCGCCGCGGTGGCGACGACGATCTTCTTCATCGGCTCCATCTTCTCGCCCGTGCTGGCCGTCGTGCTCACCATCCCGGTGGCGATCACGCTGGTCGCGTGGTTCTGGCCCAAGCCGCGTGAATCCGAGGAGGAACTGGCCCTGGAGAAGCTGCCATGAACGGCGAAGTCGTCAAGGGCCGCGCGCTCGACGTGCGGGAGCTGCCGACGGTGGTGTTTGGCCACCGCAGCCTCATGTGGTGGGGAACCCTGGGCATCATGGCCATCGAGGGCACGCTGTTCGCGCTGTCCATCATGGCGTACTTCTACCTGCGCAGCCACCAGGAGACCTGGCCCATCACGTCGCTGCCGCCGGACCTGCTGTGGGGCACGCTGAACCTGGGCGTGATGCTCCTGAGCTTCGCGCCGGCGCACCTGGCAAAGAAGGCGGCGGAGAGCCTGCAGCTGCGGCAGGTGCAGCTGTGGCTGGTGGTGAGCTGCCTGTTCGGCGCCGCCTTCGTCTTCATCCGCAGCTACGAGTTCGCCACCCTCAACGTGCGCTGGGACAGCAATGCCTACGGCTCCGTCGTCTGGCTGTTGCTCGGCCTGCACACGACGCACATCGTGACCGACCTGCTGGACACGATCGTGCTGACGGTCCTCTTCTTCACGGGCCCGCTGGACGGCAAGCGCTATGCGGACGTCAGCGAGAACTCCTTCTACTGGTACTTCGTGGTCGCGACCTGGATCCCGATCTACCTGGTGATCTACTGGGGCGCGAGGACCACATGAAGGGCAAGAGCTGGCTGGGGCTGGTGCTGGGGCCGGTGACGGCGCTGGCGGCGCAGAGCACCCTGTACTCGATGGTGACGCCTTCGTGCAGCCAGCAGGTGCGGCTGGACATGCACCTCGCCGCGGCCGTGGCACTGGCCATCGCCGCGGTCTTCGCGGTGATGGCCTTCGCGGAGTCGTCCCTGCGCCGCGGCGAGCCGGACTCGCCCGACCACGACGGTGCGCATGCGCCCGTGCCGCGTCGTTTCCTTGCCGACATGGCCGCGGCCGTGGCGGGCCTGTCCTGCCTCGTGATCCTGGCGATGTGGTTCGCGCTGTGGGTGCTCGGGCCTTGCGAACTCTTCTGATCCTGGCGGCGGCGCTGCCGTCGGCGGTGCTTGCGCACGCTCCGGACGCCGCGCCGGCTGTTCCCTCACCGTGGCAATGGAACCTGGAGCCCTGGCTGCTGGTGCTGCTGGTGCTCTCAGGGTGGGGCTACGCACGGGGCTTGCGGCGGCTGTGGGCGAACGCGGGCAGGGGCCGTGGCGTGAGCAGCTTGCAGGCCTGGGCGTTCGCAGGCGGCTGGCTGTCGCTGGTGCTCGCGCTGGTCTCGCCGCTGGACCCGCTGGGCGGGCGGCTGTTCTCCGCGCACATGGTGCAGCACGAACTGCTGATGGTCGTGGCGGCGCCCCTGTTGGTGATCGCGCGTCCGCTGGCGGCCTGGACGTGGGCGCTTTCGCCGGCGCAGCGGCGTGCGGTCGGCCACTGGTTCCAGGGGCGCACCTGGTTGCAGCTGTGGTCCACGCTCACGGATCCCCTGGTAGCCTGGGCCTTGCACGCGCTGGCCCTGTGGGCCTGGCACATCCCCGCCTTCTTCGACGCGGCGCTCACGCACGAAGGCTGGCACATCGCGCAGCACTTCTCCTTCCTCGGAACGGCGCTGTTCTTCTGGTGGGCGGTGCTGGGCCACGACCCGCGCGGACGCTATGGCCCTGGCCATTCGGCCGCGTACCTGTTCACGACGATGATGCACACCGGTGCGCTGGGGGCCTTGCTGAGCCTGGCGCCGACGCCCTGGTATGCGCCGTATGTGCCGCTGACCGGGGCGCTGGGATTCGATCCCGTCGACGACCAGCAGCTCGGTGGGCTGGTGATGTGGGTGCCGGCGGGTCTGGCCTACGTGATCGCGGCCTTGTGGGTGGTGGGGCGGATGTTGACGCGGGCGCGGGCGTGAACGCAGTCGCACCCTGCGCCCCGTCCCTGTAGGGTGGGCGAGGCCACCGGCCTCGCGAAGGTGAGCGCCCGCGAACCCCACCGTCCTGCTTCCCCCTCGCGCCCACTGCGCAGGTTGTCTGCCGCATCCCCCGCCCCTATCATCCGCCGCATGGCCTACATGCTCCTCATCCAGGAAGACCCCGCCCAGCGCGGCACGCGCACGCGCGCGGAGGGCGAGGCGGTGTTCCAGCGCATGGTGGATTTCGCGGAGGACCTCAAGCGCGAGGACAAGCTGCTGGCCGTGGAATCGCTCGCGGGCCTCAAGGATGCCGCGCGCGTGCGGGTGCGCAACGGCAAGGCGCAGGTGCTCGATGGCCCCTTCGCCGAAGCCAAGGAGATGGTCGGCGGCTTCTTCCTGCTGAACTGCCGCACGCGCGACGAGGCGCTGGCGATCGCGCGGCGCTGCCCCGCCGCGGAATGGGCGACGGTGGAGGTGCGGGAAACGGCGCCTTGTTACATGTAGGGGTTTCCGCGGGCCGCCGGCCTTGTCGATTCCGCGGGCCGTGCTTCGTCGTGCAGGCAGGAGGGTGGCAAGCGCGCCGCCTCCGCCCACCCGCCAGGAGCCAACCATGCGTTTCATGATCATCGTGAAGGCCACGCCCGATTCCGAGGCCGGCCGCTTCCCGCCCAACCCGGAGCCGATCTTCCAGGCCATGGCCACCTACCACGAGGAACTCGCCCGCGCCGGCGCGCTGCTCGATGCGAGCGGGCTGCAGCCGAGCAGCAAGGGCTGGCGCGTCGCCTACGAAGACGGCAAGCGCAGGATCGTCGACGGCCCCTTCACCGAGAGCAAGGAACTGATCGCCGGCTACACGCTGATCCAGACCCGCACCCGCGACGAGGCGATCGAGTGGTCCAGGCGCTTCCCCAACCCCGTGGGCGAGGGTGCTGCCTGCCACATCGAAGTGCGCCAGCTCTACGAGATGGAGGACTTCGACGGCATCGTGCAGGACGAAACCAGGCAGCGCTTCGAGAAGATCGACATCCGCTGAGGAGGCCGCCATGAACGACGACGACCGCAGCATCGTCAGCACGCGCGTGCTGGCCTATCCGCGCGAGCAGGTGTTCCGCGCCATCGCCGAGCCGCAGCGCCTCGCGCGCTGGTGGGGCCCCGCGGGCTTTCGCAACACCTTCCACACCTTCGAGTTCCGCGAAGGCGGCGAGTGGAAGTTCACGATGCATGGGCCCGACGGCAAGGACTACCCCAACCACAGCCGCTTCGAGAAGATCACCCCGCCGGAAGTCGTGGTGCTGCATGTCAACGCGCCGCACTTCCGCCTGTTCATCTCGCTCGCCGAGCAAGGCGGCGGCACCCGGCTGCAGTGGCGCCAGGTGTTCGAGGATGCGCGCACCCGCGAGCAGCTGGCGCCCATCTGCGTGCCCGCGAACGAGCAGAATTTCGACCGGCTCGAAGCCGAGTTGTCCACCCATTCCTGAGGAAAACCATGGCCCGCAAGATCTTCGTCAACCTGCCGATCCAGGACATGGAGCGCTCCCAGGCCTTCTTCCGCGCGCTCGGCTTCGGCTTCAACCCGCAGTTCACCAACGACAAGGGCGCCTGCATGGTGATCTCCGAGGACATCTTCGCCATGCTGCTGGTGCAACCCTTCTTCCAGACCTTCACGAAGAAGCCCGTCGCCGACGCGAGGAAAGGCACGGAGGTGATCGTGTGCCTGTCCTGCGAATCGCGCGCGGAAGTGGACGACCTGGTGCGCAAGGCACTCGCCGCCGGCGGCACCGCGCCCAACGCGCCGCAGGACCACGGCTTCATGTACGGCCACGGCTTCGAGGACCCCGACGGCCACGTCTGGGAACTGGTGTGGATGGACCCGGCCGCGACGCCGCCGCAAGCCTGAGTCCATGCACTCGGCGACGCACCAGGCCATCGCGGCCGTCTGGCGCATCGAGTCGGCGCGCATCGTGGCCGTGCTGGCGCGCATGGTGCGCGACGTCGGCGTTGCCGAGGAACTGGCGCAGGACGCGCTGGTCTCCGCGCTGGAGCACTGGCCGCGCGACGGCGTGCCCGACAACCCGGCGGCCTGGCTGATGACCGCCGGCAAGCGCCGCGCGCTGGACCACCTGCGGCGCGCCAAGATGCAGGACGGCAAGCACGAGCAAATCGTGCACGACCTCGAGGCGCAGCAGGCGCTGGTCGTGCCCGATTTCGTTGACGCGCTGGACGCCGCGCGCCAGGACGAGATCGGCGACGACCTGCTGCGCCTGATCTTCACGGCCTGCCACCCGGTGCTGTCGACCGACGCACGCGTGGCGCTCACGCTCAAGCTGCTGGGCGGCCTGAGCACGCACGAGATCGCGCGCGCCTACCTCGTGCCAGAGCCGACCATCGCGCAACGCATCGTGCGCGCCAAGCGCACGCTGTCGGAGGCGAAGGTCCCTTACGAGACCCCACGCGGCGAAGAGCTGCAGGCCCGGCTCGCGTCGGTGCTGGAGGTCGTCTACCTGGTGTTCAACGAGGGCTACACCGCCACCGCCGGCAGCGACTGGATGCGGCCGGAGCTCGCGCAAGAGGCGCTGCGGCTGGGGCGCATGCTGGCGGAGATCGCGCCGGGCGAGCCGGAGGTGCACGGCCTGCTGGCGCTCATGGAGTTGCAGGCCTCGCGCATGGCGGCGCGCACGGATGCGCAAGGCCGTCCCATCCTGCTGGCGGACCAGGACCGCAGCCGCTGGGACCCGCTGCTGGTGCGGCGCGGCCTGGCGGCGCTGGAGCGGGCGGAGAAGCTCGGGGGCGAACGGGGTGTGTATGCGCTGCAGGCGGCGATCGCCGCCTGCCACGCACGGGTGTGGCGCAACGAAGACACCGACTGGAAGCGCATCGCCGCGCTGTACGCGGTGCTGGCGGAGGTGGCGCCGTCACCGGTCGTGGAGTTGAACCGCGCGGTGGCGGTGGGCATGGCCGAAGGGCCGGCGGCGGGACTGGCGATCGTCGATGCCTTGCGCGAGGAGCCGGCGCTGCGGCGCTACCAGTGGCTGCCGAGCGTGCGGGGGGACCTGCTGGCCAAGCTGGGACGCAAGGACGAGGCGCGGGCGGAGTTCCTGAAGGCGGCCGAGCTGGCGGGGAATGGAAGGGAGAGGGAGTTCCTGTTGGCGAGGGCCGGGGCGCTGTGAGCGCCGGCGAACCCACCGTCCACCGCCATCACCCTTCCTTCTTCGGCCCCCGATAGAACTGCGGCGCCAGCCGCTGCACCACCGGCCCTTCGAATGACCACGTCATGCACTGGCCCATGTAGAAGGGCGGCTTGCCGTTCGCCATGCCGGCAGTCTCGTCCTTGCGGCCGCCGTGCGTGGCGAGGTAATGCGGAATCATCTGGAAAGCTGCGGTGGCCGCGTTGAACACCAGTTCGCGCAAATGGGTGCAACCCCCCACGCCGCCGATGGCGCCCTCGATGGCCTTGCGCCAGCCCGGGCCCATGGTCAGGCCGACGAGCTTCTGCATGGGCGCGTCGGCCGGCACCAGGCATTCGTCGAACGGCGTGTGGATGGCTGCGGTCGCCACCGCACGGATGGTGAGGCTGTCGTCCACCGTCAGGCGCACCCGTAGCAGGTGCACGGGCTCGCCCGCGGGCAGCACGCCGCGTTCGCGCATCTCGATGGGGTCGGACTTCGTGTCGCTGAGCGTGCAGTCGATGTCCCAGAGGCCGTCCTCGCGCAGGAAGCCTTCGAACGTGGTCTTGCGCGTGTGGATGGGGCGGCGGGGAACGGGGGAGGGCAGGTCGCGCATGCCTGCCATCTTAGGGCGGGTGCGCTTCCTACGTACTTTTGCGAACCATCCCACGCGTGGGGCGATCCCGGACCCCTAGGGTGGCACGAGCATGGGAAAAGAACGCTGGACGCCCGCCGAAGAAGCGAACCGTGAATCTGCGGGTGCTGCGCGCGAGCGCGGCTTCGTGCGCGTGCGCGGTGCGCGGGAGCACAACCTCAAGGACGTGGACGTCGACGTGCCGCGCGATGCGCTGGTGGTTTTCACCGGCGTGTCGGGCTCCGGCAAGTCCTCGCTGGCCTTCGGCACCATCTACGCCGAGGCGCAGCGACGCTACCTGGAATCGGTCTCGCCTTATGCCCGGCGGCTGATCGACCAGGCCGGCGTGCCCGACGTGGACAGCATCGACGGGCTGCCGCCCGCCGTTGCCCTGCAGCAGCAGCGCGGCACGCCCAGCACGCGCTCTTCGGTCGGCAGCATCACCACGGTGTCCAGCCTGCTGCGCATGCTCTATTCGCGCGTCGGGCACTACCCGCCCGGGCAGCCCATGTTGTACGCGGAGGACTTCTCCCCCAACACGCCGCAGGGTGCCTGCCCGCACTGCCACGGGCAGGGCCGCGTCTACGACGCGACCGAGCACTCCATGGTGCCGGACGATGGGCTCACCATCCGCGAGGGTGCGATCGCGGCGTGGCCGCCGGCCTGGCACGGGCAGAACCTGCGCGACATCCTCGTCAGCCTCGGCCACGAGGTCGACAAGCCCTGGCGCGCCCTGCCGCGCAAGCTGCGCGACTGGATCCTGTTCACCGACGAGGCGCCGCGCGTGCCCGTGTACCCCGGCTTCACGCCGAAGGAGACGCGCGATGCGCGGCGCAGCCGGATGGAGCCGGCCTACATGGGCACGTTCACCAGCGCCCGCAACTACGTGCTGCAAACCTTCGCGACGACGCAGAGCGCGCTGATGAAGAAGCGGGTCTCGCAGTACATGGTCAGCACGCCCTGTCCCGTGTGCGCGGGCAAGCGCTTGAAGCCTGAAGCGCTCTCGGTCACCTTCGCCGGCTACGACATCGGCGCCCTGTCGCAATTGCCGATCGAGCAGGCGGCGCGCGTCCTGCGTCCCGCGGCGGAAGGCCGACTGGGCGACGTCACGCCGGCGGCGGGCGACACGCGCTCGCGCGCGGCGGGCAAGCAGGCGCGCGACCGCCGCGTCGCGGGCGGCGGCGCCTCGCACGATGCCGCGCCCGACGTGCGCCTGACCTCGCCCGTGTCGGAGGAGAAGCGCATCGCGGCGCAGCGGCTCGCGCACGACCTGCTCGCCCGCATGGACACCCTGGTGCAGCTCGGCCTGGGCTACCTGTCCCTGGCCCGCAGCACGCCGACGCTGTCGCCCGGGGAACTGCAGCGCCTGCGCCTGGCCACCCAGCTGGGTTCGCAGCTCTTCGGCGTGATCTACGTGCTGGACGAGCCCTCCGCCGGCCTGCATCCTTCCGACGCCGAGGCGTTGCTCACCGCGCTGCAGCGATTGAAAGCCAGCGGCAATTCCGTGTACGTCGTGGAGCACGACCTGTCGCTGATGCGGGCAGCCGACTGGCTGGTGGACGTGGGCCCAGCGGCCGGGGAACGCGGCGGACAGGTGCTGTACAGCGGTCCGCCGCCGGGGCTGGAACAGGTCAAGGCGTCCGAGACGCGCAAGCACCTGTTCGGCCAGGTGCCCATGCCGCGGCGCGAGCTGCGCACGCCGCGCAGCTGGCTGAAGCTCGAGGGCGTCACGCGCAACAACCTGCAGGGCCTGGATGCGAGCGTCCCCGTGGGCTGCCTGACGTCCGTGACCGGCGTGTCCGGCTCGGGCAAGTCCACGCTGGTGACGCGTGCCTTGCTGGAACTGGTGGCACAGCATCTCGGCAGCGACCTTCCCGATGGCGAGGAAGAGGCGGACGAGCTGATGGACCTGAGCGGACGCGACGGCACCTGGTCCGGCCGGCTGGCCGGGGACACCGGCGCGATCCGCCGCCTCGTGCAGGTGGACCAGAAGCCGATCGGCCGCACGCCCCGCTCCAACCTCGCGACCTACACGGGCCTGTTCGATGCCGTGCGCAAGCTGTTCGCCGCGACGCCGGCCGCGCGCAAGCGCCGCTACGACCCGGGGCGCTTTTCCTTCAACGTGGCCAAGGGGCGCTGCGAGACCTGCGAAGGCGAGGGCTTCGTGTCCGTGGAGCTGCTGTTCATGCCCAGCGTCTATGCGCCGTGCCCGGCCTGCCACGGCCGCCGCTACAACGAGCAGACGCTGGAGATCCGCTGGAACGACAAGAGCATCGCCGACGTGCTGGCGATGACGGTGGAGGAAGCGGTCGCCTTCTTCGCGCAGGAGCCCGCGGTGCTGCGGCCCCTGCAGGTGCTGCAGGACATCGGCCTGGGCTACCTGCGCCTGGGGCAGCCGGCGACGGAGCTCTCCGGCGGCGAGGCCCAGCGCATCAAGCTGGCCACCGAGTTGCAGCGCATGCACCGCGGCGACACCCTGTACGTGCTGGACGAACCCACGACGGGCCTGCACCCGTCCGACGCGGACCGGCTGATGGTGCAGCTGCAGCGCCTGGCCGACGAAGGCAACACGGTGGTGGTCGTCGAGCACGAGATGCGCGTGGTGGCGCAGAGCGACTGGGTGATCGACATGGGGCCGGGCGCGGGCGAGCAGGGTGGGCGCATCGTCGCGCAAGGCAGGCCGGAGGAGGTCGCGAAGGCGAAGGAGAGCCGGACGGGGCCGTATCTGGCGGAGAGCCTGGCGGAACAGACCTGAGGGCGCACCCCCACCCAATTTCCCCAAGCACTTGCTTGCCGTAATACGGGGCCTCTGCTACCGTGCGCGGCATGCACGCCGCCGCTGCCCGACCTTCCGCGCCGCCCAAGCGGCCGCGCGGACGGCCGCGCAAGACAGTGGACGAGCGTGACGACGGCAACCGGCGGCGCGCCTTGCTCGTCGGCGCCGCGCGCCTGTTCCGGCGCAAGGGCTTCGACGGCACCAGCACGCGGGACATCGCCGCCGCCGCCGGCATGCAGAGCGGGTCGCCCTTCTACCACTTCCGCAGCAAGCAGGCGCTCCTCTTCGCAGTCATGGAAGAGGGCATGCGACATGCGGGCGAGCGGCAGCGGCAGGCGATCGCGCAGGCGCAGATGGACAGGCTCGCCCCCGCCCAGCAGTTGCGCTTGCTGGTGCGGCACCATTTCGAGGTGCTGCTGGGCCCCGGCAGCGACTTCATTCCCGTGATGCTGTACGAGGCGCGCTCCGTGTCGCCGCGCCAGCGCACCGCGCTCGCGCAACTGCAGGGCGAGTACGAGCAGGCCTGGGTGCCGGTGCTGCAGGCCTTGCATGCGGCGGGGCGCCTGAAGGCGGACGTCAAGCTGGCCCGCCTGCTGATCTTCGGCGCGCTGAACTGGTCGGTGCAGTGGTACGACCGGCGCAAGGGCGCCACCCTGGACGAGCTCACCGACGCGGCGCTGGGCCTTTTCATCGGAGAACCACCATGAGCGGCCATTACCGTTCCGTCTTCGCGCCCGGCCTGTTCGCCGGACAGGTCATCGTCGTCACGGGCGGAGGCTCGGGCATCGGGCGCTGCACGGCGCACGAGCTTGCGGCACTGGGCGCGCACGTGGTGCTGATCGGCCGCAAGATGGACAAGCTGCACGCGGTGGCCGGCGAGATCCTGGGCGACGGCGGCCGCTGCAGCTTCCACACCTGCGACATCCGCGAGGAGGCGGCCGTGCAGGACGTGGTGCAGGCCATCGTGGTGGCGCACGGCCGCATCCACGGGCTCGTGAACAACGCGGGCGGCCAGTACATGACGCCGCTGGAAAAGATCAGCGCCAAGGGCTGGGACGCGGTGGTCGCGACCAACCTCACCGGCGGCTTCCTCATGGCGCGCGAGTGCTACGTGCAGTCGATGCAGCAGCACGGCGGCGCCATCGTGAACATCGTGGCGGACATCTGGGGCTCCATGCCGGGCATGGCGCACAGCGGCGCGGCGCGCGCGGGCATGGTGAGCTTCACGGAGACCGCAGCCCTGGAATGGGCCAAAAGCGGGGTGCGCGTGAACGCGGTGGCGCCGGGCTACATCGCTTCCAGCGGCATGGACCACTATCCGCCCGAAGCCGCGGACATGTTGCGCGAGATGCGGACTACGGTGCCGGCCGGGCGCTTCGGCACGGAAGCGGAGACCTCCGCCGGCATCGTCTTCCTGCTCTCGCCCGCGGCCGCCTTCATCAGCGGCAGCGTGCTGCGCATCGACGGGGCACGGCCGCAGGTGCGCATGGGATGGGGCCAGGCCGCCGCTCCCGCGCAGGCGCAGGAGCGCGACGCCGTCAAGCCCTTCGACGGCTTCCACCGCGCCACGGTGCCCAAGGTGTTCAGCGCATGAGTTTTTTCCAGCCGGCGTGGAACGCGCAATCGCCCGTCGCGCAGCAGCGGCGCGAGGCGATGCTGGCGCGCGTGCGCGCCTTGCGGGCACTGGAGCAGCGCGCAACCGACCGCTCCGCCGAAGCGCGCCCCGTGTTCGACAAGCGCGGGCAACTGCTGCCGCGCGAGCGCGTGGGCCTGTTGCTGGATCCAGGCGAGCCCTTCCTGCCGCTGTGCGCCCTGGCCGGCTTCCTGCAGGACAGCAAGGAGGCGGAAACGTCGGTCCCGGGCGGCGGCATGGTCGCGGGCATCGGCTTCGTGCGCGGCGTGCGCTGCATGGTGGTGGCCAGCGACTCGGGCATCGACGCGGGCGCGATCCAGCCCATGGGGCTGGACAAGATCCTGCGGCTGCAGGAGATCGCGCTGCTGCACAAGCTGCCCTTCCTGCACCTGGTGGAAAGCGCGGGTGCCAACCTGCTGCGCTACCGCGTGGAAGGCTTCGTGCAGGGCGGCGCGCTGTTTCGCAACCTCGCGCGGATGTCGGCGGCGGGCATCCCGGTGATCACCGTGCAGCATGGCTCGGGCACGGCCGGCGGCGCCTACATGCCGGGGCTGAGCGACATCGTGATCATGGTGCGCGGGCGCTCGCGCGCCTTCCTTGCCGGCCCGCCGCTGCTGAAGGCGGCGACGGGGGAGGTGGCGACCGAGGAGGAACTCGGGGGCGCGGAGATGCACACGGCAGTGTCGGGGCTGGGCGAGTACCTGGCAGAGGACGACCGGCAGGCGCTGGGCATCGCGCGGGAGGTGGTGGCCTCGCTCGGCTGGTCCCGCAAGCGGGGGAAATTGGAATCTGACCCCAATAAGGAAGATCTCCTCAGCCTCATGCCCGCCAACCTGCGCGAACCGGTCGACATGCGCGAGGTCATGGTGCGGCTGGTCGACGGCGGCCAGCTGCTGGAGTTCAAGCCGCTGTACGGCGCCGCGACCGTGTGCGCGCAAGGCAGCGTCGCCGGGCACGCCGTCGGCTTCGTGAGCAACAACGGGCCCATCGACGTGGCGGGCGCGAACAAGGCCACGCACTTCATCCAGTGGATGTGCCAGCTGGGCCACCCCATCGTCTACCTGCAGAACACGACCGGCTACATCGTGGGCAAGGACAGCGAGCAGGCCGGCATGATCAAGCACGGCAGCAAGATGATCCAGGCGGTGACGAATGCGACCGTGCCGCAGCTCACCATCCAGTGCGGCGCCTCCTTCGGCGCCGGCAACTACGGCATGTGCGGGCGCGCCTATGCGCCGCGCTTTCTTTTCAGCTGGCCCAGCGCACGCACCGCCGTGATGGGCGGCGAGCAAGCAGCGCGCACCATGCAGATCGTCACCGACGCCGCGCTCGCGCGCAAGGGCCGGCAGCCGGACGCGGCGCAGTCGCAGGCCCAGTTCGACAAGATCGTCGGCGTCTTCGAGCAGCAGGCGGACGCCTTCCATACCTCGGGCCTGCTGCTGGACGACGGCGTGATCGATCCGCGCGACACGCGCGCGGTGCTGGCGTTCTGCCTGGACACCATCGCCGAGGGCGAGGCGCGCACGCTGCGCCCCATGCAGTTCGGCGTCGCGCGCATGTGAGGAGGACAGCGATGCACTACAGCCACGAACACCTCGAGATCCAGAAGACGCTCAAGCGCTTCATCACCGAGGAGATCAATCCGCACGTCGACGCCTGGGAAGAGGCGCAGATCTTCCCGGCGCACGAGGTGTTCAAGCGCCTGGGGCAGCTCGGCCTGCTGGGGCTGACGAAGCCGGAGGAATACGGCGGTGCCGGCCTGGACTATTCGTACTCGGTGGCCATGGCGGAAGCGCTGGGCCACATCGAATGCGGCGGCGTGCCCATGGCCATCGGCGTGCAGACCGACATGGCCACGCCGGCGCTGGCGCGCTTCGGCAGCGAGGAACTCAAGCGCGAGTTCCTGGCCCCGGCGATCGCGGGCGACATGGTGGCCTGCATCGGCGTGAGCGAGCCCGCGGCGGGCAGCGACGTCTCCGGCATCAAGAGCCGCGCGCGCAAGGACGGCGACGACTACGTGATCACGGGCCAGAAGATGTGGATCACCAACAGCCTGCAGGCCGACTGGATGTGCATGCTGGTGAACACCGGTGAAGGGCCGGTGCACCGGAACAAGAGCCTGGTGATCGTGCCGATGCGCGAGAAGGGCAAGCTGCGCCCGGGCATCGAGGTCGCGCGCAAGATCCGCAAGATCGGCATGGACAGCTCGGACACCGGGCTGATCTACTTCGACGAGGTGCGGGTGCCCCAGCGCTACCGCATCGGCGCCGAGGGGCAGGGCTTCGTCTACCAGATGCAGCAGTTCCAGGAAGAGCGGCTGTGGGCGGCGGCGAGCTGCCTGGTGTCGCTGGGCAACTGCATCCAGTGGACCATCGAGTGGGCGCAGGAGCGCAAGCTGTTCGGCAGTACGCTGGCGGACCAGCAGTGGGTGCAGTTCAAGCTGGCCGAGTGCAAGACCGAGCTGGAGGCGCTGCGCGCGCTGACCTACCGCGCCTGCGACCTGTACGTGCAGGGGCAGGACGTGCTGGAGCTCGCATCGATGGCGAAACTCAAGGCGGGGCGCCTGAACCGGCTGGTGCCCGACACCTGCCTGCAGTTCTGGGGCGGGATGGGCTTCACCTGGGAGAACAAGGTCTCGCGCATGTACCGCGATGGGCGCCTGGCCTCGATCGGCGGCGGGGCCGACGAGGTGATGCTGGGGATCCTGGCCAAGATCATGGGCATCGCCAAGCGACCCAACGCCGCCTGAGATGAAGATCAAGCGGCTCCTGGTCGCCAACCGCGGCGAAATCGCCCGCCGGGTCCTCCGCACGGCGCACCGCCTCGGAATCGAGACGGTCGCCGTCTATTCGCAGGCCGATGCGCAGGCCTTGCACGTGCGCGAGGCGATGGCGTCGTCCCCCCTGGGCGGCAACGCGCCGGCGGACTCCTACCTGCGCATCGACAAGCTGGTGTCGGCGGCGCGCAGCAGCGGCGCCGACGCGGTGCATCCGGGCTATGGCTTCCTGAGCGAGAACGCCGAATTCGCGCAGGCGGTGGAGGACGCGGGGCTGACCTGGGTCGGGCCGACAGCCGGTGCGATCCGCACGCTGGGCAACAAGTCGCGCGCGCGCGAGCTGGCGCTGGCCCGCGGCATCCCCTGCCTGCCGGGCTACCAGGGCGAGGACCAGGCGGATGCGCGCCTCCTGCACGAAGCGCAGGCCATCGGCTATCCGGTGATGGTCAAAGCGGCCGCCGGTGGCGGCGGGCGCGGCATGCGGCTCGTGACCGAAGCGGCGCAGCTGCATGCCGCGCTGCACGGCGCGCGCTCCGAAGCACAGTCCGCCTTCGGCTCCGGTGAGTTGCTGCTGGAAAAGGCGCTGCTGTCGCCGCGCCACGTCGAGGTGCAGGTCTTCGCCGACATGCACGGCAACTGCATCCACCTGGGCGAGCGCGACTGCTCGGTGCAGCGCCGCCACCAGAAGATCATCGAGGAAACGCCCAGCCCCGCGGTGGACGATGCGCTGCGCGAGACCATGGGCCGGTGCGCGATCGACCTGGCGCGTGCGGCGGGTTACGTGGGCGCCGGCACCGTGGAATTCCTGGTCGACGAGGACGGGTGTTTCCACCTCATGGAGATGAACACGCGCCTGCAGGTGGAGCACCCGGTCACCGAGATGGTGACCGGCCTGGACCTGGTGGAATGGCAGCTGCGCATCGCGTGCGGCGAGCGCCTGCCGGCGCGCCAGGGCGACCTGCGCTTCCACGGCCACGCGGTCGAGGTGCGGCTGTGCGCGGAAGATGAGCACTTCACGCCGCACGCAGGCACCGTGCTGCATTTCGTTCCACCCTCCGCAGCGGAGCGTCGCGGCATGGGCCTGCGCTTCGACCACGCACTCTTTGCCGGGCTGGAAGTTTCGCCCTGGTACGACTCGCTCCTGGGCAAGCTGGTCGCGCACGCGCCTACGCGTGCCGAAGCGGTCGCGAAGCTCGCCTCCGCGCTGGACCGCCTGCAGGTGCTGGGCTTGCCGACGAACCGGCGCTTCCTGGCCGGCTGCCTGCGGCATCCCGTGTTCGCCAAGGGCGAGGCGCGCATCCCGTTCCTGGCGGAACACGGCGACTCGATCCGGCGCCTGCTGGAGCAGGAGGAGTTCGGCGTGGCCGCGGAGGCCGCATTCTCGGCAGTCCTGCCGCAGGGCGCGGCTGCTGCGCTGGCCTCGCCCTTCGACCGGCCGCTGCGCATCGCGCACCGCGGCGCCTTGTTCGACGTGCCGGTCTGCGAGGCCGATGGCATTGCCGGCGCGCAGGCGCAGGTGGCCGCCCTGGGTGACGATGGCTGGCACGTGCAGGTCGGCGCGGTCGACCTGTTCCTGCGCGACGCGTCCTTCGATGCACCCTTGCAGGAGGGTGCAGCCGCGGGCGAGGGCGAGTTGCGGGTGCCTTTCAACGGCAAGGTGGTCGCCGTGCACGCGGCCCCCGGAGATGCGGTGAGGAAAGGCGACACGCTGGTCGTGGTCGAGTCCATGAAACTGGAGCACGCCCTGGCCGCGACGCGGGACGGCGTGGTGCGCACCCTGCACGTGCAGGCCGGCCAGCAGGTCGCGCCGGCGCAGCTGCTGCTGACGCTGGCCGAGGCACAGGCGTGAATACCGAGCTGCGCGCCGACATCGCGGCGCTGGAGGACACGGTGCGACGCTTCACGCTGGAGCGCATCGCGCCGAACGTGGAGCGCTGGGAGGAAGCGGGCGAGGTGCCGCGCAGCGTGCACGGCGAGGCCGCGGCGCTCGGCTTGCTGGGGCTGGGCTACCCCGAAGCCCTGGGCGGCACGCCCGCGCCTTACGCGCTGCGCAATGCCATGGCGGTCACGATGAGCCGCCACGGCGGCAGCGGCGGCGTGATGGCGGCCCTGTTCTCGCACAACATCGGCCTGCCGCCCATCCTGCGGCACGGCAGCGACGCCCTGCAGCGCGAGGTGATCCCGCCGGTGCTGCGCGGCGAGCGCATCGCGGCGCTCGCGATCACCGAGCCGGGCGGCGGATCGGACGTGGCGGCCTTGCGCACCCGTGCGCACCGCGAGGGGGACGCCTTCGTCGTCGACGGCGAGAAGACCTTCATCACCTCGGGCCTGCGCGCCGACTGGATCACGGTGGCCGTGCGCACGGGAGATCCCGGCACGCGCGGCGCCTCCGGCATCTCCATGCTGGTGGTGCCGGGCGAGGCGCCCGGGCTGGAGCGCACCCGGCTGGCGAAGATGGGCTGGCATGCGAGCGACACCGCACATCTGCGCTTCGACGGCGTGCGCGTGCCGGCGCGCTACCTCGTGGGCGAGGAGGGCGCGGGCTTTCGCATGGTCATGAACAACTTCAACGGCGAGCGGCTCGCGATGTCCGCCATGGCGCTCGGGTTCGCGCAAGCCTGCTTCGACGAGGCGCTGGCCTGGGCGCGCGAGCGCCGCACCTTCGGCGCGCCCCTGATCGAGAAGCAGGTGATCCGCCACAAGCTGGTGGACATGCAGATGCGCATCCACTCCACGCGGGCGTGGCTGGATGCGGTCACCGTGCTCGCCGACGAGGGAAAACTGGAGTCCGAGCCCGATTGCGTGGCGCAGGTGTGCACGCTCAAGAACCACAGCACGCAGGCGATGCAGTTCTGCGCCGACGCCGCCGTGCAGGTCCTGGGCGGCATGGGCTTCATGCGCGGGACGAAGAGCGAGCGGATCTACCGCGAGGTGAAGGTGATGATGATCGGCGGCGGCGCGGAGGAGATCATGAAGGACCTCGCCGCCAGGCAGTGGGCACTATGACGCGCCAGCCCGCCAGCCCGCCGCCGCAGTTCGAGGACGAATTCGTCGCCGGGCTGCGCGCCATCTTCGAGGAGAAGATCGTCTTCAACAGCGTGCTGGGCCTGAAGATCGCAGAACTGCGGCCGGAGCGCGTGGTGGGCCGCATCGCGATGCGGCCGGAACTGGTGGGGCACTACGCCTACAACCGCCTGCACGGCGGCGTCATCAGCGCGGGGCTGGACGCGATGGGTGGGCTGGCCGTGATGGCGGCCATCGGCGCGCGGCACATGGACGAAGCCCCGGCGCAGCGGCTGCACCGCTTCGGCAAGCTGGGCACGATCGACCTGCGGGTCGACTACCTGCGCCCCGCCGTGGGGGACAGCTTCGAGCTGCGCGCGGAGGTGCTGCGCCTGGGCTCGCGCGTGGCGAGCACCCGCATGGAGTTCTTCGGGTCCGAGGGCCGCCTGCTTTCGGCGGCCGCCGGCGCGTACATCATCGCGTGAGCCTGGGAGTGCGGCTCGCGCCGGAAGTCCAGCGGGGTCGCCTCGCGCCAGGAGTTCGCTTCGGCCCGCAGGGCCACGGCACGCGCCCGCAAGGACGGGTCCGGCCGCGGGCCCCGGCCGCGCAAGTGCTCGAGTTCGGCGCGCAGCACCTGCGCCTCAGCAGCACAGGCGGCCGCGTGCAGCTCGCGCCAATGGCCGAGCGCTCGCGTCTGCGCCTGCAGGAGGAGTCTGTCGTCGAGCGTCATGGGCCGGAAAGGAAATTGCCACCGGGCCTGCCACGCCTGCGTAGGACGATTTCCCATGCGGACGCGGTCGTATCCTACATTCGGCGGCGAGAGACAATCGGGCCATGAGCGATCCGCTGCTGCGCCTGGTGCAGGTCCAGATGCCCTTTGGCAAGTACGAAGGCCGCCTGCTGGCCGACCTGCCCGGCAATTACCTGAACTGGATGGCGCGGGAAGGCTTCCCCAAGGGTGAACTCGGGCGGCTGCTCGCGCTGATGCACGAGGTCGACCACAACGGGCTGCGGCACCTGCTGGCGCCGCTGCGCGGCCAGGGCTAGGCGCCCTTGGCCGCCTTGACCAGGGCGCGCGAGAGGTGCGCGAAGTGGCGCAACGCCGCGTCGCTCAGCTCGATCTGCTTGCGCCGGGCGTCCTCGGTGTCGGCCAGCACGATCCAGCCCTTCTCGCGCATGGACTTCAGGCGGCCGTGGATGGTGGCGGGAGCCCCCAGTTCGTCCTTGCCCATCATGTCGCGCACGGACAGGCGCTCGCCGGCGCGCATGGCACGGGCGACCCCGGCCAGCATGCGCTCTTCCAGGGGGTCGAGCGGGGGCAGGGCCGGAAGGCCCCGGATGGAGTCGGCCAGGTGCAGGAAGCGCAGGTAGACCTCCGCCCCGCCCTTGCCCTTGCTGTTGGAACTCTCTCGTGTCACGTGAGGATTGTGCGGCAAAAGCGCCACAACGCTGCTGTAACATCGATGCCACGATGGTCGTTCCGAATTTCGAACCGTCACCGTGAGCTTCGCGCAGTTCCGCCTGCAGGCCGGCATGGTGCTGGCCACCATCGCGCTGTTCGGCGCCATGGTGGCCGTGAACGAATGGCTGTTCCGGTCGCTGGAATTTACGCGCGGCATCAACTTCATCTACCTGCCGGCGGGCATGCGCCTGCTGTGCACCCTGCTGTTCGCGGAAGCCGGCGCCCTGGGGTTGCTGCTGGTGTCCTGGGGCGTGAGCTTCCAGCTGTTCTTCCCCGGACAGTTCCAACGGCCCTTCGTCGGCGGCGTCATCGCCGCGGTGGCGCCTTACCTGGTCTACCGGCTGGCACGCTGGCAGTACGGGCTGCAGGCTTCGCTGGCCAATCTCACTTCCCCGCGCCTGCTGGTGCTGGTGTTCGCCTACTCGCTCGCCAGCCCGCTGCTGCACCACATCTACTTCGCCTGGGCAGGACAGCAGGACCTGGCGCGCGGCTTCCTCGCCATGTTCATCGGCGACCTCACCGGCAGCCTCCTCGTGATCTACGGGATCAAGGCGTTGCTGGGACTGATCCCGCGGCGAATCCCCCAAACGGGGGTTTGACAGCGCCGAGGGGCGGCCGCTAGCCTCGGTCGTTCGTTCTGGAATCGGGATCAATGACGACGGTGGGGCGTTGCTACGGGGAACAGGTGTGCACACAGGACCTGCAATGCGCGGGTTGCCGCGCCGCCCTGGCGTCCGCGCCTTCGTACCTGATCCCGGCGGAGCCCGGCATCCCGGTGCGCCGGTACGGCAAGCTGCCGCTGCTGGATGACGAGCCGGCCTGGGAGATCGAGCCAATGGCAGCCGCCGAGGCGCCGCGCAGCGTCGGGGACTACGGCGGCACCGCGGTGTTCCTCGCGGCCATGGCGGCTGCGGTGCTCGCGGGGTGCGTGCTGTACCTGCACTGAGCGGGAGTGCGGCCTGCGATGGGGGAGCCGGGGAGAACCGGCTCGGGCCTATGCGGTCGCCAGGCGGTCCAACGGACTCGTTGTTCCCGCCGCTGCCGCCTTCAACACGTGCGTGTAGATCATCGTGGTGCTGACGTCGCTGTGCCCCAGCAGTTCCTGAACCGTGCGGATATCGGTGCCCGTCTGCAACAGGTGCGTGGCGAAGCTGTGGCGCAGGGTATGCGCGGACACCCGCTTGGGGATGTCGGCGGCGACGACGGCGCGCTTCACGGCGCGCTGCAGTTTCTCTTCATGAAGGTGGTGGCGTCGAGGACCGCGTCGTCATGCTTCCGCAGGCGCTCGCGCCGGACCTGCGGGCGCAGCTCGCGTTAGCGCGTGCCCGATGGGAGCCCGACCGCGCTGGCGGCAAGGGCGGCGTCGCGCCGCACTGGAGCGCGCTCTCATTGAACCGCGCAAGCTGGCCGTTGACGACTCCCCTGGCGAGTTCGTCGTGGCTGTCGCGGTATTCGGGGACGCCCTTCTTTATTGGTCTAGATCGAGGAAGGCTGCGAGTTGGCGGTTCCAAGCCAAGCTGGCACTATTCGGTCCCGTGGGCGCAACCAGTTCGAATTGGAGCATGTCCTCTATAACGCCATCGGCCCTGCCAATGCGGTCTAACGGGTCGTTCGACCCGGACACGCAGCGGCATTGCGCCGCGAAGCGTGCTGGTGAGCGTACGCCTCGCGGCGCAATGCCGCTGTGTGCCGGTCAACTCCGACGTTAGGTCTCAACGGGGCGTGCGCCATGAACAAAGAGCTCGATCAGAACGCTACAGACTACGTCGTCGCAACTGCCAAGGCAGTTCTAGGCATGGTTCCTTTTGCCGGGTCTCTTCTCGCGGAACTTGCCGGAACGATCATCCCAAAGCAGCGCCTCGATCGTCTCGCGGACTTCGCCCAGAAGTTGGAGAACCGATTTGACGGCCTGGATAGGGAGCAGATTCGGACGAAGCTGACTGACGAGAACTTTACGGACCTCGTAGAAGAAACGGCGCGACATGCTGCTCGGGCGGTCACGGAGGAAAGAAGGGCTTATTTGGCGTCGTTGCTCGCCACCGGAGTGTCCGAAGATCGCATTTCGTTCATTGAGACGAAGCACCTCCTGCGTATCCTCGGCGAAGTGAACGACATTGAGATCATTTGGCTGCGCTTTTATCTCAACCCTGTGATTAATGGCGACCACGAGTTTCGAGCGAAGCATGAGGCTGTGCTGGAGCCCGTGAGCGCCACATTGGGCAGCGACCAGGCCACACTGGATAGGCATGCGCTTCAGCAGAACTATCTCCAGCACCTGGTCTCATTGGGTCTGCTTGAGCGCCCGTTGGACGTCGATTCAAAAACGGGATATCCGAAGTACGACAAGTTCTCACACGACTGGAAAACAAGGGGGCACCATGTGAGCCCTCTTGGGCGGCTGCTCCTCCGGCATATCGGATTCAACACGAAGGACGGAGATTGAGACCTAACAGGTCAATCGACACGGACGTCATCGCGGCAGGCTTCGCCTGCCTATGTGCCGCCCGTCATTTCTGACGTTAGGCATCACAAACAAGCGCTGGCGTTCCCACATTTGGCGGAGCGCGAGCCTAGGTAGACGAGCAGCGCATGCACTCCGGTTACGATCACGGGACGTATGAGAAGTCGTGCGGCTTGGAGAATCACTTGTGAGCGTCAACATAACTTCGATTCGCTTTTCAAACTTCAAGTCTCTCCGCAATTACGTCCTCTCGATACAGGACATGAACGTTCTAGTCGGCCCCAACAACTCAGGGAAGTCGACGATCATCAGCGCTCTCCGTATCCTTGAAGTGGCTTTGCGAAGGGCGAGGAGTAAGAACGCAGAACGTGTGCGCATACCCGAGGGGAGATTCGGTTACGGGCATCACCTGTCCCTGAACCAGCTCAGCGTCTCTTTGGAGAACGTCGCGACCGACTACAACTCGGAGGACAGCCGAATCGAGTTTCGCCTTTCGAATCGGAACAAGCTGCACCTGTATTTCCCGAGCGATGGCGGCTGTACTCTCTATTGGGAGACCGAGGGCTCCGCAGTTATCACTGCAAGCCGCTTCGCCACCGCCTTTCCAATCACAGTTCAAGTTGTCCCGGTGCTAGGCCCACTCGAGCACAAGGAAGCGTACGTCGCCGAGGACACGGTGCGGGAGGGACTGAGCACTCATCGCGCCAGCCGTCACTTCCGAAATTACTGGCGCTACTACCCCGACGGCTGGCAACTGTTCGCCGACATGGTCGAAGCGACTTGGCCGGGAATGAGGATTCAACGTCCCGACCTTAACCTTATGAACAAGCAACTCACCATGTTCGTGTCGGAAGACCGAATCGATCGTGAGATCTACTGGGCCGGATTCGGATTCCAGGTATGGTGCCAGCTACTTACTCACATTTCCCGCGCATCTGGAACGACACTGCTAGCAGTCGACGAGCCCGAAATCTATCTTCACCCAGACATCCAGCGTCAACTTCTCGCGATTCTACGAGGGCTAGAGGCGGACGTTCTCCTTGCAACACACTCTGTAGAAATCATCAGCGAAGCAGACCCTGCGGAGCTGCTGCTGGTACAGAAGGGTAAACAATCCGCACAGCGGCTTCGAGATGTGGAGGGAATGCAGGCTGCGCTGCAGTCCATCGGATCTGCGCACAATGTCGCGCTGGCTCAGTTGGCTCGCACGAAGAAGATCATCTTCGTTGAGGGGCTAGATGACTTTCGTACTCTACGTCGATTTGCCAAGCTGATCGGTCTGACGGAACTCGCGGCCGGTTCGGACCTTACCGCCTTTGAGTCAGGAGGCTTTTCCTCGTGGGAGCGCATACGCTCTTTCGCTTGGGGCGTCAAAAGAGCGATTGACGCGAGTATCAGGATGTTCGCGGTGTACGACCGAGATTACTATTGCGCGGAGGAAATATCCGAGATCTCAGTCGAACTCACTAAAGAACTGACGGACGCCGTCATCCTCCAGCGGAAGGAGATGGAGAACTACCTGCTCGACGTCGACGTTCTTCAGCGAACGCTTGATAAGCAGCTCGCGGCACGAAACAAGCGCCTGGGAACAAGCGTCGCTGCTTCGAAGGGAGTAGAGCAGTACTTGCTAGAAATCACTGACAAAGAGCGTATCGATGCGCAGTCGCAATACCTGGCGAAGAAGATTGCATTTCACAAGGGTTCGCACATCGACCATAGCACGCTTAGTAAGCAAGTGATGCAGCAGTTCGAGGACGGCTGGAAGACGCTCTCCACCAGGCTTCGAATTGTGCCGGGAAAGACGGTTCTCCGCGCGTTGAGAGAAGCCATACAGACCGACTTGGGAGTGAACTTGACAGACGTGCAGATCATCGACGAGTTCAGGCCATCCGAAGTGCCAGAAGATCTGCAGTCAGTGATAGCCCGCCTGGAGAAGTTCCGGCAAGGAGGCAAGTAGATGAGGACTGTCACCTATGATGCCTAACAGGTCGGTCGACTCGGACACGTTGCGGCAAGGCGCCGCGAGGCGCCGTTGGATATTCTGCACCTCCCGGCCCCTTGCCGCAACGTGCCGGTCACCTTTACGTTAGACGTCCTAGGCACGCTCATGGTTCTCAAATTCTCCAACCAGTGGCGCTTTCAACCGCCTGAGGACGGCACGTACGTTAAGAAGGCCATCCCGCCTGAGGCAGTTGAGGAGTTCATTGGGCTCGCTTCAAAAGTTTCGACGCAGGGTGGTAGCCGGCAAGCCGTTCTTGAACATTTCAAGTCCTTCACTGCGGCCGCCGCGGGCGTAACTCATTCGCGAAGCTCCAACGAACAGTGGGCCGCGAGCGACCTTGATCGGAACTTCAAGAGCGCGGCCGACAATGCTCCTCTTTTCATTGAGGCGTTCTACGACGCGTGCGCGCTCTTAACCCGTCGCAATCCCGATTGGTGGGTGCCCGATGTGGCGTACATCAACGCCGTTCTTCGCAAATACAACATCGGATACGAGATTCGGCACCCTGATTTGGTCGCCCTGGATGACAGCACACCAGCGGTGCCGGTTCCGGCTGCTCCTCCCTCTCTGGAGCAAACAGCTTTGGAGGTGTACCAGACCTCCTTGGCTCGTGCTGAGCAGCTTTTGGTTGAGGGTAGGCCACGGGAGGCCGTGCAAGAACTGCTGTGGCTTTTGGAAACCGTGTCTACCGCCTTTCGAGGCATTGAAACAGCGTCGGGCACCGTGGCCGGGAAGTACTTCAACCAAATTGCGCGTGATCTGAGGGCCAAGCATACTGGCACCACATTCGACCGAGTGCTCGAATGGGTGACTACTCTTCACGGCTACTTGTCCTCTCCCTCCGGTGGCGGCGTCCGTCACGGCCTCGATCTCAACTCTGGGGTCCAGATCACTCCCATCGAAGGCCGCTTGTACTCCAACTTGATCCGTAGCTACATTGGCTACCTTCTAGGGGAGCATGAACGTCTGCAGCCGAGACGCCAGCGATGACGTCTAACTTGGCAATCGACACGGACGTCCTCGCGACCCCTGGCGCGTGCCTATGGTCCGCCGGCGGTTTCTACGTAGACGTCATAAAGGTCACGCGCCGAAACTCACCACTTGCACCCAACTCATGAAAGCTGGTCTGCGCTGCTATGTCTGCGGAAATGCCGCAACGGGGATGGAACACATACCGCCGCGGTCGTTCTTTCCCCGTGGTGGCGGGCTGCAGCTGAAGACAATTCCCTCGTGCGCGGAGCACAACAATGCAAAGTCGGGCGACGATCAGTACGTCCTCGCCCAAATCTGCATCGGAGCTTCGTCGGGCGAGGGTCTTGCCCGAGCGATTTTCATGCGCTCGATTGCGCCGCAACTGTCTCGGAGCCCAGCGTTCCGTGAATTGCTCGCGGCCGGATCGCAGACGCTGCGGGATGGTAGCCGACGGTACTTGGTTGACACGGCGCGGTTAGACAACTTCTTCGATCATCTAGCGGCAGGAGTGTTCTTTGATCGCTACGGAAGATCACTCGATTTGACTACCCACCGAGTAGGACATGTCTACCTTGACCTATACGATGACGATCCCGAGGAAGACGAGAAGCGCCGAATGGTGGCGGCAATGCTCGGCCACCTCTTTGCCGGATTCCAGGAACAGATCGCGCACTATGAAGCCGATAAGATCGATGAGACGGTGTACATGAACCGAATCATGGATCCAGGCGGCCCGGATGCTTCAATAACGATAGTCCATACCTTTTATGGCGTCTTCGACGTAGCGACGTTCCTGACCAGGTATGTAGCCAAGTTCGACGATGTGCACGGGCTACCGCGCGATGACGCCTAACTGGGCAATCGACGCGGACGTCCTATCGGCCGGCTCTCGCCGGCCTACTGTCCGCCGGTCATTTCTACGTTAGGCCGCGACATGCCGCACCTGCATCACGTAGCGTTGTGGGCGTCTGACCTCGATGTGGTCTGCCGCTTCTATTCAGAGCACTTTGGTGCCGATGTTGGTCCGCTCTATGAGAATGAAGGCAAGGGCTTCACATCGCGCTTTCTCAGGTTCGAAACCGGTGCGCGGCTCGAAATCATGAGAACGACGAAGCTCGCGCCGGTTGCGGTGCAGCACGGAGCTGAACGTATGGGACTGACTCACATTGCGATATCCGTTGGCTCCGAGGAGGCCGTGAACAACGTCACTGCTCGTCTTCGCGAGGCTGGGGTGACCGTTGTAAGTGGTCCGCGTAGAACTGGTGACGGATACTACGAGAGTGTCATTCTGGATCCGGAGGGGAACCGTGTTGAGATCGCGGCCTAACAGGTCAATCGACACGGACTTTCTCGCGGCGGGCTTCGCCCGCCTATGGCACGCCGGTCATTTCCAACGTTAGGTTGCACGAACACCACTACCGGCAATGTCGCGGCGCAACATGCGCGCTATGTGACCTTCAACTCAGCCTTCTCTCAGTACCCAATGGCCAGCTCAACTGTCAATTTCGGTGATGTGGCTCACGCCATCCAACTGGCACTTGCTCCAGTCTTCTTGCTGACGGGGATCGCAGGCGTCCTCAATGTCATGGCTGGGCGTCTTGCCCGCATCATTGACCGAGGCCGTCAACTGACTGAACGCCCGCTCCCACCGCAACCGGAAGGCTCAGGAACAATACACATTGAGCTTGCAAGCCTGGAGCGCAGGCGCCACTTGGCCAGTTCGGCTATCACGGCTTGCACTTTCTCCGCGCTTCTGGTCTGCACGGTGATCGCGGCGCTCTTCGTGGAGGTGCTGCTGCAGGTCGAGCTCAAGTGGCTTGTTGGTATTCTCTTCACCGGCTCCACTTTGGCATTGGTGGTGGGTCTTGCGTCCTTCCTGCGGGAGGTCCACTTGGCAACCCAAACCATTCGCATCCCTGCCTCTGTGCCAAAGGGCTGAGCAAGACGTGCAGCCTAACCCTTCCATCGAGCGGACTTGCCTTCGGCAAGCCGCTCATGTCAAACGTTAGGCCGCATGACCTCACTTCCGTTGCTCTCCTGCCGTGAGGTATCGGCCGCAGATGATCTTGCTGCCCTCACGCACTTGATCCGTTCCGCATATGCCCCGCATGCGGCCAGCGGATTGCGCTATTGGGCCACCCATCAGTCCATGGAAGATACCGCCAAGCGCCTTGCATCAGGCCGGGGCTTCGTAGGCGAACTCGATGGAAGGGTGGTAGCAACGGTCACCCTCAAGCGAGCAGAGCCTGACTCTCAGGTCGAACTCTTGCGCGAGCCTCACACGTGGTCCTTTGGGCAGTTTGCCGTCGCGCCGGAGCACAAAGGCAAGGGCTTCGGCAAGCAAATCCATGACTTCGCCCTCGGCTATGCCGCCGCACATGGCTGCACCAAGATGGCGCTGCACACGGCACAAACTGCAGCAGCCTTGATCGCCATGTACCAGTCTTGGGGTTACGCGTTGGTGGGCACCTGTGACTGGCGACCTCATACAAACTTCCTGAGCGTACTGATGTCCAAACCACTCGCGGCAACGCACAGCACAAATGCGGCCTGACCCCTCCATCGAGCGGACGTACCAAAGGCCGCTTCGCGCCCTTTGGCCCGCCGCTCATGTCGAACGTCAGACCGCATGAACGCCCCAGATGTTTCGAAGCTCTCCGACCAGGAGCCTCATGCCTGGCCAAGTAACTTGCCGCAGAGATGCGCGCGTCTCTGCCGAAGGACAGTGCCGGCCTAGAGCGCGAACTCCAGCGCGAAGTGCACCGTGGAGACCCCCTTCTTCTCGATCGGCGGCACGTAGGCGATCCGGGCGGACACATCGCCGGCGAGCGGAATCCGTACGCTGGGGATCGCCATCGGCAGCACCGGGTTCGCCCGGTAGCCGGTGATGGCGCCCACGGTGACGCCGGCGGAAAGCCAGGGCGCCAGCTGCGCCTCAAAGGTGCGTCCGAGGTAGAAGCTCTGGCGCCGTTCCGAGTTGTAGTAGGTTCCGGCGGTATAGCCCTCGGTGGTCTTGACGTAGACCCCCGGGTTGCTGTTGTTGTAGCCAGGACGCGAATGGTGCGAAGCGACATGCAGACCGACGGCCGCAATGCAGCAAAGGAGGGTGGACATGGAGAGAACAAGCGAGGAACCGTGGCGGGCGGTTTCCGCCACCAACTCATCCATTGCAGCATCGGCCCGCCGGCTTGCCTCAGGCGATCGACTTGGCGGGCCTTGGGGAAATGAGCGAAGATGCGTAGGCCACGGGCTTACCTGCTTAGGGCTACGCTGAAGTGGCCGGGATTTTTCGACGGTCGCAGCGACGCTGTTCCGCATTGCGGCTCAGGTCGGCGTGGCATTGCCGGCACTGCTAGAGGCGGGGGCATACGTCTCTCGGCGCAATGCCGCTGTGTGCCGGGCAATTCCAACGTTAGACCGCGTCAACAGCCATGAGGCCACTCGATCTCGATCACTTCCCCCAGCCGGAGTCCAATGACTCGGGCACCGTGGAGGCCGCGCTCGATGGGCTTTGGAGCGCCAGCGATGAACCGTCGGCGATTGATGCATACGACGCTTTTCTCTGGGCAATGGGCGACAACCACGCGGGTACGTTCTATCCGGTCGTATTGGGTGTCCTGCCTGAAATCGAGCAGCTTCTCCTAAGTGGAGAACCATGGGCGCAGCGCGCCACCCTTGAAGCTCTGATAGATCTTGGTGGCTCATTCGCCCCCCAAGAAGGGTATGAGACGTACCTTGGAGGATCTGTTCAAGATTCGCTGAAGGCATTCATCCACTCCATGCGCGGACACATCGCCATGCTGGCGATCGGAGACGATGCACGAGCAAAGAGCGCAATCGACCTATTGGAGCTCATCGATGACCAGGCGGTCTAAAGGTCGTTCGACGCGCACACGCAGCGGCATTTGCGCCGCGCAGCCGACGATAGACTCATAAGGAGGAGCCGTGCTTCGCGGAAGCTGTCTCTGCCAAGGTGTGGCATTTGAGATCGACGGCAAGGTCATCGATCTGCTGTACTGCCACTGCGCCATGTGCCGCAAGGCTCACGGGTCAGCCTTCCGGGCTCGGGGCAAGGTCAAGGGCGTCCGAGTTTCGCTGGACCAGGGGCAGTGAACTGGTCCGCTATTTCGAGTCTTCCCGGGGGACGCACAGGGGCTTCTGCTCAGTCTGTGGCTCCAACCTTGTGAGCAGGTTCGACCAGAACCCTGGGGTGCTCGGTCTCGCTCTAGGCGTGCTCGACGATGACCCGATCAATCGTCCCATCTGCCATGTCTACGTGGCCTGGAAGGCGCCATGGCACGAGATCACGGACGATCTTCCTCGGTTCAAGGAACTGCCCCTGGGGCCGGTGCAGCCTGGGACCTCAGGCGACGCCTAGCGCCGTCATCCGGACCGTGCGCCTCGAGCCATCGCTTTCGGCTCGACCCGGACGCGGGCTAGCTGATCGCATGGACGAGCGACTTGCCCTCCCCCTTCGCCCGCGCCAAGATCACGGTCCCGCCGGCAACAGGACCCAGCATGGCACTCCACCCCGAACCCATCGACACGGACTACCTCGTCGTCGGCGCCGGCGCGGGAGGCATGGCTTTCACCGACGCACTGCTCTCGCACTCGGACGCCACGGTCACCATCGTCGACCGGCGCCACGCGCCGGGCGGGCACTGGCTGGACGCCTATCCCTACGTCCGGCTGCACCAGCCCTCGGCCTTCTACGGCGTGAGCTCGGTGCCGCTCGGGCACGACAGGATCGACGAGACCGGCAGCAACGCCGGCTGCTACGAGCGCGCGGGGCCGGACGAGATCCGCGCGTATTACGCGGAGGTCATGCAGCGGCATTTCCTCCCCAGTGGCCGCGTGCGCTACTTTCCGAACTGCGAGTTCGTGGGCGAGAACCGTCTTGCGTCGAGGCTGGCGCACAAGGCATGGAACGTCCGTGTGCGGCGCAAGGTGGTCGACACCACGTACCTCGAAGGCACCGTTCCCGCAACGAGTCCGCCGCCCTTCGCGGTGGCAGACGGTGTGCGGTGCGTGCCGGCGGGCGGCATCGCCGCCTTGCCCGAGCGCGCCGAGCGCTTCGCCATCATCGGCGCCGGCAAGACCGCCCTCGACGCGTGCGTGTGGTTGCTCGAGCAGGGCGTGCCTGCCGCAGCGCTGCGCTGGATCAAGCCGCGCGAGGGCTGGTGGATCAACCGCCGTTTCCAGCAGCCCGGCACCTTGCTGCCGGACCTGTACCGCAGCATCCCCATCCAGCTCGAGGCCATGGCGCAGGCGCGGTCGATGCCCGAACTCTTCGCGCGCCTGGAAGCCGAAGCGTTCTTCCTGAGAGTGGATCGCGCCGAGCAACCGACGATGTTCCGCGGCGCGGTGATCAGCGAGGACGAGATCGCGCTGGTGCGCCGCATCGAGGACGTCGTGCGCCTGGGCCATGTGCGCAGGATCACCCACGACGAGATCGTGCTGGACGGGGGCCGCGTGCCCGCGCTGCCCGGCACGGTTTACGTGCATTGCGCCGCGCAGGCCCTGCCGCGCCGGCCACTGCGGCCGATGTTCGAGCCGGGTCGCGTGACGCTGCAGCCTTTCCAATGGAGCTTCGCGTGCTTGCAGTTCGCGACCCTCGGGGTCGTCGAGGCCACCGTCGAAGGCGACGAAGAGAAGAACCGCCTCTGTCCGCCCATCCAGAACTGGGACACGGACAAGGACTACCTCGTGTCCTTCCTGGCCAGCCTCGCCCACGGACAGGCGCGCGGCGCGCACCGTGCGCTCGCGAAGTGGGCGAAGGAGACGCGGCTCAACCCGCTCGCCGGCATCGAGGCACTCCGCGACGATCCGGGCGTGGCGGCCACCCGCGAGCGGGTGCATCGCTCGGCCGCTGCGGCGGCAGGCAACCTGGCGAAGCTGCTGCGTTGACGAACGGTGCGTTCGATCCAGTGGCGAAGCGTGCCGCCAGAGGACTAGCCATGACGAAATACTTGATCTCTTTCCCCGCACCGGCGATGGACATCCCGCAAGAAGACTTGGGCGAAGTCGGCGAAGCGGCGCGCGCGGTCATACGCGAGGCGAAGCGAGCCGGCGCCTACGTGTTCGGTGGGGGGATCAACGAAGGCGTCGCGCCGCTGATGGTCGCTGCGGACGGGGCTGTTACAAGCGGGACCTACCCGCAGACCAAGGAGTTCAACGGCGGCTTCTGCGTGTTGGAGCTGCCGTCGCGAGACGCCGCCATCGAGTGGGCCGCGAGGATCGCCAAGGCCTGCCGCTGCTCGCAGGAACTCCGCGAATTCGGGTATGACCCCGAGAGCTGATCCGCGAGCTCCATGGTGAGGCCGGACACATCGTTCGACAACCGAGACCCGGCGGCCTTGAACCGCGTAGCGCGATGAACCAGGCCCTCGAACGCCTCGCTGGCGAGCTTCGGCTGGACGACCCCGGGAACGAGCGCCTGCGGCTGGAGTTCGGGTACGCATGCGCGATGCGTGTCAAGCGTCTGCTCGAGGACCCAGCTGTGGCTGAATGCCTGCTCGCACTCGGCGAGTTCCTGCGCGGCTCGGTCGACCGATCCCGCCTCGCCGCCGACGCCCAACGCGCCAACGTGCTCGCGAACCAGCACCAAGGCTCGAAGTCCATCGACGGCTGTGGCCACGCCGCGGTTTCGGCCAGCTATGCAGTGGCGAATGCGTTGGCCGGCAAGGCGCTGCAGGCGGCGGACTATGCGGCCTACGCCATGGTCTACGGGCAGGGCGGCTATGGCGCGGTTGCCGACCGCGAGTCGTTCGGGCCGGAATTCCAATGGCAGCTCGCCTGCCTGGCATCATTGGCGGGGCGCGGGGGCAACGTGTGAGGGTGTCCGCCGTGCACCTGCAACGTCAGCCGGCGAAGGGAGCATCGTGACCGTCAAGCGCATCGACAACGTGGGCATCGTGGTGGAGAACCTCGATGCGGCCATCGCGTTCTTCACGGAGCTCGGCCTCGAGCTCGAGGGGCGCGCCCCGATCGAAGGAAGCTGGGCCGAGGGCGTCACCGCACTGGCGAACATGCGTGTCGAGATCGCCATGATGCGCACGCCGGACGGCCACGGCCGGATCGAGATCTCGCGGTTCCTCGCGCCTCCCGTGGTCGCCGATCACCGCAGCGCTCCGGTGAATGCGCTCGGTTATCTCCGCATCATGTTCGCCGTGGAGGACATCGACGACACGCTCGCGCGGCTCGGCAAGCGGGGCGCGAAGCTCGTGGGTGAAGTGGTCCGGTACCAGGACGCGTACCGCCTCTGCTACATCCGCGGGCCCGAAGGCGTCCTCATCGGGCTTGCACAGGAGCTGGGAAAGTAGCATGTCCGATCGCCAGCAGAGTGGCCTGCGCCGCGGGATTGCGGGAGGTGGCGTCCAGGCTCGCCATCGAGACGGGCGCTCCGTCGACTCCGTCGGATGGAGAGCCGCCGTTGCCGCCTTCGCTCTCTGCGGCAGCGCCGGTGTTCACGCCGAGCCCATGGCTTGGGGGCCGCTCGCGGGCACCTGGACCAAGTTGCCCGTTGCATGTGGCCGCAACCTGGAGTCGAGCTGTGGTGGCGATCATTTCACGATCAAGCCGGGTGTGCTGGACGCGCGCAGGACATGCGCCGGCGTGCAGCTCGTCATCCGGGACCAAAGCGAATCCAAGTGGCAGGTCGATGTCGTCGGGAAGAAGGAGTGCGTCTGGAACGCCCGCCGCGTGCGCTCGTTCGTGTTCACGCTCGGGCCGACGCCGGATTCGCTTCGCCTCATCGCGTATTCCGGCCCGTCGGCCGAGCAGGGCGAGCAACTGTTCCAGGGGCATGGCTTTGAACGCAACTGAGCGAGCGCGCGTGCCGATCGCCGGGTGCTTCCTGTCGGTGACCCGTACCGGGCCGGGGCGACGCTGATGGCACAGATCCTCGCCCTGCTGCTCCTGGTCCTCGCCGCCTCTGCCGCGGTGGTCGGCGCGCCCGTCTATCTCCACGCCCGGAAGAACCTGCGGCAATCCCGGCTGTCCGCCGCGCTCGGGTCCGCCGTCCTCACCTTCGTGGGCTTCTGCGCCGGACTCTGGATCACCAATGAATGCATGTTGTGGAGCTATGGCAGGGAGCGCCTGGCGCAATTGCTGACGCCGGCGGAATTGGCCACCGTCCGTGGCTCCGGCCTGTTCTGCTCCACCAGCTTCACTTTCTCGCGGCGGGGCAAGCCGGCGTCCGCCATGGTGGTGGACGGCTGGCGCGGCGCCCGGGTCTACATCGGGGACGACATCGCACCATGACGATCGAACTGGGCAGGGAAGCACGCGCGCAAGCCATCTCCTCCATCGAGCGCTACTTCCGCGAGAACATGGAGGAGCCGATCGGCAATGTCGCCGCCGGCGGACTGCTCGGCTTCTTCCTGGCGGAGGTGGGGCCGGCCATCTACAACAAGGCCGTGCTCGACGTGCAGGAGCGCCTGCAGGCCCGCCTGAGCGAGCTGGACCTCGAAGTGCACGAGGAGGAGTTCCAGTACTGGCGCAAGTACGAGCGTCCCGGCAAACCGAAGAAGTGACGCGGGAGACTGCGCGGGGCCGCAACCCAACCCGTCAACGCCTGGCGCGTTCCTCGTCGGCTTCGCGCCGCACTTCTTCCCCGTGCTGGTCCAGTGCCGGCGCCGCGAACGGCTGCGGCGGCGGCGTGCGCCCGAACTTCCAGGCCGCGGCGAAGCCCCGGTAGCTTCCCACGGTGGGATGCTCGAAGTCCGTGAGCATCTCTTCGGACTGAACCTGCGGGAAGTCGAACATGTCCTCCACCTCGCGCGCAGCGGCGCAAGGCACTTCCTCGCCGAACAGGGCTTCCCACTCCAGCGCGCTGCGGGCGGCCAGCGCCGCGTGCAGCCGGGGCACGATCTCCTGCGCGTGCTGGGCGCGCTTGCGCACGCTGTCGTAGCGCTCCACCAGCAGGTCCTGCAGGCCGGTCTTCGCGCACAGGGCCTGCCAGAAGTGCGGCGTGTTGGCCGAGATGTACAGCCAGCCTTCCCGCGTGGGGTGGATGCCCGTGATGCCGCCGGAGCGCATGTCGCGGCCGCCGACGTCGCGCGGCTCGCTGCCGGCCCAGACCAGGCGTGCGGACTGCATCGCGAGCGCGGAGCGCAACAGCGACACGCCGACGTACTGCCCGTCGCCGCTCTTCTCGCGTTCGTACAAGGCCGCGGACACCCCGCCCGCGACCAGGGAGGCGGCGTAGTAGTCGACGACCGATCCATACAAGATGCCGGGCGGCCCCCCGGCCGGTCCTTGCAGGGCCGCCATGCCGGTCATCGTCTGCAGCACCTGGTCGTAGCCGGCCTTCTCGCGCAGCGGCCCGGTCTCGCCGTAGCCGGTGACCGCGCAGTACACCAGGCGCGGATTCACCGCGCGCAGTTGCTCGTAGCCAATGCCCAGGCGGCCCGGCACTTCCGGCCGGAAGTTGTGCACCAGCACGTCGGCGCCCCGCACCAGGGCGAGCAGGCGCTGCAGGTCGTCCGGCTGCTTCAGGTCCAGCACGACGCCGCGCTTGCTGCGGTTGACGCCCAGGAAGGCGCGGCTTTCCGCGGCCAGCGTCGAGGGGTACTTGCGCAGGTTGTCGCCGGCGGGCGGTTCGATCTTGATCACCTCGGCGCCCAGGTCTGCCAGCAGCGCGCAGCCGTACGGCCCCGCGATGTAGGCACTGAGGTCGAGGACGCGGATGCCGGCGAGCGGTCCGGTGGCGGGTGCGGTCATGCGCGGCTCCGTTGGGGTTCAGGCGTCCGGCAGCAGGCCGAGGCGGCGGGCGGCGGCGACGATGGCACGGGCGCGCTGCAGGAAGGGCCGGTCGATCATGCGGCCGTCGACCAGGAAGGCCCCCACGCCCGCGGCATCCGCTTCCTCGGCAGCCTGCGTCACCCGGTGCGCGTGCGCGATCTCCTCGTCGCTGGGGCGGAAGGCCTCGTTGGCCAGCACCACCTGGCTCGGATGGATGCAGGTCTTGCCGGCGTAGCCCAGGCGCCGCGCGAAACGGGCCTCGGCCAGGTAGCCGTCGGTGTCGCGCACGTCGGCGAACGCGCCGTCGTACGCATCGACACCCGCTTCACCGGCCGCAAGCCGCACCGCGAACAGCACCTGCTGCACGGCCGACGTCTCCCGGCGGTGGATGCCCAGCGGCTCGAACAGGTCGCCCAGGCCGACCTGCAGTCCCATGACGCGCGGGTCGGCGGACGCGATGGCCGCCGCGTCGCGCAGGGCGCGCGGCGTCTCGATGTTCAGCAGCAGGCGGACGGGTTGCGCCACCCCGTTGGCGCGCTCGGCGCGGCGGATCGCCTCGCTCGCCGCCCGCACGTCCCCGGCGGACTGCGGCTTCGGCAGGTTCAGGATGTGCACGCCCGGCTGCACCACGGCGGCGAGGTCGGCCTCGAAGTGCGGCGTGTCCATGGCGTTGACGCGCAGCACCATCAGCTTGCCGTGCATGGCAGGGCCGCCGCGCAGCCAGTCGCGCACCGTGGTGCGCGCTTCTTCCTTGCGCTCCTCGGCGACCGCATCTTCCAGGTCGATGGAGATCGCATCGGCCTCGCCGGCCAGGGCCTTCGCGAACAGTTCCGGCCGCGATCCGGGGACGAACAGCTTGCTTCTCATGTCCCGCAGGATAACGGGCCGCGTCCTGCAGTGCCCACGGCCCGCGCCACGCTCATTCCGGCTTGATGTCGGCGGCCTTGGCCACCTGCTTCCAGCGCTCGATCTCGGCCGCGATGAAGGCCTCGAACTCGGCGGGCTTCATCGACGCGGGTTCGGCGCCTTCCTTCAGGAAGAACTCCTTCATGTCCGCGGACAGGATGATCTTGTTGATCTCGCTGTTGAGGCGGTCGACGATGGGTTGCGGCGTGCCGGCGGGCGCGAGCACGCCCCACCACAGTTCGCTGGCGCTGCCCTTGTAGCCGGACTGCTCCAGCGAGGGCAGCTCCGGCGCCACCGGCGAGCGCGTCGCGGAGGTCACCGCCAGCGCGCGCACGCGGCCGCCCTTCACCTGACCGAGGATGGAGGGCGCACTGGCCACCAGCACCTGGATCTGGCCGCCCAGCAGGTCGTTGGTGGCGGGGCCCATGCCCTTGTAGGGAACGTGCGTCATCCGGATGTTGGCGGCATCCGTGAACAGCTCGGTGGCGAAGTGGTTGATGCTGCCGGCGCCCGAGGTGCCGTAGTTCAGCTTGCCCGGGTTGGCCTTGGCGGCCGCGACGAGTTCACCGATGGTCTTGTACGGCGACTCGTTGGCCACCGTGATCAGCATCGGTCCCTTGCCCAGCATCGCCACCGGCTTGAAGCTCTTGACGGCGTCGTACTGCAGGTTGGTGCGGATCGCCGCGCCGGTCGTGAACGTGGACGACAGCACCACCAGGTTGTAGCCGTCGGGCGGCGCCTTGGCGACGAAGGCATTGGCGAGCACGCCGCCGCCGGCCGGCTTGTTGTCCACCACCACCGGCTGGCCCAGGGATTCGGACAGCTTCTTGCCGATCGCGCGGGCGAAGGTGTCGTTGGAGCCGCCGGGCGCGCTGCCCACCACCAGGGTGATGGGCTTGGCCGGCCAGGCCGGTGCCTGGGCGGAAGCTGCGAGGGGGAGGGCGCAGGCGAGGCCCAGCGCGGCGTGCATTGCGAAGGTCTTCATGTTGTCTCCTGGTACGGCGTGGCGGGCCTCACTCGATGCGGATGTTGGCCTCGCGGATCAGCGTACCCCATTTCGCGTGCTCGGCCCGGATGTGCGCGGCGAACTGTTGCGGCGTGCCCGGCGTGGGCTCGCTGCCTTCCTGCACCAGCTTGTCCTTCACGTCGGGGCGCGCCAGGATCTTCACGGTCTCCGCATTGATGCGCGCAACCACGTCGGCCGGCATGCCCGCGGGGCCGACCAGGCCCAGCCACGTGGTCGCGTCGAAGCCGGCGTAGCCTTGCTCGGCCACGGTGGGCACGTTGGGCAGCGCGGAGATGCGGCGGCCCGAGCTCACGGCCAGCGCGCGGATCTTGCCCGCGGCCAGCTGGCCCATGACCGACACGGAGTTGCCGAAGTAGGTCTCGACCTGCCCGCCCAGCAGGTCGGTCATGGCGGGGCCCGCGCCCTTGTACGGAACCTGCAGCACTTCGATGCCGGCGCGGCGCTCCAGCAGTTCGCCCGCGAGGTGGCCGATGGTGCCGTTGCCGGCCTGCGCGATGCCGACCTTGCCCGGGCGCGCCTTGGCGGCCTGCACGAAGTCGCCCAGCGTCTTCAGCGGCGAGTCCGCGCGCACGACCAGCACGACCGGCTGCTCCGCCACCGAGACGATGGGCGTGAGGTCCTTCAGCGGGTCGAAGGGCATCTTCGCGTACAGGGACGGATTGACCGCGAGGTTGGACGCCTGGCCCATGCCGATCGTGTAGCCGTCCGCGGGCGCCTTGGCCACGAAGTCCAGGCCGATGTTGCCGCCGGCACCCGGCTTGTTGTCGACGACCATTGTCCAGCCCAGCAGGGTGCTGAACTTCTCCGCGATCATGCGCGAGGTGGTGTCGGTGCCGCCGCCGGGCGGGAAGGGCACCACGAAGCGCACCGGCTTGGCGGGATAGGCGCTTGCCCCCTGCGCGAAGGCAGTGGAGGCGGTGGCCGCGAGCGCGGCCGCGATGAAGTCTCGTCTTTGCATGGGTGTCTCCTGGCTCTCGTGAAGGTCGGAGCCGATGGTAGCCATGTGGCGGACGGCGCGTGCGGCGGCGCCTGCGCCTGGCGGCCGCAGGAGCGGCAGGAGGCTAGCTTCCGCCGGGCGTGATCGGCTGCTGGCGCACCGAGGCGAGCATCTCCCAGCTGACCAGGAACACCGCGGCGATCACCGGGCCGATGACGAAGCCGTTGAGGCCGAACACCACGATGCCGCCCAGCGTGGCGACCAGCACCAGGTAGTCCGGCATGCGCGTGTCCTTGCCCACCAGCACCGGACGCAGGAAGTTGTCGACCAGCCCGATTACCAGCGTGCCCCACAGCACCAGCCCGAAGCCCTTGATGACCGCGCCCGTGAAGAAGAAGTAGGCAGCCACGGGCCCCCACACCATCGCGGCGCCGACGGCGGGCAGCAGCGAGAGCAGGGCCATCACAGCGCCCCACAGTACCGCGCCCGTCAGGCCCAGCACCCAGAACGCCAGCGCGCCCAGGGCACCCTGGATCAGGGCCACGACGATGTTGCCCTTCACCGTCGCGCGCACCACCGTCGCGAACTGCGTGAGCAGCCGGCGCGTGTGCTGCGGGTGCAATGGAATGGAGCGCGCGATGGACTCCGAGAGCCGCTCCCCGTCGCGGAAGAGGAAGAACAGCACGTACAGCATCACGAAGAAGGCGACGATGAAGTCCAGCGTCACCTGCCCGATGCCCACCACGCGCGAGGTGAGCGCCTGGCCGCTGCTGCCCACGATGGCCATGACCTTCTGCTGCAGCAGCGAGAAGTCCGCGATGCCGAAGCGATTGAGCATGTTGCGCGCCCACTCGGGCAGCGCCTGCACCGCGCGCTGGAAGTAGGTGGACACCTGGATTTCGCCCGAGCGCATCTTCTCCACGACCACCGACGCTTCCTGCGTGATGGACGCGGTGAGCATGGTGAATGGCAGGATCACGATCAGCAGGATGACCGTGAGGGAGGCCAGGGCGGCCATGTTGGGGCGGTGGTGGCTGCCTTGCAGCAAGTGCTGGTGCATCGGCCAGAACACGATGGCGATGAACACCGCCCAGCAGACGGCGCCGAAGAAGGGCCAGAGGATGAGTGCGAACAGCGCCGAGGCCGCCACCACCAGGAACAGCAAGGCCTTCGACTCGACGTCCGGGTTCTTGAGCGGGTTGGGCGTACTCATCCAATCGAGCGTACCAACAAACAAGCCGCCTCGGGGGCGGCCTGTGTCGGGGCCTTGGCGGGTCAGGGCGTAGGTTCGGGCCGCACGTAATCGGAGACTACCTTCCAGCGGCCGTCCTGGATCTGCGACAGCCGCGACAGGTCGCTGCCCAGCCGCTTGCGCGGCCCGAAAGCCGCCTCCGGGCTGCCGAAGATGTCGGGCTTGATCACCAGGGTGTCCATGGCCTGGATGAAGCTGTCGGTGGTCAAGGTGGGCCCGGCCTTCTGCGCAGCGGCGATGAACGCGTCCATGATGTTGTAGGCATAGGCCGAGAACACCGTCGGGTCCTCGTTGAACTTCGTCTTGTACTTGTTCGCCCAGAAGCGCATGGGCTGCGAGGCTTCGTCGAGGTACGGGTGGGCGGTGGTGTGGGTGGCGTAGAAGCCGTCCATGGCCTTGCCGCCCAGCTTGTGGATCAGGTCGGTGTACGCGGCGGCCGAGCCCAGGAACACGGGGTTGTAGCCGGTCTTGCGGGCCTCGCCGATCGTGCCTATGGTCTCGCGGATGATCGTGCCCAGCACCACCAGCTCGCAGCCGGAGGACTTCATCTTCGCGACCTGCGAGGAGAAGTCGGTGGCGCCGCGCTTGTACGTGGTCTTCTCGGCGAGCTCCATCTTCATGGACTTCAGCCCCGCCTCGGCGCCGCGCAGCACCTCCAGCCCGAACTCGTCGTCCTGGTACAGCGCGCAGACCTTCTTCACGCCCTTGTCCCTGACCAGCGTCGGCAGCGCGGCGCGGATCTGGTCGTAGTAGGAGGAGAGGAAGGCGAACTTGAGCCGGTGGAAGGGCTCGTACATCTCGCGCGCGGCCGTGAGCGGCATGTAGTTGATGACGTTCTTGTCGAACTGGACCGGCATGGCCGCCATGTTCTGCGCCGTGCCGATGTGCGCCACCATGGCGAAGACGTGGTCCTGGTTCACCAGCTTCTGCGCGGCGAGCACCGCGCGCTTGGGGTCGTAGCCGGAATCCTCCACCAGCAGCCGGATCTTGCGGCCGTGGATGCCGCCCTGCTCGTTGATCTCGTCGGCGCGCAGCTGCAGTCCCATGCGCGCCTGCTTGCCGAAGGCGGCGATCGGCCCCGACAGGTCCTGGATGCTGCCCAGGACGATCTCGTTCTTCGTCACGCCCTGCGTGCCGGTCTGGGCAGCCACCGCGGTGGCGGCGAGCACCAGCAGGACGAGGACCAGGATGGCTTTGCGCTGCATGGCCGGCTCCTTCGCGAGAACCTTCGTATTCGGATTCTTCTCCGGCGGGGCCCGGGGCGGGCTGGGGATTTCCATGAAAAAGGCCGCCCGGAGGCGGCCTGCTCTTCCTTGGGGGCGGCTTACTTCGCGTAGTCGCCCACCACCACCCACTTGCCGTCCTTGATCTGCGACAGGCGCGAGATCTCGTTGCCCAGGCGCTTGGTGGACGTATAGGTGGACTTGGGGCCGCCGAACATGTCGGGCTCGAAGCTGATGCTGTCCATCGCCTTCACGAAGCTGTCGGTCGTGAGGTTGGGGCCGGCCTTCTGGGCGGCCTGGATGAACTGGTCGATGATGGTGTAGCCGTAGACCGAGAAGACCGTCGGGTCCTCGTTGAACTTGGTCTTGTACTTGTTGGCCCAGAAGCGGATCGGCTGCGAGGCTTCGTCCAGGTAGGGATGCTGCACGGTCATCGTGGCGTAGAGGCCGTCCATGGCCTTGCCACCGAGCTTGTGGATCAGGTCGGTGTAGGCGGCGCTGGAGCCCAGGAAGATCGGGTTGAAGCCGGTCTTGCGCGACTCGCCGATCGTGCCGATGGTCTCGCGGATGATGGTGCCCAGCACCACCAGCTCGCAGCCGGAGGACTTCATCTTTGCCACCTGCGAGGAGAAGTCGGTCGCGCCGCGCTTGTACGTGGTCTTCTCCGTCACCTCCATGCCGATGGACTTCAGGCCCGCCTCGGCGCCGCGCTGGACCTCCAGGCCGAAGTCGTCGTCCTGGTAGATGGTGCAGACCTTCTTGACGTTGCGCTCCTTGACCATCTTCGGCAGCGCCTGGCGGATCTGGTCGTAGTAGGTGGCGGCGAAGGAGTACTTCAGCTTGTGCAGCGGCTCGTACATCTCGCGCGCCGCCGTGATCGGCATGAAGTTGACGACGTTCTTCTCGAACTGCACCGGCATGGCGGCCATGTTCTGCGCCGTGCCCAGGTGGCCGGCGACGATGAACACCTTGTCCTGGTTGACCAGCTTCTGCGCGGCCAGCACCGCCTTCTTCGGGTCGTAGCCGTCGTCCTCGACGACGAGCTTGAGCTTGCGGCCGTGGACGCTGCCCTGCTGCTCGTTCAGTTCGTCGATGCGCAGCTGCATGCCGTTGCGCGCCTGCTTGCCGTAGCCGGCCAGCGGACCCGACAGGTCCTGGATCGTGCCGATCAGGATCTGGTCCTTGCTCACGCCCTGCTGCTGCGCGAAGGCGGGCAGCGTGGCGAGGACGGCGGCCAGGGCCAGGGTGGGTTTCAATCGCATCGGGGGTCTCCTTGGTGAGTAATCGGTTTCCGTGTCATCGCGGCTCGGCCCGCGATGGCATTCCTCATGCATACATCGCCTCGATCTGGGGCGCGTACTTGGTCTGCACCAGCTTGCGTTTGAGCTTCATGGTGGGCGTCAGCTCCTCGTCCTCGGCGGACAGCTGCGTCTCCAGCAGGAAGAACTTCTTGACCTGCTCGACCCGCGCGAACTTGCGGTTCACGCGGTCGATCTCGGCCTGGATCAGTGCCTGCACCTGGGGCGCCCGCGTGAGGCTGGCGTAGTTGGAGAAGGGCACGTCGTGGTCCTGGGCATACTTCTCCACGTTCTCCTGGTCGATCATCACGATCGCGCTCAGGTAAGGGCGGCGGTCGCCGATCACCACGGCATCGGTGATGTAGGGCGAGAATTTCAGCTCGTTCTCGAATTCGCTGGGCGTGACGTTCTTGCCGCCCGCCGTGATGATGATGTCCTTCATGCGGTCGGTGATGCGGAAGAAGCCGTCCGTGTCCACGCCGCCCACGTCGCCCGTGCGCAGCCAGCCGTCGGGCGTGAAGGTCTCGGCGGTCTTCTCGGGCTGGTTGAGGTAGCCCATGAAGACGTTGGGGCCCTTCACCTGGATCTCGCCGGTGGCCGCGTCGATGCGCACTTCGTTGTAGCTGGCCGCCGGCCCGATGGAACCGGGCTTGATGCGCGCCGCGGGGATGCCGGTGGCCGCGCCGCAGGTCTCGGTCATGCCCCAGACCTCCAGCATGGGCACGCCCAGGGCCAGGTACCACTTGACCAGCTCCGGCGAGATCGGCGCCGCGCCGGTAACGAGGAAGCGCGCCCGGTCGATCCCCATGGTCCTGCGCACGTTGGAAAGCACCAGCGCGTCGGCCGCCAGGTACTGCAGCTTCAGTGCCGCGGGCACGGGCTGCCCCGCCAGTACGCGCTCGGCGATGCGCGTGCCCACGCCGATCGCCCAGGCGTAGGCGGCCTGCTGCAGGCCACTTGCTTCCTTCAGGCCGATCATCACGCCGGAATAGAACTTCTCCCACACCCGCGGGACCGCCGTGAAAACGGTGGGCGCGATCTCGCGCACGTTCTCGGGAACGGTCTCGGGGTTCTCGACGAAATTGAGCTTGGCGCCGGTGTAGAGCGAGAAGTACTCGCCGCCCAGACGCTCCGCGATGTGGCACAGGGGCAGGAAGCACATGCACTCGTCCGCTTCATGGCGTGCGATCAGCGTGTTGTAGCCCCGCACGGTATAGACCAGGCCCGCGTGCGAGTGCATGGCGCCCTTGGGCTTGCCGGTGGTGCCCGAGGTGTAGACCAGGATCGCGAGGTCTTCGGGCTTGACCTGCGCCACGCGCTGCTGCACCGCGTCGGGGTGCTGCGCGTTGTGTTCGCGGCCCAGGCGGCGCAGTTCGTCCAGGCTGGTCACCATGGGGTCGCGCAGGTCGCGCAGGCCTTCCATGTCGAAGACGACGATTTTGCGCAGGCGCGGGAGCCGGTCGCGGACTTCCAGCGCCTTGTCCAGCTGCTCGTCGTCCTCGACGAACAGGATGGTGGTGCCGGAGTCCTCGCACAGGTAGTGCACCTGCGATGCGGCATCGGTGGGATAGATGCCGTTGGCCACGCCGGCGCAGGACAGCACGGCGAGGTCGGCCAGCACCCATTCGATGACGGTGTTGGAGAGGATGGAGGCGGTTTCACCCGGCGCGAAGCCCAGCGCGAGCAGGCCGCCGGCGACTTCGCGCACGGCATCGCCGGTCTGGTCCCAGCTCCAGCTGCGCCAGATGCCCAGTTCCTTTTGCCGCATCCAGACCTTGGGCCCGCGCTGCGCGACGGCGTTCCAGAACATCGCGGGAACGGTGTCGCCATCGAGCACGGAACGTGTCTCGGGCCGGATGTCGGAGAGGTTCCAGAGATGTCTCATCGCGGTTCCTCCTTGCCCCTCCGGGAGAAGGCCGGGATGGGGGCGCCAGGGACCGCGCGAGCGGCCCCACCCCCGCCATCCCCCGGAGGTGGGAGGAAAAGGAGAAGAGTCAGCGCCACGTTTTCTTCTTCTTCCATCGCCGTTCCCCGCGCACTCCCGCTTCCTTCATCCCCAGGTAGAACTCCTTGATGTCTTCCTTTTCGCGCAGGCGGGCGCAGGTGTCTTCCATCACGATGCGGCCGTTCTCCAGCACGTAGCCGTAGTCGGCGGCGTTCAGCGCCATGTTGGCGTTCTGCTCCACCAGCAGGATCGTCGTGCCGCGCTCGCGGTTGATGCGCACCACGATCTCGAAGATCTCCTTGGTCAGCTTGGGCGACAGGCCCAGGCTGGGTTCGTCCAGCAGGATCAGGTCCGGCGAGGCCATCAGCGCACGGGAGATCGCCAGCATCTGCTGCTGGCCGCCCGAGAGCAGGCCGGCGTCCTGCGCGGCGCGCTCCTGCAGGATGGGGAAGTAGCGGTACACCGCCTCCATGTCGCGGGCGATACCGTCGCGGTCCTTGCGGGTGTAGGCGCCCATCAGCAGGTTGTCGTGCACGGACAGGAGCGGAAAGACCTCGCGCCCCTCCGGCACGTGCGACAGGCCCTGCTGCACGATGTACGCGGGGTCGCGGGCGGTGATGTCCTCGCCCTTGAACTCGACGCTGCCCTTGCGCGGGTCGAGGATGCCGGAGATGGTCTTGAGGATCGTCGACTTGCCCGCGCCGTTGGACCCCAGCACGGTGGCGATCTCGCCGCGGCGCACCTGCAGGCTCACCCCGCGGATCGCCTTGATCGGGCCATAGGCGCTCTCCACGTTCAGGAGCTTGAGCACCGGAAGGTCGCTGACCGCGGGCGGATTGGAACTCATTGCGCACCCGCTCCATGCAGCCGGCGCAACGAGGAAACGTCTTCCGCCGAGCCGAGGTACGCCTCCACCACGCCGGGGTGCTCCTGCACCTCGCGCGGGGTGCCCAGCGCCAGCACCTCGCCCTGGTTCATGGCCAGCACGCGGTCGCTCACCTTGGACACCAGGCTCATGTCGTGCTCCACCATCAGCACGGTGATGCCCAGTTCCTGCTGGATGTCCTGGATCCAGAAGGCCATGTCCTCCGTCTCCTCCACGTTCAGCCCGGAAGAGGGCTCGTCGAGCAGCAGCAGCTTGGGTTGCGTGCACAGGGCGCGGGCCAGTTCCACGACCTTGCGCACGCCGTAGGGCAGGCCGGCCACCAGCGAGTCGCGGTGATGCTGCAGGTCCAGCAGCTCGATCACCCGTTCGACCTTCTCGCGTGCGTCGATCTCCCCCGCGCGCGCCTTCGGCGTGAAGAACATGTCGGCGAACACGCCGGTGCGGCGGTGCGTGTGGCGGCCGATCAGCAGGTTGTGCAGCACCGAGGCGTGCTCGAACAGCTCGATGTTCTGGAAGGTGCGCGCGATGCCCAGCGAGGCGATGCGGTGCGGCGGCTGCGAGGTCAGCGGCTTGCCTTCGAATTCGATGCTGCCCGTGGTCGGCGTGTAGATGCGGCTGATCAGGTTGAAGACCGTCGTCTTGCCGGCGCCGTTGGGCCCGATCAGGGTGAACACCTCGCCGCGCCGCACGTCGAAGCTCACGTCATTGACCGCCAGCACGCCGCCGAAGCGAACGCTGAGATTGTTGGCGCAGAGGAGCACGTCGTTCATCGCAGGCGGTCCGATTTCTGGAAGGCCTTCTGGCGCTTGAACAGGCCCTTGCGGTAGAACGGGAACAGCTGCAGGTAGGTGCGCACCTTCAGCCAGCGGCCGTAGATGCCCAGCGGCTCGAACAGCACGAAGGCGACCAGCACCGCGCCGTACACGACCGCCTTGAGGCCGGGCGCCTGGCCGATGCTGTCCGGCAGGTAGTCCTTCACCGCGCTGATCCCCTGCGGCAGGCCGATCAGGAAGATCGCTCCCAGGAAGGCGCCGTGGATCGAGCCCAGCCCGCCGATCACGACCATCAGCAGCAGGTCGATGGACTGGATGATGTTGAACTGGTCCGGCGACAGGAAGCGGATCTGGTGCGCGTACAGCGCGCCGCCCACGCCCGCCAGCGCAGCGGAGAGCGCGAAACTGAGCGTCTTGTAGCGCGCCAGGTGGATGCCCATGCTCTGCGCCGAAATCTCGGAATCGCGGATGGCGACGAAGGCGCGGCCCGTCGGCGAGCGCAGCAGGTTCAGGCAGGCCAGGGTGGCGATCACCGCGAGCGCGAGGCACAGGTAGTAGTAGGAGGTGCCGGTGTCCGCAGTCCAGCCGAACATCCTGGCCGAGCCCACCGTCTTGCCCGCATTGCCGCCGGTGACGCTCTCCCAGCGCGCGAACACCTCCTCGACGATGAAGCCGAAGGACAGGGTCGCGATGCCGAGGTAGATGCCCTTGACGCGCAGCGCCGGCAGGCCCACCACGATGCCGACGGCGGCGGAGAGCACGGCCCCGACCGCCAGCGCGAAGGGAAAGGGCCAGCCCATGCCGGTGAGCACCGCCTGCGCATAGGCGCCCACCCCGAAGAAGGCCGCATGGCCGATGGAGAACAGGCCGGTGAAGCCGGCGAGCAGCATCAGGCCCAGGCCCACGATGCCGTAGATCAGGATGAAGGTGAGCTGCGAGAGAAGGTATTCCGGCAGCAGCGGCGCGAGCAGCAGCAGCGCCAGCAGCAGCCCGTACCAGAACACGTGCCCGGCGTGCTTGGCCAGCCGGATGTCCTGCGCGTAGTCGGTCTTGAAGAGGAAGCGCATCGCTGGTCAGACTTTCTTGCGCAACTTCTCGCCGAACAGGCCGTTGGGCAGCACGACCAGCATCACCAGCACCACGATGTAGGCGGCGATGTCCTTGAAGCCTTCCGGCAGGTAGAAGCCCGAGAGCGACTCCACCACGCCGATGATCAGCCCGCCGACGATGGCGCCCGGCAGGCTGCCGAAGCCGCCGACGACCGCGGCGGGGAAGGCCTTCAGGCCGATGAAGCCCATGTTGGCGTGCACGAAGGTGATGGGCGCCAGCAGCAGGCCGGCCACGGCGGCAACCGCGGCGGCCAGGCCCCACACCATGCTGTTCAGGCGCTTGACGGGGATCCCCATGTAGTAGGCCGCCAGCTGGTTCTGCGAGGCCGCCTGCATGGCGATGCCCACCTTGCTGTAGCGGAAGACGGCAAAGAGCAGGGCGCAGAGCAGCGCGGTGGCCGCGATCACCACCATCTGCTCCACGTTCAGCACCAGGCCTGCCGCGTTCCAGACCTGGTCCTTGTAGGGCACGGCCAGCGTGTGCGTTTCGGTGCCGATGCCGGGGATCATCGTGATCAGGCCGCGGGCGACGTAGCCGATGCCGATGGTGAGCATCACGATGGAGAAGGCCGGCTGGCCCAGGATGGGACGGATGACGGCCGTTTCCAGCACCACGCCGAAGAGGGCCATGCCCGCGATCGCGCAAGGCACCGCGAGCCAGAAGGGAAAGCCCATGAGGGTCATGGCGGCCAGGCCGAAGAAGGCGCCCAGCATCATGAGCTCGCCCTGGGCGAAGCTGACGGTTTCGGTCGCCTTGTAGATCAGGACGAAGCCCAACGCGATCAGCCCGTAGATGCAGCCCTGGGCGATGCCGCTGATCACCAGTTGCAGGAATTGCACGCGCTTCCTCTTCTTCTCGTGGCGCAAGGCGTTATACCGGTCAGCGGCGGCGCGCGGCACAGGGTTCGCCCGGGGATGTCGCCTGGCGGACTCGCGAGGGCTGCGGTGTAATGCGCCCATGAACAGCAGCGTCCACGTGGAAAAGCAGGGCGCCGTGACCGTCGTCACGCTGGACCGCCCGCAAGTGCGCAATGCCGTCGATGCCGACACCGCGCGGCGGCTTCACGCAGCCTTCCTGGCCTTCGACGAGGACCCCGATGCGCGGGTTGCCGTGTTCCACGGGGCCAACGGACATTTCTGCGCCGGCTGGGACCTGCAGGCCGGCGCGCGCCTGGCGGCAAGCGGCGCCGCCGTGCTGGCGGACCTGGAGTTCGATCCCGCGCAGGTGCGCGCGCCCGGGCCGATGGGGCCGTCGCGCCTGCTGCTCTCCAAGCCGGTGATCGCCGCGGTCAGCGGCGCCGCGGTCGCCGGCGGCATGGAGCTGGCGCTGTGGTGCGACCTGCGGGTGCTGGAGGACGACGCCTACTTCGGCATCTACTGCCGCCGCTTCGGCGTGCCGCTGATCGACGGCGGCACGGTCCGCCTGCCGCGCCTCTTGGGCATGGGCCATGCCATGGACCTGATCCTCACCGGCCGCAAGGTCGAGGCGGCCGAGGCCTTGCAGATGGGCCTGGCCAACCGCGTGGTGCCGCGTGGGCAGGCACGGTCAGCGGCGATCGCGCTGGCGCAGCAGCTGTGCGCGTTCCCGCAGGAGACCATGCGGGCGGACCGGATGAACGCCTACGAGCAATGGGGCAAGACGCTGCCCGAGGCGCTGCACGCCGAGTGGGAGCGCAGCAAGGCGCGGATCCCCGACGCGCTGGAAGGGGCGGCCCGGTTCGCGGGGGGCGAGGGGCGGCACGGGAAGTTCTGAGCCACACGTTATCCCGGGCGTGACCCGGGATCGGGGGCCGGCCGACCGGCGCCGCAGCGGTTCAGCGCGCGATCTCCTTCGGCTTGCCCTGGTCGTCGATCGCCACGTACGTCAGCAAGGCCTCGGTCACCTTGACGAACTGGCCCTGGTTGCGGAAGCTTTCCGCGTACACCTCCACGTCCACCGTGACCGACGTGCGCCCGATGCGGGTGACCGACGAGTAGAAGCTCAGGATGTCGCCGACCCGCACGGGCTGCTTGAAGACGAATTCCTTGACGGCGACGGTCGCCATGCGGCCCCTGATGACGCGCGCCGGCATCACGGAGCCGGCCAGGTCGACCTGCGCCATCACCCAGCCGCCGAAGATGTCGCCGTTGCCGTTGGTGTCCGCCGGCATCGGGATCACCTTCAGCACCAGCTCCTTGTCGGAGGGCGGCGCGGCCCGGGTGGGGGTGTACTGCGCACTGGAATCGGCGGACATGGGCACAATCTGTTGGAGATACGAAAACGGATTGTCCCCCATGCGCCGCGGCGGCGAACTCAGTTCCTCCTCCCTCCCCCTTCAGCCCCAAGGCCAGGCGCAGCCGCGCTCGGACTGGAGCACGCTGAAGCGCCTGTTCCCCTACCTCTGGCAGTACAAGTGGCGGGCGCTGGCCGCGCTGGCCTTCATGATCGGCGCCAAGCTGGCCAACGTGGGCGTGCCCTGGCTGCTCAAGCACCTGATCGACGCCATGGACGTCAAGGCGGGCGACCCCGCCGCCTTGCTGGTCGTGCCGGTCGGGCTGCTGGTCGCCTACGGGCTGCTGCGCCTGTCGACCTCGCTTTTCACCGAGCTGCGCGACCTGGTGTTCTCCAAGGCCACGCAGGGCGCGGCGCGCAGCATCGCGCTGGAGACCTTCCGGCACCTGCACGCGCTGTCGCTGCGCTTCCACCTGGAACGGCAGACCGGCGGCATGACACGCGACATCGAGCGCGGCGTGCGCGGCATCGAGTCGCTGATCTCGTACTCGCTCTACAGCATCGTGCCCACCCTGATCGAGGTGACCATGGTGCTGACGATCCTGGCGGTGAAGTTCGACGCCTGGTTCGCGTGGATCACCATCGCGGCGCTGGTGGTGTACATCTTCTTCACGGTGACCATCACCGAGTGGCGCACCAAGTACCGGCGCGAGGCCAACGAGTTCGATTCGGCGGCCCACACCAAGGCGGTGGACTCGCTCCTGAACTACGAGACCGTCAAGTACTTCAACAACGAGGAATTCGAGGCGGGGCGCTACGACGAGAGCCTCCGGCGCCTGCGCCGCGCCCGCCTGAAGGCCCAGACCACGCTGTCCATGCTGAACACCGGGCAGCAGCTGATCATCGCCATCGGCCTGGTCGCCATGCTGTGGCGTGCCACCACGGGCGTGGTGGACGGGCGCATGACCCTGGGCGACCTGGTCATGATCAATGCCTACATGATCCAGCTGTACATCCCGCTGAACTTCCTGGGCGTGCTGTACCGCGAGATCAAGCAGAGCCTGACCGACCTGGACAAGATGTTCACGCTGATGGAGCGCGAGCGCGAGGTGGCGGACCGGGCGGGGGCGCAAGCGCTGCATGGCGCCGACTGGACCGTCCGTTTCGACCACGTCACCTTCGCCTACGAGCCCGCGCGCACCATCCTGCACGACGTGAGCTTCGAGATTCCGGCGGGCAAGACGGTGGCCGTCGTCGGCCCCTCGGGCTCCGGCAAGTCCACGCTCGCCCGCCTCCTGTACCGCTTCTACGACGTGCAGCATGGCCGCATCACCATCGCCGGCCAGGACGTGCGCGAGGTGACGCAGGCCAGCGTGCGGCAGGCCATCGGCATCGTGCCGCAGGACACCGTGCTGTTCAACGACACGGTGGAATACAACATCGCCTACGGCCGCCCGGGCGCGACACGCGCCGAAGTGGAGGAGGCGGCGCGCGCGGCCCGCATCCACGACTTCATCGCCTCGACGCCCAGGGGTTACGACACGATGGTGGGCGAGCGGGGGCTCAAGCTGTCCGGCGGCGAGAAGCAGCGCGTGGCCATCGCACGCACCCTGCTGAAGAACCCGCCCATCCTGATCTTCGACGAGGCCACCTCCGCCCTCGACAGCGCCAACGAACGCGCCATCCAGGCCGAGCTCAAGAGCGCCGCGCAGAACAAGACCACGCTGGTGATCGCCCACCGGCTGTCCACCGTGGTGGACGCGCACGAGATCCTGGTGATGGAGGCCGGGCGCATCATCGAGCGCGGCACCCACCAGGCGCTGCTGGCGCGCAATGGCCGCTACGCGGAGATGTGGGCCCTGCAGCAAAGCGCGGAGAGCGAGCGCTTCGGCGAAGTGATGGGCATGTGAGCGTGGCGGAAAGCGAATACGCCGAGCACGTCGCGCACGAGGACTTCCGCGCCGGGCTGCCGGCCGGGCGCATGCGCGTGGTCGTCGATCCCAAGCTGGCGCGCCGCTACGTGGCGCAACGGCTGATGCTGATGGTGGTCGTCGTTCCCGTGGTCGGCGTGGGCATCGCCCTCGCGCTCACGGGTGCGACCTGGCCCGGCGCCCTCCTGGTGGCCCTCGGCGTGCTGCTCAACCGCGTGGTGATGTGGCAGGCCCCCAGGATCCTGCTGCAGATGGCGCTGCGCGATGCGAAGGTCTACGAACACGTGACGCAGAACGGCCTGATGGAAGTGCGCCGCACGGTGTAGCACCGGCGCGCGATGGTGCTTGGCCGCACGCGCGCGAACGCTTAATCTCGGGGGACAGGAGGTCGGCCCATGTTCCCGTGGTTCTTCTTGTGGGCGCCGCAGCTCACCATGCCTTTCGGCGGCAGCGTGGCGCAGCGCATCGAGCCCAGCACCAGCTGGTTCTTCGACGGCATCGCGCCGGAATCGGGCGATCCGGCCATCGAACGCAAGGCGTTCGAGGTGGCGAGCTACGGCCGCCAGCTCGGCCTGCTCACCGAGGTGATCGTGGACCTGGCGGCGCAGACGCCGCCCGCCACCGCGCAGGGCCGCAAGTCCCTGCAGCGCCTGCGCGAGATCCAGCTGCGCATCGAGGAGGTGAAGGAGCGCGATGCCATCGACGTGCTCGAGCAGATCGACGGGCTGCTCGCGCGCCTGCAGAAGACCCATCCGGAGCGCCTGGCGGTCGCCCGGCAGCGCATCGTCTCCGCACTGGACGCCGCGCACGGCTAGCATCGGGGCGTGCGTCCCCTTCGCATCGGCCTCGTGTCCGACACCCACAACCTGCTGCGCCCCGAGCTGCTGGCGTACCTGCGCGGCGCCGACCACATCGTGCACGCCGGCGACATCTGCGGCGAAGCGGTGGTGGCCGCCCTGCGTGACATCGCGCCGCTGACCGTCGTGCGCGGCAACAACGACCGGGGCCCCTGGGCGCAGCCGCTGCCGCACGCGGAGACCGTGCGCTTCGGGGAGGTCGCCGTCCACGTGGTGCACGACATCCAGGACCTGGAGCTGCCCCAGGGGGTGCGGGTCGTGGTGACGGGGCACTCGCACAAGCCGCAGGTGCAGGAGCGTGACGGCGTGCTGTACGTCAACCCGGGCAGCGCCGGCCCGCGGCGCTTCACGCTGCCGATTTCCGCGGGCGAGCTGCGCATCGCCGGGCGCGAGGTGTCCGCCCATCTCGTCGCATTCTGAAAGGACCGCCATGCTGCACATTCGCGAGATCGACCACCTGGTGCTGCGCGTGCGGGACGTGGACAGCATGGTCCGCTTCTACGGCGAGGTGCTGGGCTGCCCCGTGCACCGCATCGACGAGCGCATCCAGCTGGTGCAGTTGCGGGCCGGCCGTGGCCTGATCGACCTGGTGCCGGTGGACAGCGAGCTCGGCCGCGCCGGGGGCGCGCCACCGGGGCGCAAAGGCCGCAACCTGGATCATTTCTGCCTGCGCGTGGATCCCTGGGACGCGGAAGAGATTCGCGCCCACCTGCGTGCGCACGGCGTCGAGCCCGGCGCGGTGGCGCAGCGTTTTGGTGCGGAGGGGCAGGGTCCTTCGCTGTACCTCAGCGACCCGGAAGGGAACACGGTCGAACTGAAGGGTCCGCCCGGCGCGCCGGCGAATTGAGGAAGCGTGACTACAGGCGCGGTGCCGTAGCGCGACCAGAATGGCCGCATGACCCAGAGCCGCCGCACCCGCAAGCACCAGCCCCTGGCCCGCCAGGCCTCCGAACTCGCGGTCGCCGTGCCGCAGGTGGTGGCGCACCGCCTGACCCGCATGGCGTTGGCCGGCCCGCTGCCGAATGCGCGGGACCGGCGCGAGTTCCACGGCATGGCGCAGGAGAAGGTGCATGCCTTCTGGCAGTCCTGGTTCGCGATGGGATGGGCGATGCTGGCGTCGGTGCAGAAATCGTGGATCGCCGCCTTGCAAGGGGCGAGGGTGCCGCTGATCGATGCCCAGGCGCTGCTGTCGCATGGGATGGCCCCGGTGCACAGGAAGGCGACGGCCAATGCGAAGCGGTTGGCGCGGACAAGGTTGCGGTGAGGGCGGCGGAACGGTGGGGTCGCGTTGCCCACCGCCGAGCGCCCCATAATCCCCGGCCATGGAAACCAAGTGGCTGGAAGATTTCGTCAGCCTGGCGGAGACCCGCAGCTTCAGCCGCTCCGCGCAACTGCGGCACGTGACGCAGCCTGCCTTCTCGCGCCGCATCCAGGCGCTGGAGGCCTGGGCGGGGACGGACCTGGTGGACCGCAGCTCCTACCCGACGCGGCTCACGCCGGCCGGTGAGACGCTGTACGCGCAGTCGCTGGAGATGCTGCAGGCGCTGCACAACACGCGCGCCATGCTGCGCGGCCATGCGGCCGCCGGCCAGGACGTGATCGAGTTCGCCGTGCCGCACACGCTGGCGTTCACCTTCTTCCCCGCCTGGGTGTCCAGCCTGCGCGAGAAATTCGGCCCGATCAAGAGCCGGCTGATCGCCATGAACGTGCACGACGCGGCCATGCGCCTGGTCGAGGGCAGCTGCGACGTGCTGATCGCCTACCACCACCCGTCGCAGCCCTTGCAGCTCGATGCGGACCGCTACGAGATGGTCACGCTGGGCACGGAGACGCTCGCCCCGTACTGCAAGCCGGACGAGCGGGGGGAGCCCTTGTTCCGCCTTCCCGGCCGTCCCACGCACCCCTTGCCCTATCTGGGCTACGCGCCGGGCGCTTACCTGGGGCAGGTGACCGAGGCGCTGCTCAAGCAGTCCGGCACGGCCATCCACCTGGATCGCGTCTACGAAACGGACATGGCCGAAGGCCTCAAGGTGATGGCGCTCGAAGGCCACGGCATCGCCTTCCTGCCCCATAGCGCCGTGCGCAAGGAGCTGCGCGCGCACACGATGGTGAGCCCGACGCCCGCCGACCTGGCCGGCCTGCAGATCACCATGGACGTGCGTGCCTACCGCGAGCGCCCCGGCGGCCGCCAGCAGCCCAAGGGCACCGCGCAGGCGCTGTGGACCTTCCTGGCCACCGGCGAAGCGGGGTCGTCGCTGCCGAAAAGCTGACGGCTGCGGCGCCCTGCAACGGTGGCATGCCACCGGGCATAAACCCTGCTTACTGTCGGCTTCCCCAGGCCCTAAGCTGACGGGCGCTGAAGGGTGGGCCTGCCGGCGCGCGAGCCCGCCTAGAATTTCGGTTTGCCATTTGTTGCAACGCGCTTCGACACAGGAGATTTGAATGAAAAAGAAGTTCTGGCTGTCCCTGGCCCTGACCGCTGTCGCCCTGGGCGCCCACGCGCAGGCCAACGACACCCTGGCCAAGGCGAAGGCCGCCGGCAAGGTCGTGATGGGCACCCGTGAATCCTCCGCACCCCTGGCGTACACGCTGGGCGGCGGCCAGTTCACCGGCTACCACGTGGAACTGTGCCAGCGCATCCTGAAGTCCGTGCTGCCGGGCGTGCCGGTCGAATACGTGCCGGTCACCTCCGCCAACCGCATCCCGCTGGTGCAGAACGGCACCGTGGACATCGAGTGCGGCTCGACCACCAACAACGAGACCCGCCAGAAGGATGTGTCCTTCGCCCTCACGACCTACGTGACCGAAGTGCGCACCGCCGTGAAGGCCGACTCCAAGATCAAGTCGGTGGCGGACCTCAACGGCAAGACCGTCGCCACCACCACCGGCACCACCTCCGTGGCGCTGCTGCGCAAGAACAAGCGCGCCCAGGGCATCCAGTTCAAGGAGGTCTACGGCAAGGACCACGCCGACAGCTTCCTGCTGCTGGAGTCCGGCCGTGCCGACGCCTTCGTGATGGACGACAACATCCTGGCCGGCCTGATCGCCGGTTCGCAGAACCCCAAGAACTTCCAGATCGTGGGCGAGACGCTGAACGTCGAGCCGATCGCGATCATGATCCGCAAGGACGACCCGAAGTTCAAGGCGGCGGTGGACGACTACATCCGCAAGGCGATGAAGGACGGCGAGCTCAAGCTGCTGTACACCAAGTGGTTCCAGCAGCCGATCCCGCCGAAGAACACCAGCGTCAACCTGCCCATGGGCAAGATCCTGACCGACCTGGTGAAGAACCCGAACGACAAGCCGGCCGAAGCGTTCAACAACCAGCCCTGAGCTGAACCCCGCCGGCCGCCTGGACCAGGCGGCCGGTTTCCAAGAACAAGAAGGAGGAGCGGATGGCCCTCGAATGGCAGATCTTCTGCCAGGACACGATCGAGCGCACGGCGGTCAAGGGGTGCTTCGGCACCGGCGGCGCGACCGGCACGCAGACGTACCTGGACTGGCTGCTCTCGGCCTGGGGCCAGACGGTGCTGGTGGCGGCGCTCTCGCTGGTGGTCGCCCTGGTGGTCGGCTCGATCGTCGGCACGATCCGCACGCTCCCGGACAGCCCCTGGCTCACGCGCGTGGGCAACTGGTGGGTGGAGCTGTTCCGCAACATCCCGCTGCTCGTGCAGATCTTCCTCTGGTACCACGTGATGCCGGTGCTCGTCCCGGTCTTCGCCGACACGCCCAAGCTGGTGCTGGTGGTGGCGGGCCTGGGCCTCTTCACGTCCGCGCGCATCGCCGAACAGGTGCGCGCCGGCATCCAGGCACTGCCCCGCGGACAGCGCTACGCGGGCATGGCCCTGGGCTTCACGACGCCGCAGTACTACCGCTACGTGCTGCTGCCCATGGCCTACCGCATCATCATCCCCCCGCTCACCAGCGAGGCGATGAACATCTTCAAGAACTCCTCGGTCGCCTTCGCGGTGTCGATCACCGAGCTGACCTTCTTCGCACAGCAGGTGGGCGAGGAGACCTCGCGCGGCATCGAAGTCTACATGGCCGTCACCGCCCTGTACGTCATTTCCGCGCTCACGATCAACCGGATCATGGCCTTCATCGAGAAGCGGGTGCGCGTGCCGGGCTTCGTCGCCAACGTCACGGGTGGCCACTGAGATGCAGGTGCTCGACTTCTCCTTCTTCACCGGCGAGGTGTTCCGCGCGTACATCCTCACCGGGATGTACTTCAGCTTTGCGCTCACGGCGGTCGCCACCGTGGGCGGCATCGTCTTCGGCACGGTGCTGGCGCTGATGCGCCTGTCGGGCGTGAAGTTCCTCGACATCCCCGCGGCGATCTACGTCAACGGCATGCGGTCCATCCCGCTGCTGATGGTGCTGCTGTGGTTCTTCCTGCTGGTGCCCTTCATCATCGGCCGGCCGATCGGCGCGGAGATGACGGCGGTGATCACCTTCATCGCCTTCGAGGCCGCGTACTTCTCCGAGATCGTGCGCGCCGGCATCCAGTCCATCGCGCGCGGCCAGGTGTTCGCCGGGCAGGCGCTGGGCATGAGCTATGCGCAGAACATGCGGCTGGTGATCCTGCCGCAGGCCTTCCGCAACATGATCCCGGTGTTCCTGACGCAGACCATCATCCTGTTCCAGGACACCTCGCTGGTGTACATCATCACGGCGCACGACATGCTGCATGGCTTCACGGTGGCCGGCAACAACCTGAGCCACCCGCGCGAGAGCTACATCCTCGCCGCCGTCTTCTACTTCATCATCTGCTTCACGCTGTCGTGGCTCGTCAAGCGCCTGCAGCTGAAAATCGCCATCATTCGCTGAGGACCCCCGCATGAGCGACCAACATTCCATGATCGACATCCAGCACGTGTCCAAGTGGTACGGCCCGGTGCAGGTGCTCAACGACTGCAACGTGAAGATCAACAAGGGCGACGTGGTGGTGGTGTGCGGGCCTTCGGGCTCGGGCAAGTCCACGCTGATCAAGACCGTGAACGGGCTGGAGCCGATCCAGAAGGGCGAGATCTTCGTCGACGGCATCCAGGTCGGCGGCAAGACCAACCTGTCCAAGCTGCGCAGCCGCGTCGGCATGGTGTTCCAGCACTTCGAGCTGTTCCCGCACCTGTCGGTGACCGAGAACCTGACGATCGCGCAGATCAAGGTGCTGGGACGCAGCAAGGACGAAGCCCTGGCGCGCGGCCTCAAGATGCTGGACCGCGTGGGCCTCATGGCGCACAAGGACAAGTTCCCCGGCCAGCTCTCCGGCGGCCAGCAGCAGCGCGTGGCGATCGCCCGCGCCCTGTCCATGGACCCCATCGTCATGCTGTTCGACGAGCCCACCTCGGCGCTCGATCCCGAGATGGTGGGCGAGGTGCTGGACGTGATGGTCGGCCTGGCCAAGGAAGGCATGACCATGATGGTGGTCACGCACGAGATGGGCTTCGCCCGCAAGGTGGCCAACCGCGTGATCTTCATCGACGTGGGCGGCAAGATCCTGGAGGACTGTTCGAAGGAAGAGTTCTTCGGGAATGCGGATGCGCGCCAACCGCGCACCAAGGACTTCCTGAACAAGATCCTCAGCCACTGAGCGGGCTTGGCCCGCTGCCTCCGGCAGCGGGTGGGACAATAGGCGGATGTCCCAGACCCTCACCATCACCCGCCCGGACGACTGGCACCTGCACGTGCGCGACGGGGCGGCCATGGCTTGCGTGGTGCCGCACTCGGCGGCCCAGTTCGGCCGGGCGCTGATCATGCCCAACCTCCGGCCGCCGGTGACCACCGCGGCCCTGGCGAGCGCCTACCGTGACCGCATCCTGGCCGCCGTGCCCCAGGGCCAGTCCTTCGAGCCGCTGATGTCGCTGTACCTCACCGACAAGCTGGCGCCGGAGGAGGTCGCGCGCGCCCGGTCCGCCGGTGTCGTGGCCGTGAAGCTGTACCCCGCCGGGGCCACGACCAACAGCGACGCCGGCGTCACCGACATCCGCAAGACCTACCGCACGCTGGAAGCCATGCAGCGCGAAGGCATCCTGCTGCTGGTCCACGGCGAAGTGACCGATCCCGCGGTCGACATCTTCGACCGCGAAGCGGTGTTCCTGGAAACGCAGCTGAAGCCGCTGCGGCGCGACTTCCCCGAGCTGAAGATCGTGGTGGAGCACATGACCACGAAGGAGGCGGTGCAGTACGTGCGTGACGCCGACCGCTACACCGCGGGCACGATCACCGCGCACCACCTCCTGTACAACCGCAACGCCATCTTCACCGGCGGCATCCGCCCGCACTACTACTGCCTGCCCGTGCTCAAGCGCGAGGTGCACCGGCAGGCCCTGGTGGCAGCGGCGACCAGCGGCAGCCCGAAGTTCTTCCTCGGCACCGACAGCGCACCGCACCCCGCCGTCCTGAAGGAGCATGCCCTGGGCTGCGCCGGCTGCTACACCGCGCTGTCCGCGATGGAGCTCTACGCCGAAGCCTTCGACAGCGTCGGCGCGCTGGACAAGCTGGAAGGCTTCGCCAGCTTCCACGGCGCCGACTTCTACGGCTTGCCGCGCAACACCGGCAAGCTCACGCTGAAGAAGGAGGCCTGGCAGTTGCCCGAGAGCGTGCCTTTCGGCGAAGCGCAGCTCAAGCCCTTGCGGGGCGGGGAGACGCTGCCGTGGCGGGTGGTGGCATGAACGGCAAGCCGCGCGTCGCGCTGCTGATCGACGCCGACAATTCGCCGGCGTCCAAGATCGGGCTGATCCTCAACGAGCTGTCCACGTTCGGCGAGACCAACGTGCGCCGGGCCTACGGCAACTGGAAGAAGAACGAACTCAAGGGCTGGGAGGAGCAGCTGCACGAGCACGCCATCCGCCCCATGCAGCAGTTCGACTACAGCAAGGGCAAGAACGCCAGCGACATGGCGATGGTGATCGATGCCCTGGACCTGCTGTACTCCGACCGCCCCGACGCTTTCGGCATCGTTTCGTCCGACGCCGACTTCACGCCGCTGGTGATGCACCTGCGGGCCAAGGGCGCGGCCGTCTACGGTTTCGGCGCGCGCAAGGCGCCGGAGCCCTTCGTCAACGCCTGCTCGCGCTTCCTGTTCCTGGACGAACTGCGCCCGAACGAGAACGATGCGGACACGGATGCCGGCGATGCCGAGCGCACCCAGCCCTTGCGGATGTCGGCGGGCGAACTGCGGCAGGACCGCAAGCTGGTCAACCTGCTGCGCAACGCGGTGCTGTCGGCGGCCGACGACGAAGGATGGGCGCGGGTGAACGCCGTGCGCCAGCAGATCGGCAACCAGGCCTCGTTCGACCACCGCAACTACGGTTATTCGACGCTGACGAAGCTGTTGGCCGCCACCGACCTGTTCGAGCTGGCCGACGAGGGGAAATCGAGCGTCTCGGTGCGGGCAAAACGGGCGCGCCGGGGAAAGACCTGAGTGCACCCCGGCGTGGACTGGCGGCAGCCCTGGTACGCGCCCTGGCGCGGCACGGGCGAGCCGGCCGCGGCGCGCATGGCGGCCGGTGCGCCGCCGCACGAAGCGCTGGCGACGCCGGGCGCCCCGGTGCGCTTCGTGCCGCAGGAGCAGCTCCCGCCCGGAATCCCTTACGAGCAGTTCATCTTCGAAACCGGCCAGTGCCCCGTGCGGCCCGGCCTGCACGATTTCTTCAACGGCCTGGTCTGGCATGCCTTCCCGCTTGCCAAGGCGGCGCTGAACCGGCTGCAGGCCGCGGTGATCGCGCGCGACGGCGTCGGGGCGCGGCGGGGGCCCGTGCGTGACGCGATCACCGTGTTCGACGAGAACGGCGCGCTGCTGCAGGCTCCCCCGGCGCTGTGGGAAGCGCTGCAAGCGCGGGAATGGCGGCGGCTGTTCGTCGACTTGCGCCCGCTGTGGCGCCAAGCGCGCTTGTGGATCTTCGGACATGCCCTGCTGGAGCAGCTGGCCATGCCGCGCAAAGGCTTCACGGCCCATGTGTGGCGGGCGAATGCTGCTCTGGATTCAGGAGCGGTCGCGGACGCCTGGCTGGCCGCACGCTGCACCGCGCCTGCCCTTGCCGCCAAGCCTTTCACGCCGCTGCCGGTCCTGGGCGTTCCCGGCTGGTGGCCCGGGAACGAGAACTTTTCCTTTTATGATGACTCCCTCGTATTCCGTCCACGCAAGACGCCAGAAGCCACTACAACAACAACGTCCGCGGGTCCTTCGCGCTCTTGATTTCCGGTTGGCGCAACCACATCTTGCGCGCGAGGGTGCATGTCATCCACCCTTCGGAGCTTCCAAACAATGAAACGCATCCTCCTCTTCCTGGCAACCAACCTCGCCGTGGTCGTCGTCCTCGGCTTCGTCGCGAGCCTGCTGGGGGTCAACCGCTACCTCACCGCCAACGGCCTGAACCTGGGCGCGCTGCTGGTGTTCTCCTTCATCATGGGCTTCGGCGGCGCCATCATCTCGCTGCTGCTGTCCAAGCCGATCGCCAAGTGGAGCTCGGGCGTGCAGGTGATCACCGGCTCCGAGGGCCCCGACGAGGCCTGGATCGTGAACACGGTGCGCAAGTTCGCCGACCAGGCCGGCATCGGCATGCCGGAAGTGGGCGTGTTCCAGGGCGAGCCCAATGCCTTCGCGACCGGCGCCTTCAAGAACAGCGCGCTGGTGGCGGTGTCCACTGGCCTGCTGCAAGGCATGACGCGCGAGGAGGTCGAGGCCGTGATCGGCCACGAGGTGGCGCACATCGCCAACGGCGACATGGTCACCATGACGCTGATCCAGGGCGTGATGAACACCTTCGTGGTGTTCGCCTCGCGGGTGATCGGCTACCTGGTGGACAGCTGGCTGTCGCGCGGCGAGCAGCGCTCCGGCCCCGGCATCGGCTACATGATCAGCACCATCGTGCTGGACATCGTGTTCGGCTTCCTGGCCGCCATCATCGTGGCCTGGTTCTCGCGCCAGCGCGAGTTCCGCGCCGACCGCGGCGCCGCGCAGCTGATGGGGCGCCGGCAGCCGATGATCAATGCGCTGGCCCGCCTGGGCGGCATGGTCCCCGGCGAGCTGCCCAAGGGCCTGCAGGCCTTCGGCATCACCTCCGGCGTGGGCAAGCTGTTCTCCACACACCCGCCGATCGAGGAGCGGATCTCGGCGCTGCAGAACGCTGCGGCCTGAGCCGAAGCCGCCATGAAAAAGGCCGCCTGAGGGCGGCCTTTCTGCTGGCGCGAATAAAGTGTGAAGCCCGCCGATACGCCGGATCTTGTGCGCCTGGTCGCCCAGGCGTGACCGTCATTCTTCTGGGCCGGGAGTCGCCCCCACGGCTCGGTGCTACCTACCCGCCAGCTCCGCGGGACCACGTCAATGCTGGCCTATTTGGTATTGCTGCGCGTAGAGATTGCCCGTTTCACCCCCGCATGGCCGCTTGCGCGAACCCACGGGACTCGTCTCTGTTGCTCTGATCCTCACCTCGCGGTGGACAGGTGTTACCTGCTACGCTGCCCTGTGCAGTCCGGACGTTCCTCCAGTGCGGCCTTTCGGCGATTGCACCAGCGACGGCCTGGCGTGCTTCACAGGCGGGATTATCCCAGCATGGCGCGATCGCTGCGCGGCGTCACCGGCAGGCGGCCTCGCCGCGCTGGAGGGCCTCCGCCCGCTGCGGGGTGGCCGGGTGGCTGCTCAGGAGCTCGCTCCAGCCCGCGCTTTGGCCCGGCCTGGCGCCCCGGTCCATCTTCATCAGCAGGTCGGCCATCGGCGCGGTCTTGCCGCCGGTGCGCGCCATCAGCGCCACGGCGAAGCAGTCCGCCTCTATCTCGTGGTTGCGCCGGTAGGACAGGCCCGTGAGCATCGAGCCGCCGACGGACGCCAGCCACGAGACGTCGCCCAGGGCCAGGCCCAGGCCCACGTTCAGCACGCCTTGTTCGACGACCAGCCGCGTGGCGTGCCGGTGCAGCACGTGCCCCATCTCGTGCGCGAGCACGCCGGCGAGGGCCTCGTCGCCAAGCTGGTTCTTGTCGGCGAGCGCCACGATGCCGTCGGTGACCACGATGGTGCCGCCGGGCAGGGCGAAGGCGTTGCTGCCCATGCCGCTGCGGAACTGCAGCTCCAGGCGCGGCTGGTAGGCGCGGTAGCGGCGCAGCTCCGCCGGCAGCTGGGTCGCCAGCGCATCGAAGCGCGCCCGCAGCGCCGCCTGCCTGGCCGCAGGGAGCTTGCTCGGTTTCAGCCAGCGCGCGTCCATGTCGCGCAGCACGCGCAGGGACAGATCCGTTTCCCAGGACAGGGGCACCTGGCGCGTGAGCTGGGTTGCGGCCCAGGGGGTCCCCCAGCGGTAGAGCGCGAGCATGAGGCCCGCCACCGCGACCAGCACCAGCACGAAGGTGGTCCAGCGCGTCTGCATGCGCGTGGCGACCGTCGCCTGGTGGCCGGCCGCGGAAAGCTCCTGCTCCCAGCCCGCCGGATCGGCGATCTCCAGGCTGCCACGCGCCCCGAGGTCCACGAGCACCTTGCGCGGCATGCGTCTGGCGCTCCAGCGCTCCGGCCACAGCACCTGCTTGTGCGTCAGGACCAGCGATTCGCCGTCGGCCGCCTGCAAGGCGAGCGACGGGCCGCCCGCTGCCGGCTGCAGCCGTACCTGCACCGGGCGGGCGCCACTCGTGCGGCCGTCGAACCAGAGTCCGGGCAGGGGCATGCTCAGCCCACGAGCTCGAGGCCGACCGCGTCGGCGATCGCGTCGCCCACGGCCAGTTCCTCGCGCGCGAGCTGGCCGGCGAGCTGGTCGAGGCCACCCTTGACGTGCAGGGTGACCGATTCGGCCTTCATGCGGTATTCGCTCACGCGCGCGAAGGGCCGGTAGAAACCGAGAGTCAGCAGCGACAGGAAGACGTTCTTCACGCGCAGGCCGACGTAGCGCCAGGGCCGCAGCCGGCACTTGAAGCGCGCCACCTGGCTGACGCCGATGTTGTTCCACACGAGCTGGAACATGCGCGCTTCGCGGTAGGCGCGCGCGGGAGCGGAGATGAGGAACAGCAGGAAGACGGACCCCACGAAGAGCGCCGCCATCATCAGCATCGCCATGAAGCCGCCGCCTTTCATGTTCTTCATGATCGCGAAGGACCCCCCGAGTGCCGCCCCGACGCCAGCGCTCACGAGCAGCAAGGCGGCGAGGAACACGCCCATCGTGGCCCCCCAGATGCGCACGAAGTCGCAGAACTGGGGCTTCCAGCGCCCGGGCTGGCCGCCGATGCGGCCGCGCGCCACCATCAGGCTCTTGTAGTTGTATTCGAGGCGGATCGCGCACAGGATGCTGATCACCGCCGCCGAGACGCCCACGAGCAGGGCCAGGGGCGCCGCGCCCTCGCGCTCGCCCTCGGCGAGCATGCCGATCTGGGCCAGGCCGCCCAGGCAGACCAGCGCGAACAGGAAGGCCGGCAGGCTGGCCCGGTAGACCTCGCCCCAGCCGGCGGCGAACTGCAGCCGCACGCCGCGCCAGCGCGTCGCGTTGAAGCGAAAGCGCATGGCGCTCGCCCAGAAGTACGGCGCCAGCGCAGCGCCGCCGAGAAGCATCACCGCTACGACGGTGTCCTGCCCGGTCTGCGACGCGATCTTCATGGCGGCATAGAGCGCCACGAACAGCACGAAGCCGACCAGCATGCGCTTGGTCTGCGCGGTGAACTCCAGCGGGCTGCCGGCCACCAGGGTGTGGCCGTAGAAGTACTGCGCGGTCCGGCGCCGGGCCAGCGGCGTGTAGAAGCCGAGCGTCACGATGGACAGCAGCACGTTGACGATCCAGACGCGGAAGTATTCGCCGCCCGCGCCCGTGAACTCCAGCGGGTAGGCCGTGATCTCGGCGCGCGCGGGCGCCTTCGGGTCCTGCATCCCAATCCCCTCGTTTCGGGGCAGTGTAGCGGCGGGACTCTCAGCCGGCCAGTTGCAGCGCCTCGATGCGTTGTACGTGCGCCAGCAGCGAACGCTTGGCGACGGGCCACATGCGGGGCGGCACGTCCGCGTAGGCGATCTCCACCCAGTCGTCCAGGGTGCCGGCGGGCCGCTGGCGCATGGCCGCGAGGATGCGCGCTTCCCGCTGGAGGCGGTGCGCCTTGAGCATCGCGATCGCCTGCCTGGCGAACCCCAGCACGTGGCCGTGCGCCGGCAGGATGAAGGCGATGCCAAATTCGTCACAGGCGGCGGAGAGGCGATCGAGCGAATCGAGGTAGGCGCTCATGTCGCCGTCCGGCGGGTCGACCACCGTGGTGCTGCCATTGAGGATGTGGTCGCCCGAGAACAGCAGGCCATCCTCGACCAGCACCAGGCAGGCGTGGTTGGCCGCGTGGCCGGGGGTGTGGATCGCCTGAAGGCTGTGCGTGCGGCCGTTGCCTTCCAGCGTGAGCAGCTCGCCCTCCGCCAGCACGCGGTCCGGCACGAAATGGCTGGCCGGGCGCGCGGTGGGTGCCGAGGGCAGGCCGAGGATCGGCGGCTGCACGCGGCACAGCGCCTGCAGCGGCCGCGCGCCCGGCGAATGGTCCGCGTGCGAGTGCGTGCACACGATCATGCGGATGTCGCCGTTGGTGGCACGCCAGAGCCTGTGCTGGTGCTCGGGGTCTTCCGGGCCCGGGTCGATGACGATGTAGCCCGTGTCCGGGTCGCCCACGATGTAGCTGTTGGTGCCGGGGCCGGTCATCACGCCGGGATTGGGCGCCGTCATGCGCGAGACGTTCTTCAGCAGCGCGACCGGCTGCTCCGTCTGCCAGTCCAGCGCGTGCCGCAGCTGCCCGTCCGGGCAGACGAGCGCCAGCTCGCCGTAGGCCGACTCGTGCTCCATGAAGCGGGCCTCGGCCCCTTGCAGGAAGCCGGCGCGCGGGCAGCTGGTCCACAACGGCTGCTCGCTGGCACAGGCCGCGAGCACCGCATCCACGGTGGCGAACTTCGCCAGCCGCTCCAGCGTGCGGATGGTGGGGAAGATCATGAAGAACTGGCCGGCCTGGTGGCGCGCGAGCGCGTCCGCCGGGCGCACCCAGGCGGGCTCGAACTGTTCCGCCTCGTCGGCCACCGGCGACTGGCCTTCCGGCATGCGCGCCACCAGGAACGGCACGTCGAAGCGGCGCGGCAGGTCGCGGTCGGTGATCCAGTGCGCGAGCACGTGCACCTGGTCGGCGGCGAGCACCAGTCCGCGCTCGCGCACCTGCTGCGCGAAAGGCGCCTTGCGGTCGAACGCGGCGATGTCGTCGGCAGCCACGGGGCGGCCGTCGGCGTGGCGGGCGAGCAGCACGCCCAGCTCCTCGAAGCTCTCGCGGATCGCCGCGATGGCCTGGGTGAGGGCTGCCTCGGGCTGCGTGGGACGGCGTGCGGCCAGCGCGTGCGCCTGGGCATCCGCCGCATCGATGCCGCCTCCGGGGAAGACGTAGGCGCCGGGCGCGAAGCTCGCCGTCGCCGAGCGGCGCGTCATCAGCACTTCCAGGCCTGCCGTCGTGTCGCGCAGCAGCAGGACGGTGGCGGCCGGGCGCGGCACCGCGGGTTCTCGCTGAGGATGCAGCAGCTGGGTGGCTCTTACCATGCGGGCGATTACATCACGCGGAGACACGATGAACACTCGCAGCTTCCTCCTGGCGCTGGCCCTCGTCGCCGCCGGCGCGCTCCCGGTACAGGCCCAGACGGGCGACTGGCCCAAGCGCCAGCCGGTCCGGCTGGTGGCCGTGTTCCCGCCCGGCGGCTCGGTGGACCAGGTCGCGCGCATCCTGGCGACCCAACTGACGCAGCAGCTCGGGCAGACCGTGATCGTGGAGAACAAGGTCGGCGCCTCCGGCTCCATCGGGACCGCCGCCGTGGCGCACGCGGCGCCGGACGGCTACACCTACGCGGTGGTCTTCGACACCCATGGCGTCAACCCCAGCCTGATCCCCAACCTGCCGTACGACACCAGGAAGGACCTCGCGCCGGTCGCGCTGCTCGGCACGGCGCCCATGGTGATCGCCACGCCGGTGGCGTCCGAGTACAAGAGCTTCGCCGACGTCGTCGCTGCGGCCAAGGCCAGGAAGACCGTGAGTTTCGGCACCGTGGGCTCGGGCAGCCTGGGCCATCTGGCCATGGCGCTGCTGGGCAAGAGCGGCGGACTGGAATGGACCCACGTGCCTTACAAGGGCGGTGGCCCGCTGATGCAGGACGCGGTGGCGGGACACGTGCCGCTCTCGGTGGCCTCGATCGTCGTCACCAAGCCGCACATCGACAGCAAGCGCCTGCGCCCGCTCGCGGTCACCACCAGCAAGCGCTCGCCGGACCTGCCGGACGTGCCCACGGTGGCGGAGAGCGGCTACGCGGGCTTCGATGCGCCGGCCTGGTGGGGCGTGCTCACCTCGGCCAAGGTGGCGCCCGAGATCGTGCGGCGCATGAACGACGAGATCAACAAGGCCCTGAAGGTGCCGGAGATCGCGGGCAAGCTGCAAGGCCAGGGCATGACGATCGTCGGCGGCACCCCCGAGGCCGCCCGCGCCTTCATCGACCAGCAGGTCGATACCTGGGCGGTGGTGGTCAAGGAGAACAACATCAAGGCGGAATAGTTCGTCCTCTCCGCGCGGGCGGGAAGGACGGGGGAGGGCGTCAGTCCTCGGGATTGACGCCCAGCGCCACCAGGAACCGCGCCACCATGTTGTAGGTCGCGATCGCTGCGGTGATCTCCACCAGTTCCGTGGTGTCGAAGCGCTGCTGCATGCGCGCGGACAGCGCGTCTTCCACCTTCACGTCGCGCGTCATCTGCGCGGCGTAGCGCGCCACCAGGGCTTCGTCGCCGGCCAGGCCGGGGGGCTCGGCCTGCGCGCCCGCGCGCACCCAGGCCTGCAGCGCGTCCAGGCTCGCCTGCCGGCCGCCGGCCGCGAGGAAGTCCGGCGCGTGGTGGTGGTACTCGTAGTGCGCGCCCGTGATCAGCGCCACCGTGCAGATGCCCAGCTCGCGCAACTGGCGGCTGGCGCCCAGGCCGGTGCGTACGGCCTTCAGGTAGGTGTTCCAGCCCCGCGCCAGCGGTTCGCTCCAGAGCAGGGCGCGGTCGAGGTTGAGGAGCTCGCCGCCGCGGCGGTCCAGGATGGCCTGCACCAGGTCCTGCGGTTGCGGCTTGCGGTCGGGGGTCCAGTCGGGGATGCGCATGGAGCCAGCATAAGCTCATGCTGGAAACGATCCAAGCGGGTTGCCACAATGCAGCGTCCCGCATCCGGAGTCCCTCGCATGAAAAAGATTTCCTTCCTGCGCCGCGCCGCGGCCCTCACCCTGGCCGGCCTGGCGCTGGCGCCCCTGGCCCGGGCGCAGAACGGCACCGACTGGCCGCAGCACCCCGTGACGATCGTCATGACCTTTCCCGCCGGCTCCGGCGTGGACGTGGTCGGCCGACTGATCCAGGAACCCCTGGGCAAGGTGCTGGGCCAGCCGGTCATCATCGACTACAAGGTGGGCGCGGCGGGCAACGTCGCGAGCGAGTACGTCTCGCGCGCCAGGCCGGACGGCTACACGCTGCTGTTCGGCACCGCGGCAACGCACGGCGTGAACGCCGCGCTGTACAAGAAGCTGCCCTTCGACGTGGAGGCGGACTTCGTCCCCGTGTCGCCGATCAACGACGTCTCCAACGTGCTCACGATCAACCCCGAGGTGATCAACGTGAAGACGCTCAAGGAGTTCGCGGAGGTCGTGCGCGCCAATCCCGGCAAGTACAACTACGCCTCCACCGGCAACGGCACCGGCACGCACATGGCCTTCGCCGAGATGAACGCGAAGCTGGGCCTGAACATGGTGCACGTGCCCTACAAGGGCGGGCCGGAGGCGATCCAGGCGGTGCTCAAGGGCGAGACCTGCTGCATCATGAACCAGGTGCAGACGGTGCTGCCGCACGCCAAGGCCGGCAAGGTGCGCCTGCTGGCCGTCACCACCGGCAAGCGCGTCCCCGCGGTGCAGGACGTGCCGACGATCGCGGAGAGCGGACTGCCCGGCACGCAGGGCTTCGACAGCTCCACCTGGTTCGCGCTGTTCGCGCCCAAGGGCACGGACGCGGCGATCGTGGCGAAGCTCAATGCCGCGGTGCGCCAGGTGCTGCAGCAGCCGGAAGTCAAGGGCAAGCTGGAGAGCATGGGCAACTCGATCCGGCTGGAGACGCCGGAACAGTTCAAGGCCACGGTCCACGCGAACCGCCAGAAGTGGGCGGAGGTGGTGAAGGCGGCGAACGTGTCGATCGACTGAAAAAAGCGTGTCCTCCCGGCGTCGAGCCGGGATCCATCCGGCTCAGCGCCGCTCCTGCGGCGGCACGTACCACTTCGTCGACAGCAGCTCCGGCTCCTCCAGCGCCTGCAGGCGCTCCCAGTGCAGGTCCGCGTCGGCGACGAACAGGTCGCGGGCGATGGACTGGGCCAGGCGTCCGGCACCGATCGCCAGGCCGGGGATGTCGCCGGCCAGCGCGCCGTGGCTCATGGTGCTGCCCCAGTTGAACAGGTGCAGGTTCTGCAGTGCCGCGCGGTGCGCCTCGCCGCGCGCGCGCAGCTCGAAGCCGGAGCCGAGATAGGGAAAGCGCGCCGCCTCCGCATGGCGCTGGACCTCTTCAGCGCTCACGTGGTTCGCCCAGGTGTCGATGGCGCCGGTGTAGCGCGCGAGCTCTGGGCGGTCCAGCAGGTCCACGTCGAAGCCGGTGCCGAAGATGACGGCGTCGAAGCGCTCGCTGCCGCCGGGCGTCGTGACCAGCACGCCGTCCTGCGCCGGCTGGACGTCGGTCCACGGCGTGCCCAGGCGCAGCGTGAAGGCGGCCTGCGCGTCGCAGCGCCGCACGGTCTCCCAGGGCGGCGGCACCTGCTCGTCGAAGATGTAGGTGTAGAAGCGCCACTTGCGCGCGTCGTCCAGCGCCTCGTAGCCACGAAAGAACCCCGCGAACGAGGTCCACTTGCTCTTGTTCACCTGCGGCAGGAAGGGCCGGCGCGCGAACAGGTCCACCTTCGCCCCGGCTTCCAGCGCGCAGGCTGCGTTGTCGAAGGCGGACGCGCCCGCGCCCAGCACGCCCACGCGCTTGCCACGCAGCGCCTCGAAATCGATCGCGTCGGCGGAATGGAAGACGCGACCGGCGCCGAGCGGGTCGTCCCGCCGCAGCGAGGGGAACTCCGGCCAGCGCGGCGCGCCGCTGCCGTCGCGGCCCAGCGCCAGCACGATCTTGCGCGCCCACACGTGCTCCTCGCCGCCGGCGGACACGAGCCGCACGTGCAGGAGTCCGTCCCGGTCGCGTACTTCCGCCAGCGCGACGCCGTTGTCCACCGCGAGACCCAAGGTGTCCCGCACCCACAGCAGGTAGTCGCGCCAGTCCAGCCGTCCCACCTTGTGCAGCGCGTCCCATCCGCAGTCGCCGTGCTGCGCCTCGTACCAGGCGCGGAAGGTGAGCGAGGGCACGCCCAGGTCGGGCCCGGTCAGGTGCTTGGGGCTGCGCAGGGTGAGCATGCGCGCGTACGTGCCCCACGGTCCTTCCTCGCCCCGCGCGGCCCGGTCGATCACGCGGAGGTTGGCGACGCCTTCGCGCAGCAAGGCATGGGCCGCGGTCTGGCCGCACATGCCGGCGCCGGCCACGAGCACGTCGAGGACGGGGCTGCCGTCCGGCGCGCTGGCGGCAGGCACCCAGTTGGCGGGCGGGAAGTTCAGGCGCGCGAGGTCGGCTTTCGCGTCGCGCGCGAGCCGCGCCAGCGCGGCATCGTCACGGGGGCTGGCGAGCGACTGTGGGGGCACCGGCGGCAATGCGGGGGAGGCAGGGATCACGGCAGATAATTCGCGGATGACGATTCAACTGGACTGCTATTACAGCCTGTCATCGCCGTGGGCCTATTTTGCCGGGCCCCAGCTGCAGGACATCGTGCGCCGGCACAAGGTGAAGCTGGAGCTCAAGCCCTACGACTTCCAGGCCGTCATCCCCAAGACCGGCGGCATCCCGATCCGCACGCGTCCCGAGCCGCGCCGGACCTACCACGACGAGGAACTGGTCCGGTGGGGACAGTTCCTCGGCATGCCCATCGTGACCCAGCCGAAGCACTACCCGCGCTACGCGGTGGAGGACAAGGACTGGAACAAGTACGCCGGCTGGATGGTGATCGCCGCGCAACAGCAGGGGCTGGACGCCTTCGTGCTCTCGCACGCCTTGCTGCGCGCCTTGTGGGCCGAGGAACGCGACACCTCGCGGCCCGAGGTGCGCATCGCGATCGCCGAGGAGAACGGCTACGACGGCAAGGCGCTGCAGGCGCTGGAGCGCGCACCGGCGGTGCTGCGGCAGTACCAGGCCTACAGCGAGGAGGCGGAGCGCCTGGGCGTGTTCGGGGCGCCCACCTTCATCATCCATGGCCAGTCCGAACGCTTCTGGGGACAGGACCGCCTGTTCTTCGTGGATCGCGCGCTGGAGCGTCTGCGCGGATAATCGCCGCATGCGCATCCGTTTCACCAAGATGCAGGGAGCGGGCAACGACTTCGTCGTGCTCGACGAAACGCGCGAGCGCCTGGGCCTGTCGCCGCAGCAGTACCGGCGCCTGGCCGACCGGCACTTCGGCGTCGGCGCCGACCAGATCCTGTCGGTGCGCCCCAGCCCCGCGCCGGGCGTGGACTTCGAATACGTGATCCACAACGCCGACGGCGGCGAGGTGGAGCAGTGCGGCAACGGCGCGCGCTGCTTCGCGCGCTACGTGGCGGACAAGGGCCTGGCGCGCAGCGATCGCATCCGGGTGCAGACGCTCTCGGGCGTGATCGAGCCGCGGCTGAACCCGGACGGGCGCGTGACCGTGGACATGGGGCGGCCGGTCTTCGAGCTGGCGCAGATTCCCTTCGACGCTGCCGGCCTCAGCCCGCACAAGGAAGGCGGCTGGCAGACCTGGCACCTGGCGCTGGGCACGCATGCCGAGTCGCAGCTGGTGTCGCTGGCGGTGCTGTCCATGGGCAACCCGCACGCGGTGCAGGTCGTCCCCGAGGTGGACCGCGCGCCCGTGGCCGCGCAAGGGCCGCTGATCGAGCACCACTCGCGCTTCCCGAAGCGGGTGAACGCCGGCTTCATGCAGGTGGTGGACCGCGACCGGATCAGGTTGCGCGTGTATGAGCGCGGTGCCGGCGAGACGCTCGCCTGCGGCACGGGCGCCTGCGCCGCGGTGGTGGCGGGCATTCGCCTGGGCAAGCTGGATGCGCGCGTGGACGTGGAGACGCGCGGCGGCCTGCTGACCATCGAGTGGGCGGGCGGCGACGCGCCAGTGCTGATGACGGGCCCCGCGGTGACGGTGTTCGAAGGCGAAATCGAAATGCAGGAATGAGGACGGTCTTGAACCCCATGAATCCGATCACGGAAGACGACATCGCCAACTACCTGGCGAACAGCCCCGCTTTCTTCGAGCGGCACGCGGAGCTGCTCGCCTCCGTGCACCTGACCAGCCCGCACGGCAACCGCGCGGTGAGCCTGCAGGAGCGGCAGGCCGAGATGCTGCGGGAAAAGATCAAGGCGCTGGAGCACCGCATCATGGACATGGTGCGGCACGGCAACGAGAACATGGTGATCTCGGACCGGATCCACCGCTGGGCGAAGTCCCTGCTGCTGGTGCAGTCCACGCGCGCGCTCCCCGCGACGCTGCTGACGGAGCTGCAGCAGCAGTTCGTGGTGCCGCAGGTCGCGCTGAAGGTCTGGGACGTGGACGCCCGCTATGCGCAGGAGCCCTTCGCGCAGGGCGTCAGCGAGGACGCGAAGAGCTTCGCCTCGTCGCTCACGCAGCCTTATTGCGGCGTCGTGTCCGGCATCGAGGCGGTGGGCTGGCTGCCGGATCCGTCCACGGCGATGTCGATCGCCCTGATCGCGCTGCGCGAGGGCGCGGCCAACGGCTCGGGGCCGGCCTTCGGCATGCTGGTGCTGGCCTCGCCCGACCCGCAGCGCTTCCAGTCCGGCTACGCGACCGACTTCCTGGAGCGCATCGCCGAACTCGCGAGCGCGGCGCTCTCGCGGCTGCGCCCGCGCTGAACGCGATGGACGACGCGGCACTGGTCGGGCGTTACCTCGAACACGTGCGCGTCGAGAAGCGGCTCGCGCCGCGCACCCTGGCGCTCTACACGCTGGACCTGCAGAAGCTGGCCGAGAACGCCGCCAAGGCGGGCGTGCCGTTGCTTGCCGTGCAGAACGCGCACGTGCGCCGCTGGGTGGCGCAGATGCACGGTGGCGGCCGTTCCGGGCGCGGCATTGCGCTGATCCTCTCGGGCTGGCGCGGCTTCTACAGCTGGCTGGGCCGCGAAGGACTGGTCAAGGCCAACCCGGTGCAGGACGTGCGCGCGCCCAAGGCGCCCAAGCCCTTGCCCAAGGCCCTGAGCGTGGATGACGCCGTGCAGTTCGCGGAGTTCAGCGCGGACGAGGCGGATCCCTGGATGGAAGCGCGCGACGGCGCCATCGTGGAACTGCTCTATGGCTGCGGCCTGCGCGTGGGCGAACTGGTGGGGCTCGACGCGCAGGCGAGTTCGGCCGCCAAGGGGTGGGTGGACCTGGACGCCGGCGAGGCCCACGTGCTGGGCAAGGGCGGCAAGCGCCGCACCGTGCCGGTGGGACGCAAGGCGGTCGAGGCGCTGCGGCACTGGCTTTCGCTGCGTTCGCTGGGGCCGGTGGCGAAAGACGACGCGCTGTTCCCGGGCCGGCACGGCCAGCGCCTGAGCGCGCAGGCGATCTGGCAGCGCCTCAAGCAGCGCAGCCTGCAGGCGGGGCTGGCCACGCCCGTGCACCCGCACATGTTGCGGCATTCGTTTGCCAGCCACATGCTGCAGTCCAGCGGTGACCTGCGAGCGGTGCAGGAGCTGCTAGGGCACGCCAACATCGCGACGACGCAGGTGTACACGCGGCTGGATTTCCAGCACCTGGCCAAGGCCTACGACGCGGCGCATCCGCGGGCCAAGAGGAAGTAGCGGAGGAGCGAGCGAAGCGGCGGACCCCACCGCCGTCGCGACTCAGGTGGTCAGCGCCGCCGGCATGCTCGACTTCGACAGCATGAACACGGCCCGGCGGCTGTCCGCGGGCGCGCTGGCCAGCAGCATTTCCAGCCGGCCGATCAGCTGCGACGGGTCGCTGCCATCCATGGGGATCAGCGCCTGCGCGACGCGCACGTGCGCCGACCACTCCAGCGGCCGGCCCTTGAAGGGCATCAGGCAGCGCGCGACGATGCGCGGCCCGGCTTCGGCCACTTCGTCGGCGTGCAGCGGGCCCTCCAGCAGGATGCCGAAGCGGTGCTCCGACAGGCGCGCCACCGTGTCGATCTCGCGCGCCACCGACAGCAGGCGGCCGGCGACGCGCAGCGTCAGCTCGCGCGCGGAGTCGGGATCGAACTGGCGGCGGATCTGGTCGATGTTGCCGATGTCCACCAGCAGCATGGCGCTGCGGAACTTCAGGCGCTGCGAGCGCGTGATCAGGCGCACGAGGCGCTCGTGGAACACCGCCGCGTTGATCAGGCCGGTGGCGGGGTCGATGCGGTCCAGGCCCTGGATGCGTCGCACGTGCTCGCGGCGGTGCTGGCTGCGCAGGGCCAGCACGATCAGCAGCACGGGCAGTTCGATCGCGATGACGATCTGCATCCCGTACTGCGTCATGAAGCTCACCGGGATGATGCCGGCCGCGCGTGCGAGCGGGAAGCCGGCGCCGGCCGCCACCGGCAGGCAGCCGAGCAGCAACCAGACGGCGTAGCGGTCGCCGCGCATCGCGGCCCACACGACGACGGCGAGGCCGGCGATGGACGCGCCCGAGACGTAGAAAACGATCAGGCTCAGGCGCTGCACGACGTCGGGCGTGAGCATCAGGTACACCGCCAGCGGGATGGACGCCAGGGCACCGGCCACCAGCGTGCGGTACACCATGATCCCGCGTTCCCGCAAGGAGACCACTTCGGCGAAGAACACCTGCAGGGATGCGATGGCGAACAGCGGCGTGACCTGCGGCGCCATGTTGTTCCACCAGGCCCAGTTCGGCCAGAGGAACAGGCCCGCCAGGCCGGTGAGCGTGGCCTGGCACAGCCACATCATCACGGCGGACAGGGCGAACAGCCAGTAGCCCTGGTCCTGCAGCGACACGCCGCCGATGCCCGCCAGGATGACGGCCAGCACGACCAGGCCCAGGTAGACACCCAGGCCGAGCGCGACGCTCTGTTCCGTGTAGCCCAGGTAGTTCTCGCTGACGAATTCCAGCGGGGCGCCGAAGATGGTGCCGTTCTGGATGCGCAGGTAGTGCACGCGCGGTTCGGTCGCCGACACCTGCAGCGGAAGCACCGGGTGCCGGTGCGGTACCGGCCAGCTCGCCACGGGGACCGCGTCGCCGGCGACGCGCGACGTCCATTCGCCGGCGTTGTTCTGCACGAACAGTTCCACCCGGTCGACGCCGGGATAGATCACTTCCAGGTACCAGCGCTCGTTGGTGCTGGTGGGCGGGACGGTGAAGCGGATCCACAGCGCCTTGCCACCCGCCAGCTTGTAGATGTTGTCCGCCGCCGTCGTGTGCCAGTGGATGTTGGCGCTCGTGGCAACGTTCTGGACCGTGGCGGCACCGGTTTCGTCCAGCCAGGCGTCGCCGGCGTCCCGCATCCGGATGGGCTGGTTGCCCGAATCGAGCTGGAGGACAGTGCGCGCGCCGGCGGGCCCGGCGAGCAACAGCATCGTCAGGAACAGCAGCATTGCCGCGAAAAAGCGGCCCCGGGCGAACGAACCCATCACGGGTATCTCCTCGACGATGTCCTGTTGCAGATTCTTACGCTTATCGGCCGCGCCGACAATAGCCCGATGAAAGTTCTTCGCCTGCACCCAGGACGCGAGCGCTCGCTGTTGCGACGCCACCCATGGATCTTCGACTCCGCCATCGCCAAGGGCAGCGCCGACCCGGGGGAGACCGTGCGCGTGGAGAGCCACGAGGGGCAGTTCCTCGCCTGGGCGGCCTGCAGTCCGGCCTCGAAGATCCGCGCGAGATGCTGGAGCTTCGTGGAAAACGACCGCATCGACCCGGCCTTTTTGCGCAGTCGGCTGGTTCACGCCGTGGCCTTAAGGCAACGGCTTAAGCCTTGCAGCGATGGCGTACGCCTCGTGCACGGCGAATCGGACGGCCTTCCGGGCTTTGTCGTCGACCGCTATGGCGACACGCTGGTGGCCCAATTCCTGTCCGCCGGCGCCGAGCGCTGGAAGAAAGCGCTGGCCGACGGCCTGCTGGAAGCCACGGGCTTGCAGAAGCTGTACGAGCGTTCGGACGCGAACGCGCGCGGGCTCGAAGGCCTGCCCGAGACCACCGGCTGGCTGCGCGGCAGCGGTTCCACCGAACTGACCATCGCGGAACATGGCTGGAAGTTCGCCCTGGACATCGCCGGCGGCCACAAGACCGGCTTCTACCTGGACCAGCGTGACAGCCGCGCGCGGTTTGCGGACTGGGTGCGGCGCCTGGGCGCGCAACGCGTGCTCAATTGCTACTGCTACACGGGCGGCTTCACCGTGGCGGCACTGGCCGGAGGCGCCGGGGAGGTGATGTCGATCGATTCGTCCGGTCCCGCGCTCGAGCGCGCGCGCGCGAACGTGGCCCTCAATGGATTCGATGCACAGCGCGCGGAATTCCTGGATGCGGACGTCAACGCCAGCCTGCGCCGCTTCGGGGAGGCCGGCCGGACCTTCGACGCCATCGTGCTGGACCCGCCGAAGCTCGCGCCTACGGCGGCGCACGCGGAACGCGCCGCCCGCGCGTACAAGGACATCAACCGCCTCGCGCTGAAGCTGCTCGCCCCTGGCGGCCTGCTGTTCACCTTCTCGTGCTCGGGAGGAATCCCGGCCGACCTGTTCCACAAGATCGTCGCCTCCGCCGGCACCGATGCCGCCGTGGACGGCTACATCGCGGAGCGGCTGGGCGCGGCGCCGGACCACCCGATGACGCTTGCCTTCCCGGAGGGGGAATATCTCAAGGGGCTGGTGGTCATCCGCAAGTGACATCCGTGTCGGCAGGTTCGAACCGCTAAACTGACCGCAACACCCCAGAAGCCCCAACATGAGCCTCATCCCCGCCACCATCCTCACCGGCTTCCTCGGTTCCGGCAAGACGACGCTGCTCAAGCGCGTGCTGAGCGAGGCGCACGGCCAGAAGATCGCGATCATCGAGAACGAGTTCGGCGAAGAGAACATCGACAACGACATCCTGGTCAACGAAACCCAGGAGCAGATCGTGCAGATGAGCAATGGCTGCATCTGCTGCACGATCCGCGAGGACCTGCGTTCGGCGCTGCAGCTGCTGGCCGCGAAGAAGCGCAAGGGCATGCTCGATTTCGACCGCGTCGTGATCGAGACGACCGGCCTGGCCGATCCCGGCCCCGTGGCGCAGACCTTCTTCATGGACGACGAGATCGCCGAGAGCTACCTGCTCGATTCCATCCTGACCCTGGTCGACGCCAAGCACGCGGACAAGCAGCTGGACGAGCGCCAGGAGGCACGCCGCCAGGTGGGTTTCGCCGACCAGATCTTCATCTCCAAGACCGACCTCGTCGGCAAGGACGAGGTGGACGCGCTGGTGCACCGGCTCAAGCACATGAACCCGCGGGCGCCGCAGCAGGCCGTGCACTTCGGCGACGTGCCGATCAAGGACGTCTTCGACCTGCGCGGCTTCAACCTCAACTCCAAGCTCGACATCGATCCCGACTTCCTGAAGGAAGAAGAGCACGACCACGCGCACCACGCTCATGATCACGATCACGAGCACGGTGAACACTGCGACCACCCGCATCACCATGCCCACGACGACGACGTCAAGAGCTTCGTCTTCCGCTCCGAGCGCCCGTTCGACCCGATGAAGCTGGAGGACTTCCTGGGCGCCATCGTGAACATCTACGGGCCCAAGATGCTGCGCTACAAGGGCGTGCTGAACATGAAGGGCACCGAACGCAAGGTGATCTTCCAGGGCGTGCACCAGCTGATGGGAAGCGACCTGGGTCCCGAGTGGGCCGAAGGCGAGCAGCGCCTGTCCAAGATGGTGTTCATCGGCATCGACCTTCCCAAGGACATCTTCCTGCAGGGCCTCGAGCAGTGCCTTGTCTGACGCGCCGCGTCGGCGCGGTCTGAGCGGCGCGGGGCGGGAGGCAGGCTTACGCTGGCCCCCCAGCAGCCGCCGCGCCCTGACATGTTTGTCTCGCTTCCGCAACTCACGGCCTCACCCGTCAGAGGGGCAGGGCCGGCGCGCGCCCACGAAAAGGAGGCCCACGGTCGTGCAGAGCCCTTAACTCAGGGTATAAATCGCGGTCATGACGGCGCTGACTCCAGTAAAACGAAAGGCAGGCATGCGGATATTTCGCCGCACGCCGCCGGCGCCGACGCGAGGAGACGGGAAGTGAAGGCTCAGCCCAAGGCCGCTGCGAAGAAGACAGCGGTGAAGACTCCCGCCAAGGCCGCCAAGCCGGCGGCCAAGGCCGTGAAGGCAGCCGCCAAGAAGGCTCCCGCGAAAACTCCAGCCAAGACAAGCAAGCCAGCCGCCAAGGCGGCCAAGCCCGCGGCGAAAGCCGCGAAACCCGCGGCCAAGGCGGTCCCCGCCAAGGCCGTGAAGACGGCACCGAAGGCGGCCAAGACCGCCAAGACCACGGCCGGCAAGGTCGTGGGCGTGGTCGCCAAGGCTGTCGTGACCGGCGCCAAGGCGGTCGTGGCGGCCGCCAAGAAGATTCCTGCCAAGGCGAGCCCCGCGCCGGCGAAAGCCGCGCCCGCCGTCAAGGCGTCCCCTCCACCCGCAGCACCCGCACCCGCCCCGGCCCGCGCCGCGAGCGTGCAGGCCACGCGTCCGGCTTCGGCCGCGCCGCGTGCCCAGTCCGCCGCCAACGCAATGCCGCAGGCCCCGACTGCTGCCAAGGCAAGTTACACCCCCATGGCAACCCATTCCGTCCTCACGCCCCCGCCCGTCGTGTCCATCAAGAAGGACCCGAAGCTGGCCAACAACTGGAAGACCAAGTCCGCCGAGGAGCTCACCGACGAAGAAGTCCTGGCCATGGCGGACACGGAGTACATGAACGACAAGCAGATGGCGTTCTTCCGCCTGAAGCTGCTGCACCTGAAGCAGGAAATCCTGAACAGCGCCGGCGAGACCACCGAGCACCTGCGCGAGGAGACGGTCATCGTCCCCGATCCCGCCGATCGCGCGACGATCGAGGAAGAGCATGCGCTGGAGCTGCGCACGCGGGACCGCGAGCGCAAGCTGCTCAAGAAGATCGAGCAGTCGATCGCGCGCATCGACGCGGGCGACTATGGCTACTGCGACGAGACCGGCGAGCCGATCGGCGTGGGCCGCCTGCTCGCGCGCCCCACGGCGACGCTGTCGCTCGAGGCGCAGCAGCGCCGCGAGCTCAAGCAGAAGATGTTCGGCGACTGACGCCGCGCCTGCCGCAGTAACCCTCCCGACCCTCGCACATGTCGAACAGAGACGATTCCGCTCCCGGTGGCCTGTTGTCCCGGGTGGTGCGCTTCGTCCGCAACCCGGCGAGCGGCTTCAACGAGAACGAAGGCCACGAAGCCGATCGCGAGAGCTCGTACTCCAAGCAGATGCTCAAGGAGATGATCGAGCGCAAGCGGCGCAACGACTTCGTGCGCAAGCGCGAGTTCGACATGCTGCGCAAGATGCGCCGCAGCGAGGTGCTCGCGGGCCAGGACCCCGGGCTGCGTCCCTCGTTCTTCCAGAGCTCGATGCCGTCCAAGCCGGACGATCGCGCCACCACGCTCAAGAAGATCGACGAGATCGAGGCGCAGATGTCCATGCAGTGGTGGAAGACCAAGCATGGCGGCAACTCGCAGATGCCCACCGGTGGCAGCGGCTTTCCGATGTCCGCGCACGTGCCGCCCGACGCGATGCGCCAGCAGCCCGCCCCGTCCGCGTCGGCGGCCGGCAGCTATTCGCGCACGGCACCGCAGGATCTCTCGGCCGCGGCGCGCGCCGCCACGACGATGCTGCCCGCCTCGCAGCTCGATTCCGTGCTGCCCGAGGCCACCACGCACGCCATGGGCCTCCTGCCCGCGCGGCAGCAACCCGCCCCGCAGCAGCCGTCCCCCGCGCAGCAGCAACCCGGCGCGCAGCCGGCCGACGGCGGTGGCCGCGCGGAGCTGCCGCCGCTGGATTTCGATGCGCAGCAGCCCACTGCGCGTGAGGTTGCCGCCGCCGGCGCGCCCAGCGTGCCCAACACCGCACCCAGCACCTTCTCGCCGTCCAAGCAGTTCGCGATCCAGGTCGAGGAGTTCGCCCACGACCCGGAGCTGGAGGAAGCGTCCATCCGCTTTGCCAACGGCGACAACGAGGGCGCCGAGGCCGGGCTGCTGGAAGTGCTCGCCCCGAACGCCACGCGCGTCAACCACGACGAGACCTGGCTGACACTGTTCGACCTGTACCGCGCCGCCGGCTGGCAGCCGAAGTTCGAGAGCGCCGCGATCGATTTCGCCAGCCGTTTCGGCCGCTCGGCGCCGCAGTGGTTCTCGATGCCCGAGATCATCGCCAAGATGAACACGCCCACGGCGGCCCAGGCCGCGGCGGCGGCGGGCCAGGACAAGGCGGACTGGACCTGCCCTGCGGTGTTCGGCACGCAGACCGGTGCCGCGCTGAACGCGGCGCTCGGGCGCGCCACCCAGCCCTACAAGCTGAACTGGAGCAAGCTCACTTCCATCGTGGACGGCGCGGTGGAACCGCTCACCAAGCTGTTCACGCAGTGGGCCGGCCAGAACGTGCAGCTGCGCTTCATCGGCGCCGACGCGATCGAGAAGGTGCTGCGCGAGGCCACGCCTTCGAGCGACCGCTCGGTGAATCCGGCGTGGTGGAAGCTGCGCATGGAAGTCCTGCGCGTGATGCACCGCCCCGACGAGTTCGAGCTGGTGGCGCTGGACTACTGCGTGACCTACGAGGTGTCCCCGCCGTCCTGGGACAGCGCGCGCTGCGACTACAAGTCGCTGCAGCCCGATGGCAGCCTGGCCAGCCGCAACACCATCATCGGCGAGGCCTTCCGCGATTCGGTGGTCTCCAGCGTGATGAACTTCGGCGACTCGCAGATGCACGGCATGAGTTCGCAGCTCTCCAGCGTGGCGACCGTGGAGCTTTCGGGCCAGATCCTCGGCGACGGCAAGGAGGCGCTCGAACTGCTCGATGCCAAGCTGGCCGACGCCGACATCATGATCATCTCCTGCGCCCGCCTGATGCGCATCGACTTCACGGCGGCCGGCACCCTGCTCAACTGGGTGACGGCGCGCGAGGGCGAAGGGCGGCAGGTGCAGTTCTCCGACGTGCACCGGCTGGTGGCGGCGTTCTTCAACGTCATCGGCATCAGCGAGCACGCGCGCATCACCATTCGCAACGAATGACCGCACGGCCGGCGCCGTGCATGACCTTGCCGCCCGCGGCGGCTTCGATGACAAAATGACTTGAGAAGGCGCCGAATGGCGCCATCTCATCATTTCGTCATTGACGCGGAAGCGAAGTCATTCCGTCATTCTCCATGGAACAGTTTCACGGCACGACCATCGTCAGCGTGCGGCGCCAGGGCGCCGACGGCCGCTGGCAGGTAGCGATCGGCGGCGACGGACAGGTCACCCTGGGCAACATCGTCATCAAGGGCACTGCGCGCAAGGTGCGCAAGCTCTACCACGACAAGGTCATCGCCGGCTTCGCCGGCGCCACCGCGGACGCCTTCACCCTCTTCGAACGCTTCGAAGGCAAGCTGGAGAAGCACCAGGGCCACCTGGTGCGCGCCGCCATCGAACTGACCAAGGACTGGCGCACCGACCGCGTGCTGCGCCGGCTCGAGGCCATGCTCGCCGTGGCGGACCGCGACTCCTCGCTGATCATCACCGGCAACGGCGACGTGCTCGAGCCGGAACAGGGGATCGTGGCGATCGGTTCCGGCGGCGGCTACGCGCAGGCCGCGGCCAAGGCGCTCCTGGACAACACCGAGATGGGCGCGCGCGAGGTGGTCAAGAAGTCGCTCGAGATCGCGGGACAGCTTTGCATCTACACGAACATGAACCACACCATCGAGGTCCTCGAATGAGCTCGATGACTCCCCAGGAAATCGTCTCCGAACTGGATCGCCACATCGTCGGCCAGAAGGACGCCAAGCGCGCGGTGGCCATCGCCCTGCGCAACCGCTGGCGGCGCCAGCAGGTGGACGAGAAGCTGCGCTCCGAGATCACGCCCAAGAACATCCTCATGATCGGCCCCACGGGCGTGGGCAAGACGGAGATCGCGCGGCGCCTGGCCAAGCTCGCGGACGCGCCCTTCATCAAGGTGGAGGCGACCAAGTTCACCGAGGTGGGCTACGTCGGCAAGGACGTGGACTCCATCATCCGCGACCTCGCGGAGATCGCGGTCAAGCAGACGCGCGTCGCCGAGATGCGCAAGGTGCGCACGCGCGCCGAGGACGCCGCCGAGGAACGCATCCTGCAGGTGCTGATCCCGCTGGCGCGCGGCGAGGAGGGCGGCGGCGAAAGCACGGCGCGCCAGGTGTTCCGCAAGAAGCTGCGCGAAGGCCTGCTCGATGACAAGGACGTCGAGATCGACATCGCCGAGCCCAAGCCGCAGCTGGAGATCATGGGGCCGCCCGGCATGGAAGACATGGCGGAGCAGCTCAAGAGCGTGTTCGGCCAGTTCGGCAACGTGCGGCGCAAGTCGCGCAAGCTCAAGATCCGCGAGGCGATGAAGCTGCTGGTGGAGGAGGAGGCCGCCTCCCTGGTGAACGAGGACGAGATCAAGGCCGCAGCCGTCCAGAACGCGGAGCAGAACGGCATCGTGTTCATCGACGAGATCGACAAGGTCGCCGCGCGCGCCGAGGGCTCCGGCCCCGACGTGTCGCGCCAGGGCGTGCAGCGCGACCTGCTGCCGCTGGTGGAGGGCACGACCGTGTCGACGAAGTACGGGCCGATCCGCACGGACCACATCCTGTTCATCGCCAGCGGCGCCTTCCACCTGTCCAAGCCCAGCGACCTGATCCCGGAACTGCAGGGCCGCCTGCCGATCCGCGTGGAGCTGTCCTCGCTCTCGGTGCAGGACTTCGAGGCGATCCTCACGTCCACGCACGCGTCGCTGGTCAAGCAGTACCAGGCCCTGCTGGCCACGGAGAACGTGACGGTGGAGTTCACGCCGGAGGGCATCACGCGCCTGGCGCAGATCGCCTACGACGTGAACGAGCGCACCGAGAACATAGGCGCGCGCCGTCTCTCGACGGTCATGGAGCGCCTGCTGGACGAGGTGAGCTACGAGGCGACCCGCCTCGGGGGCCAGACGGTGAACGTGGATGGCAGCTACGTCGATGCGCGCCTGGGCGAGTTGAGCCGCAACGAGGATCTCTCGCGCTACATCCTTTGACTGCGCTCGTGCAACACATCAAGTGCCCCAGCTAAGTGCTGGATTTGAAAAGGAAATCGGAGGCCTCGCGCCTCCGGTTTCGTTTCTAAGTGCTTGATTTCATTGCCAAAAAGTTCCAACACGGGTTGCGCCTCAACGATTTCCTGATACAGTGCAAAAAAGTGGCAGGAAGTGGGGGATCGTGGGAAACCACTCCCCCTTTGCCGTTTCATCGCAGTGAGGGCAGATCAAGGTGTTCCAGGGCGCGTCGTCGCTGAGTCTCGATGCAAAGGGGCGGCTCTCCATGCCGACCCGGCATCGTGACGTCATCGCCGCGACCGCGAACAACCAGCTCACGATCACGCGCCACCCGCACGGCTGCCTGATGATTTTTCCGCGGCCCGACTGGGAAACATTTCGTGAACGCATCGCCCAGCTCCCCATGGCCGCGCAGTGGTGGAAGAGAATCTTCTTGGGCAACGCCATGGACGTCGAACTCGATTCGACCGGCCGCGTGCTGGTGTCGCCCGAGCTGCGTGCCGCGGCAGGCATCGAGAAGGACGTGATGCTGCTCGGCATGGGCAACAACTTCGAACTCTGGGACAAGGCGACCTACGAGGCCAAGGAGGCCGAGGCGATGCGAGGCGACATGCCCGATGCCTTCAAGGAATTCTCTTTCTGAAAGAAGGCGGTGGACTCCACATGGCACCACACCACCGTCTTGTTGAACGAAGCAGTCGACGCCCTCGTTACCAAGCCGGATGGAATCTATGTCGACGCGACCTTTGGTCGCGGCGGTCACTCACGCGCGCTGCTCTCCCGGCTGGACGAGAAGGGCCGGCTGATCGCGTTCGACAAGGATCCGGAGGCGGTCTCCGTGGCCAATGCGATCGAGGACCAACGCTTCGAGATCCGGCACCAGGGTTTCGCCGCCCTGCACGAGCTGGAAGCGGGCTCCGTGACCGGCATCCTGATGGACCTGGGCGTGAGCTCGCCGCAGATCGACAACCCGGCGCGGGGATTTTCCTTTCGTTCCGACGGCCCGCTGGACATGCGCATGGACACCACCCGGGGCACCAGCGCCGCGGAGTGGCTCGCCACGGCATCGGTCGAGCAGATGGCGGAGGTCATCCGTGACTATGGCGAAGAACGGTTTGCTGTTCAGGTTGCAAAGGCGATTGCAGCTCGCCGACAGGAGCGCGGCCCTCTTGCAACGACCTCGGAGCTGGCCCAGCTCGTGGCTGGTGCGGTCCGCACCCGCGAGGCCGGCCAGGACCCTGCCACGCGGACATTTCAGGCTCTTCGGATTTTCGTCAACGGCGAGCTCGAAGAACTGCAGGAGGCGCTGAGCGCCAGCCTGGACGTGCTGCAAACGGGAGGCCGACTGGTGGTCATCAGCTTCCATTCGCTGGAAGACCGGATCGTCAAGCAGTTCATCGCGAAGCATTCGCGCGATGAAGTGGACCGGCGCGCGCCCTTCGCGGCGCCCAAGCCCATGAAGCTGCGGGCCATCGAGCGCGTGAAGCCGACCGAAGCCGAGGTGGCCGCCAACCCGCGCGCCCGCAGCGCCATCATGCGCGTCGCCGAGAGGACCGCTGCATGATGCTGCGCCTGAACCTCACGCTGCTGGTGTCGCTTCTCGCAAGCGCGCTGTATCTCGTCCAGGTGCAGTACGAATCGCGCCGCCTCTACACCGAAGTGGAGCGGGCGCAGAACGAGGCGCGCAAGCTCGAGGTCGAGCACGAGCGCCTGCAGGTCGAAAAGCGCGCCCAGGCAACGCCTGCCCGCGTGGAGAAGCTCGCCAAGGAGCAGCTGCACATGAAGCCCGCCACGCCCGCGATCACGCAGTACGTGACGCTCAAGGGCACGGCCGCCGGCGTGGAGGCTGCCCAATGAGCGGGCGGGTCGTCGCGTATTCGTCCAGCCCGCTGCTGGCCAGCCGCACGCCGGTGTGGCGCAGCAAGTTCATCGTGGCCGGCATCGCGCTCGCCTTCCTCGGGCTCGCGGGCCGCGCGGCGTGGGTGCAGGTCTTCGGCAACGAGTTCTACCTCAAGCAGGGCGAGGTGCGCTTCGCCCGCACCCTGGAGCTCGCCGCCAACCGGGGCCGCATCCTGGACCGCAACGGCCTGCTGCTGGCCAGCAGCGTGCCGGTGCCCAGCGTCTGGGCCAGCCCCGAGGACCTGGAGCGCGACAAGGTCAAGCTCGCCCAGCTGGCCAGGCTGTTGCAGATGCCGCTCGCCGAGCTCATGGTCAAGCTGGACGACTCGGAGAAGTCCTTCGTCTGGCTCAAGCGCCAGGTCGACGAGGCGACGGCGCGCCAGGTGACCGCGCTGGACATCAAGGGCGTGTTCCTGCGCAAGGAATACCGCCGCCAGTACCCCGAGGGCGAGGCGGCGGCGCACGTGGTGGGCTTCACCAACGTGGAAGACAAGGGCCAGGAAGGGGTGGAGCTCGCCTTCAACAAGGAGCTGGCCGGCCGACCCGGCTCGCGCCACGTCATCAAGGACCGGCTGGGCCGCATCGTGGAAGACGTCGGCGAGCAGGTGCCGCCGGTGGACGGCAAGGACCTGCAGCTGTCGATCGACAGCAAGGTGCAGTTCTTCGCGTACCAGAAGCTGCGCGACGCGGTGCTGGAGAACAAGGCCAAGGCCGGCAGCGTGGTGGTGCTGGACGCGCACACCGGCGAGGTGCTGGCGCTGGCGAACTACCCGAGCTACTCCCCTAACAACCGGCAGAACCTCACCGGGGCGCAGCTGCGCAACCGCGCGCTCACCGACACCTTCGAGCCGGGCTCCACGATGAAGCCCTTCGTGGTGTCGCTGGCGCTGGAAAAAGGGCTGGTCACGCCCAACACGCCGATCAACACCAACGGCGGCCGCCTGACCATCAACGGCTCGACCATCAGCGACTCGCATGGCCACAACGTGCTGACGGTGACCGAGGTCATCCAGAAGTCCAGCAACATCGGCACGGTCAAGATGGCGATGCAGCTGCAGCCGCGCGAGATGTGGGAGCTGTACACGCAGGTGGGCCTCGGCCAGCGTCCGCAGGTGCCGTTCCCCGGCGTGGTCAGCGGCAAGTTGCGCGCGTACAAGACCTGGCGGCCGATCGAGCAGGCCACCATGAGCTACGGCTACGGGCTGTCCACCAGCCTGTTCCAGCTCGCGCGGGCCTACACCGTGTTCGCCCGCGACGGCGAGCTCGTCCCGGTCACCCTGCAGAAGACCGACGTGCCCGCCCCCGGCGTGCGCGTGCTGGACCCCGCCACCGCGCAGACGATGCGGCAGATGCTGCACCTGGTGACGCTCAACGGCGGCACCGCGCCGCGCGCGCAGACCATGGGCTATTCCGTGGGCGGCAAGACGGGCACCGCGCACAAGCAGGAAGGCAAGGGCTACGCCCAGAACAAGTACCGCGGCGTCTTCGTGGGCATTGCGCCCATCGACAAGCCGCGCATCGTCGTCGCCGTGATGATCGACGAGCCGAGCAACGGCCGCTACTTCGGCGGCGACGTCGCCGCGCCGGTGTTCAGCGCCACCGTGCAGCAGAGCCTGCGCATGCTGGGCGTGCAGCCCGACATGAACGTCAAGCCCCAGGTGGTGGTGCAGGCCGTGGAGGAATCCTTCTGATGCAGGTCCTGCGCACGCCCCGGGAAGCCGCCGACTGGCTGCGCGCGCGCGTTGCCGGCGACGTGCATTGCGACAGCCGCCAGGTCGGCGCGGGCGACGGCTTCATCGCGTGGCCGGGGGCGGCCACGGACGGGCGCAAGTTCGTCAACAGCGCCTTGCAGCAGGGGGCGAAAGCCTGCCTCGTGGAGCTTGCCGGCAGCCAGGCTTACGGATTCACCAGCGATGCGGTCGCTGCCTATGAGGGACTCAAGGCGGCGACCGGCCCCATCGGCGCGCTGTTCTACGGCGAGCCTTCGCACGACCTGGACGTCCTGGCGGTGACCGGCACCAACGGCAAGACCTCCACCGCCTGGTGGCTGGCGCAGGCCCTCACCAACGTCGGCCGTTCCTGCGGCATCGTCGGCACGCTGGGCATCGGCCGTCCCCCGCACGTGGAGCACACCGGCCTGACCACGCCCGACCCGGTGCTGATGCAGCGCCACTTCCGCCGCTTCCTGCAGGAGGGCGCCAAGGCCTGCGCCATCGAGGCGTCCTCGATCGGCATCGTGGAGCGCCGCCTGGATGGCACGCGCATCCGCGTCGCCGCCTTCACCAACTTCACGCAGGACCACCTGGACTACCACGGGTCCATGCAGGCCTACTGGGATGCCAAGGCACAGCTGTTCGACTGGCCCGGCCTGCAGGCGGCGGTGCTCAACGTCGACGACGCGAAGGGCGCGGAGCTGCAAGGCAAGCTGCAGGGCCGCCTGGACGTGTGGACGGTTTCCTGCGAGCGCGCGGCGCGGCTGCAGGCGCTGGAGATCGGCTACACGGACCAGGGCCTGCGTTTCCTCGTGGCCGAAGGGGCCGAACGCCACGAGTTGCGCACGCAGCTGATCGGGCAATACAACGTCTCCAACCTGCTCGGCGTGGTGGGCATGATGCGCGCGCTGGGCGTGCCGCTCGCGCAGGCCGTGGGCGCCTGCGCCAACCTGCTGCCCGTGCCGGGCCGCATGGAGCGGATCAACGAACCCGGCCAGCCCCTGGTGGCCGTCGACTACGCGCACACGCCGGACGCGCTGGAAAAGGGCCTGCAGGCCCTGCAGCCGCTGGCGCGGCAGCGCGGCGGCAAGCTCTGGTGCGTGTTCGGCTGCGGCGGCGACCGCGATGCGAGCAAGCGCCCGCTGATGGCGCAAGTCGCCGGCATGAATGCGGACTGCGTGGTCGTCACCAGCGACAACCCGCGCAGCGAAGACCCCCAGGCCATCATCGGTCAGATCCTGCAAGGCCTCGCGCAAGCGGACGCGGCCACGGTGCAGGCCGATCGCGCCCGCGCGATCGCGGACAGCATCGCCGCGGCGGCGGCGCAGGACGTGATCCTGCTGGCCGGCAAGGGGCACGAAGACTACCAGGAGATCGCGGGCGTGAAGCACGCCTTCTCCGACCAGGCGCATGCAGCGCAGGCGCTGAGGAACCGAAAGTGAAAGAAACCATGTTCAGCCTGCGGCAGGCCGCCGAATGGACCGGCGGCCGGCTCGTGGGCGACGGCGACGCGCAGGTGCGGCGCGTCCACAGCGACACGCGCACCCTGCAGCCGGGCGACCTGTTCGTCGCGCTCAAGGGCGAGCGCTTCGACGCCAACGACTTCCTCGCCGACGCCCAGGCCAAGGGCGCGCTCGCGGCCATCGCGCAGCCCGGACGGCTGCCCACGGGCATGCCCGGCATCGAGGTGGAGGACAGCAAGCTGGCGCTGGGCCGGCTGGCGAACGCCTGGCGCAAGCGCCACACGCTGCCGCTGATCGCGGTGACCGGCAGCAACGGCAAGACGACGGTCACGCAGATGGTCGCCTCCATCCTGCGGGCCTGGCATCCGCAGGCGCACCTGGCCACCGAAGGGAACCTGAACAACGACATCGGCTTGCCGCTGACTTTGCTGCGCCTGCGTTCGGCCCACCGCATCGGCGTGATCGAGCTCGGAATGAACCATCCCGGCGAGATCGCCTACCTCGCGAAGATCGCGGAACCCACGGTGGCGCTCGTGAACAACGCGCAGCGCGAGCACCAGGAATTCATGGCCACCGTGGAAGCCGTGGCGCGCGAGAACGGCAGCGTGTTCGACGCGCTGCCCCGCAAGGGCGTCGCGGTCTTCCCCGCCGGCGATGCGTACACGATGCTCTGGACGGCCCTGGCCGAGGCGCGCCCTTGCATGACTTTCGGCGACGCGGGCAGCGGCGCCGACCTCCGTCTGGCCGGGTCTGAATGGCAAGAGGGACACTGGCAGGTGCGGGCCGAGTCGCCCGCCGGGCCCATGCAGTTCCGACTCCATATCGCCGGCCGCCACAACGTGTTCAACGCGCTCGCGGCCGCGACCTGCGCCCTGGCCGCCGGTGTGCCGCTGGCCGCCGTGGCGCGCGGGCTGGAAGCGTTCCAGCCGGTCAAAGGCCGCTCGCGCGCGCTGGGCGTCGCACTGGGCCAGCGCACCGTCACGCTGGTCGACGACACCTACAACGCGAACCCCGACTCGGTGCGTGCGGCGATCGACGTGCTGGCGGAACTGCCCGGCCCGCGCCTGCTGGTGCTGGGCGACATGGGGGAAGTGGGCAACCAGGGCCCGGCCTTCCACGCCGAGGTCGGCGACTACGCGCGCGAACGCGGGATCGAGCAGCTGTTCACGCTGGGCGACCAGGCGGCGGGCATGAAGGGCCGCCATTTCGCCGACGTCGAAGCGCTCAATGCCGCCGTGCTGCAGGCGCTGGCGTCCGCGTCCAGCGTGCTGGTCAAGGGCTCGCGCTTCATGAAGATGGAACGGGTGGTGGAAGCCATCACCGCCCACGCAGAACAAGCCAAGGGGGGCGCCGATGCTCGTTAGCCTCGCAGCCTGGATGCAGAGCCACGGCCACGAGTTCGGCTTCTTCCGCGTCTTCCAGTACATCACCTTCCGCGCGGTGATGGCGGCCATGACGGCGCTGCTGATCGGCATCATCGCCGGGCCGTGGGTGATCCGCCGCCTGGCGGCGCTCAAGATCGGCCAGCCGGTGCGCGAGTACGCCATGCAGACGCACCTGGTCAAGAGCGGCACGCCGACGATGGGCGGGGTGCTGATCCTGATTTCCGTCGCGATCTCCACCCTCCTGTGGTTCGACTGGACCAACCGCTTCGTCTGGATCGTGATGCTGGTGACGCTGGGCTTCGGCACGGTCGGCTGGGTCGACGACTGGCGCAAGGTGGTCAACAAGGACCCGGAAGGCATGCCCTCGCGCGAGAAGTACTTCTGGCAGTCGCTGATCGGCCTCGTCGCCGCCCTGTATCTGGCCTTCAGCGTGTCGGAGACGACGAACGAGCGCGTGCTGGGCCTGTTCTTCGACTGGGTGCGTTCCGGCTTCGACATGAACCTGCCGCCGCGCGCCGGCCTGCTGGTGCCCTTCGTCAAGGAGATCAACTACCCGCTGGGCGTGTTCGGCTTCATGATCCTGACCTACCTGGTCATCGTCGGCTCGAGCAACGCGGTGAACCTCACCGATGGCCTGGACGGCCTGGCGATCATGCCGGTGGTGATGGTGGGCTCGGCGCTGGGCGTCTTCTGCTACGTGACCGGCAGCTCGGTGTTTTCCAAGTACCTGCTGCTGCCCTACATCCCCGGTTCGGGCGAGCTGCTGATCTTCTGCGCCGCGCTGGCGGGCGCCGGCCTCGCCTTCCTGTGGTTCAACGCCCACCCCGCGCAGGTGTTCATGGGCGACGTCGGCGCGCTGGCGCTCGGCGGCGCGCTGGGCACCATCGCCGTCATCGTGCGCCAGGAGATCGTGCTGGCCATCATGGGCGGCATCTTCGTGGTGGAAGCGCTGTCGGTGATGGTGCAGGTGCTGTACTTCAAGTACACCAAGCGCAAGTACGGCGAGGGCCGGCGCATCCTGCTGATGGCGCCGCTGCACCACCACTTCGAGAAAACCGGCTGGAAGGAGACGCAGGTCGTGATCCGCTTCTGGATCATCACGATGCTGCTGTGCCTGGTCGGCCTGTCCACGCTGAAGCTGCGGTGATGGAACAACTGCGCGACCAGACCGTCCTCGTCCTTGGCTGCGGCGCGTCCGGGCTCGCCATGGCGCGCTGGTGCGCCCAGGCCGGCGCGCAGGTCACGGTCGCCGACACGCGCGAGGCGCCGCCCCAGCTGGCGCAACTGCAGGAGCAGGTGCCGACGGCGCGCTTCGTCGCCGGTCCGTTCGCGGCCGCGCTGCTCGAAGGCCAGCAGCTCGTGCTGCGCAGCCCCGGGCTCACCCCCGCACAGGTCGCCGAGGTGGAAGGCGCTGCGCGCGAGCGCGGCATCCCGGTGCGCGGCGAGCTGGGCCTGTTCGCCGACGCGCTGGCGGCCATGAAGCAGTCCGAGGGCTACCACCCGGCCGTGCTGGCGGTCACCGGCACCAACGGCAAGACCACGGTCACATCGCTCACCGGCCAGCTCGTGGAGCGCAGCGGCAAGACGGTTGCCGTGGCCGGCAACATCGGCCCGACCCTGCTGGACACCTTGGCGCAAAAGCGGGAATCCGGCGCGCTGCCGCAGGTGTGGGTCATCGAGCTCTCCAGCTTCCAGCTCGACGGCGTCACCGGCTTCGAGCCCACCGCGGCCACCGTGCTGAACGTGACCCAGGACCACCTGGACTGGCACGGCACGATGGAAGCCTACGCCGGCGCCAAGGCCCGCATCTTCGGCCAGACCGCCAGGATGATCCTGAACCGCGAAGACCCGCTGGTCATGAAGATGCTGCCGGAGCCGGTGCGGCTGAAGGGCGGCAAGTACGAGCAGCGCGACTACGTGACCTTCGGCGGCGACCTGCCCAGGCGCCCCGGCGACTTCGGCCTCGAGGTCGTGCACGGCATGGCCTGGCTGGTGCGCGCGCACGAAGCCGACGAGACCGAGAAGCGCAAGCGCGATTCCGAAGAGGAACTGCACCTGCAGCGCTTCATGCCCGCCGACGCCCTGCGCGTGCGGGGGCGCCACAACGCGATCAACGCGCTGGCGGCCCTGGCCCTGGCGACGTCCGCGGGCTGCCAGCTCGCCCCCATGCTGTACGGGCTGCGCGAATACCGCGGCAAGCCGCATCGGGTGGAACCGGTGGCGATCGTCAACGAGGTCGAGTACTTCGACGACAGCAAGGGCACCAACGTGGGCGCCACGGTGGCTGCGCTGCAGGGGCTGGGCGCGGAGCGCAAGCTGGTCGTGATCCTGGGCGGCGACGGCAAGGGGCAGGACTTCGCGCCGCTGGCCGATCCCGTGGCGCGCTATGCACGCGCCGCCGTGCTGATCGGCCGCGACGGCCCGCAGATCCGCGCCGTGCTGGAAGGCACCGGCGTGCCCTTGATCGACGCGGCGACCATGGAAGAAGCGGTGAAGCTGGCGACCCAGCGTGCCCATGCCGGCGACGCCGTGCTGATGTCGCCGGCCTGCGCCAGCTTCGACATGTTCCGCAACTACCCGCACCGCGCCGAGGTGTTCCGCGCCGCGGTGCAGGCCGTGGCCGACGAGGCCGGCGCGATGGTGCAGGGAGGCGAGGCGTGAGTTTCGCCAGCGTCATCGGGGGCCTGCGCAATCCCTTCGCCCGGCGCGACACGTCGGCCGACTGGATGCGGGGCCGTGCCCGGCACGACATGCCCAACATCCACACCTTCGACCCCGCGCTGCTGTGGGTCACGGTGGCCCTGCTCGCGTGGGGGCTGGTGATGGTGTATTCCGCCTCGATCGCGTTGCCGGACAACCCGCGCTTCGGCCGCTATGCGCACACCTATTTCCTGAGCCGGCATGCGCTCTTCCTGGCCCTGTCCTTCGTGGTCGGCCTGCTGGCCTTCCAGGTGAAGGTCGAGACCTGGGAGCGCGTCGCCCCGTGGCTGTTCGTGGTCTCGCTGCTGCTGCTGATCGTGGTGCTCATCCCGCACATCGGCAAGGGCGTCAACGGCGCCCGCCGCTGGATCGGCCTGGGCCCGATCTCCTTCCAGCCTTCGGAACTCGCCAAGTTCGCCGTCCTGCTCTATGCCGCCAACTACATGGTGCGCAAGATGGAGGTGAAGGAGCGCTTCTTCCGCGCCGTGCTGCCGATGGCCGTCGCCGTGGCGGTGGTGGGCGTGCTGCTGCTGGCGGAGCCGGACATGGGCGCCTTCATGGTGATCGCGGTGATCGCCATGGGCATCCTGTTCCTGGGCGGCGTCAACGCCCGCATGTTCTTCCTGATCGCGGCGGTGATGGTGGTCGCCTTCATGCTGATGATCGCGTTCTCCGACTGGCGGCGCGAGCGCATCTTCGCCTACCTCGACCCGTGGAACGAGAAGTACGCCCTGGGCAAGGGCTACCAGCTCTCGCACTCCCTGATCGCGATCGGCCGCGGCGAGATCTTCGGCGTCGGCCTGGGCGGCAGCGTCGAGAAGCTGCACTGGCTGCCCGAAGCCCACACCGACTTCCTGCTGGCCGTGATCGGCGAGGAGTTCGGGCTGGTCGGCGTGATCGCGCTGATCGGCGCCTTCCTCTGGATGACGCGCCGGATCATGCACATCGGCCGGCAGGCGATCGCGCTGGACCGCGTGTTCGCCGGCCTCGTGGCGCAGGGCGTGGGCATCTGGATGGGGTTCCAGGCCTTCATCAACATGGGCGTGAACCTGGGGGCGCTGCCCACCAAGGGCCTGACGCTGCCGCTGATGTCCTATGGCGGCTCCGCGGTGCTGATGAACGTGGTGGCGATCGCCGTGGTCCTGCGCATCGACTACGAGAACCGCACCCTGATGCGTGGGGGCCGGGCATGAAGACCGCACTCGTGATGGCGGGGGGCACCGGTGGCCACATCTTCCCGGGTCTTGCGGTCGCCGAGGCGCTGCGCGCCCGCGGCTGGAACGTCCACTGGCTGGGTGCCCCGGACAGCATGGAAAGCCAGCTGGTGCCGCCGCGCGGCTTCCCGCTCGAGACGGTCGCCTTCGGCGGCGTGCGCGGCAAGGGGCTCAAGACGCTCGTGCTGCTGCCGCTGAAGCTGCTGCGTGCCTTCTGGCAAAGCCTGCAGGTGGTGCGCCGCGTGCGGCCCGACGTCCTGGTCGGGCTGGGCGGCTACATCACCTTTCCCGGCGGCATGATGGGCGTGCTGCTGGGCAAGCCGCTGGTGCTGCACGAGCAGAACTCGGTGGCCGGCATGGCCAACAAGGTGCTGGCCGGCGTCGCCGACCGCGTCTACAGCGCCTTCCCGCAGGTCCTCAAGAAGGGCGAGTGGGTGGGCAACCCCTTGCGCGAGCCCTTCCTGCACCAGGAGCCACCGGAGCAGCGCTTCGCCGGCCGCAGCGGGCCGCTGAAGGTGCTGGTGGTGGGCGGCAGCCTGGGCGCGCGCGGCCTCAACGAGGTGGTGCCCCAGGCCCTCGCGCGCATCCCCGCCGCGCAGCGCCCGCACGTGCTGCACCAGAGCGGCGCCAAGCAGATCGACGAGCTGCGCGCCAACTATGCGAAGGCCGGCGTGGCGGCGGAACTCACGCCCTTCATCGAGGACACGGCCGGCGCCTTCGCCGAAGCCGACCTGGTGATCTGCCGCGCCGGCGCCAGCACCGTGACGGAGATCGCCGCGGTGGGCGCCGCGGCGCTGTTCGTTCCCTTTCCCGCGGCCGTCGATGACCACCAGACCACGAACGCGAAGTTCCTGGTGGACGCCGGCGGCGGCTGGCTCGTGCAGCAGCACGAGCTCACTCCCGACAAGCTGGCCACCACGCTGATCACGCTGACGCGCGACGAACTGCTGCGCCGCGCGGTGGCGGCCAAGAAGTTGCAGAAGACCCAGGCGACCGAACAGGTGGTCGCCGCCTGCGAGGCCCTCGCACGATGAAACACGCGATCAAACACATTCACTTCGTCGGCATCGGCGGCGCCGGCATGTCCGGCATCGCCGAGATCCTGCGCAACCTCGGCTACCTGATCTCCGGCTCCGACATCGCCGACAGCCCCACCGTGCGCCGGCTGCAGGAGCTGGGCATCCAGACCTTCATCGGCCACGCCGCCGCCAACGTGATCGGCGCCGATGCGGTGGTCACGTCCACCGCCGTGCAGGCGGACAACCCCGAGGTGGTCGCCGCCCGCAAGCGCAAGATCCCCATCGTCCCGCGTGCGGTGATGCTGGCGGAGCTGATGCGCCTGAAGCAGGGCATCGCCATCGCCGGCACGCACGGCAAGACGACCACCACCAGCCTGGTGGCGAGCGTCCTGGCCGAGGGCGGGCTCGACCCGACCTTCGTGATCGGCGGCAAGCTCAACAGCGCCGGCGCGAACGCCAAGCTCGGCTCGGGCGACTACATCGTGGTGGAGGCGGACGAGTCCGACGCCTCCTTCCTGAACCTGTTCCCGGTGATGGCGGTGGTGACCAACATCGACGCCGACCACATGGACACCTACGGGCACGACTTCAACAACCTGAAGAAGGCCTTCATCGACTTCCTGCACCGCATGCCCTTCTACGGCACGGCCATCCTGTGCAACGACGACGCCGCGGTGCGCTCCATCATTCCCGAGGTGCAGTGCCCGGTGACCACCTACGGGCTGGAAGAGGGCGCCCAGGTGCGCGCCGTCGACATCCAGGCGGTCGGGCCGCAGATGCACTTCACCGTGCAGCGGCGCAATGGCGTCACGCTGCCGGACATGCGGGTGAAGCTGAACGCGGTGGGCAGGCACAACGTGCTGAACGCGCTGTCGGCCATCGCGATCGCGACCGAGTTGAACATCCCCGACGACGCGGTCGTCAAGGCGCTGGGCGAGTTCCGCGGCGTCGGCCGGCGCTTCCAGAGCTATGGCGAGATCGCCGTGCCGGCCGCGCAGGGCGGCGGCAAGTTCACCGTGATCGAGGATTACGGCCACCATCCGGTGGAGATGAAGGCCACGCTCGCCGCCGCGCGCGGGGCTTTTCCCGGCAAGCGCCTGGTGCTCGCGTTCCAGCCGCACCGCTACACGCGCACGCGCGACTGCTTCGAGGACTTCGTGCAGGTCCTGGGCACCGCCGACGTGGTGCTGCTCTCGGAGGTGTATTCCGCCGGCGAGGAACCCATCGTCGCCGCCGACGGCCGCTCGCTCGCGCGCGCCGTGCGCGTGAGCGGCAAGGTGGAGCCGCAGTTCGTGGCCGACATCGCCGAGATGCCCCAGGCCATCCTGGCCACCGTGCGCGACGGCGACGTCGTGATGTGCATGGGAGCCGGCTCGATCGGCACCGTCCCGGCCAAGGTCGTGGAAGCGGGAGGCAAGGCATGAACCCGAAGGACTTCGGCAAGGTGGCCGTCCTCATGGGCGGCAGGTCGGCGGAGCGCGAGATCTCGCTGCTGTCCGGCGGCGGCGTGCTGCAGGCACTGCAGTCCCGGGGCGTGGATGCGCACGCCTTCGACCCGGCGCAGCGGGACATGGCGGCGCTGCGCCAGGAGGGCTTCCAGCGCTGCTTCATCGCGCTGCACGGCCGCTTCGGCGAGGACGGCACGGTGCAAGGCGCCCTGGAGCTGCTGGGCATCCCGTACACCGGCTCCGGCGTGATGGCCTCCGCGATCTCCATCGACAAGGTCATGACCAAGCGCGTGTGGCTGGCCGAGGGCATTCCCACGCCGAAGTACCAGCTGCTGCGCCGCGGCGCCTACCAGCGCGAGCAGCTGATCAAGATTCCCGACGACCTGGGCCTGCCCCTGATCGTCAAGCCGGCGCGCGAGGGCTCTTCCATCGGCGTCGCCAAGGTCAAGGGCTACTCCGAGATGCAGGGCGCCGTGGAGGCGGCCGCCGCCCTGGACGCCGACGTCCTGTGCGAGCAGTTCATCTCCGGCGACGAGGTGACCTGTCCCATCCTGGGCACGGGCGACGGCGCCCGGGCCTTGCCGGTGATCCGCATCGTGGCGCCCGAAGGCAACTACGACTACCAGAACAAGTACTTCACCGACGACACGAAGTACCTGGTGCCGTGCGGCCTGCCGGCCGGCGAGGAGCAGGCCATCCAGGCACTGGTGGTGAAGGCCTACCGCGTGCTGGGCTGCCGCGGCTGGGGCCGCATCGACGTGATGATCGATGCCGCCACGCGCAAGCCGTCGCTGCTGGAAATCAACACCTCGCCCGGCATGACCGGCCACTCGCTGGTGCCGATGTCGGCCCGCGCGGCCGGCATCAGCTACGAGGACCTGTGCGTGCAGCTGCTGGCGGACGCGGCGCTGGACCAGCCACCGGGAGCCGGCCAGGCATGAAACAGAAGCCGCTGCCCCTGCCGCTGGACGTCAGGCTGATGAACATCACCGCCACGGTGCTGTTCACGGCCTGCGGCCTGCTGCTCGTGGCGGCGCTGGGCTGGTGGGCGCTGCGCCATCCGGTGTTCGCCATCGGCGGCATCGTCGTGCAGGGCGACGTGGCGCACAACAGCGCCGCCACCCTGCGGGCGAACGTCGCGCCGAGGCTGCGCGGCAATTTCTTCACGGTGGACCTCCATGCCGCGCGGCAGGCGTTCGAGGCGGTGCCCTGGGTCCGGCAGGCGGTGGTCAAGCGCCAGTTCCCCAACAAGCTGCGCGTGCAGCTGCAGGAGCACGAACCCGAGGCGCTGTGGGGCGCCGATTCCGAATCACGCCTGGTCAACACCTACGGCGAGGTGTTCGAGGCCAACCCCGGGGACGTGGAGAGCGAAGGGATGCCGCGGCTGGTGGGGCCGGAAGGCTCCGCCGCCCAGGTGCTCGCGATGTACCACGGCCTCGAGCCCATGCTGGAAAAGCTGGACCTGTCGGTGGAGGAAGTGACGCTCACCGGACGCGGCGGCTGGTCCATGACGCTGGACAGCGGCGCGGCGGTGGAACTGGGACGCGGGACGGCGGAGGAGGTGCTCGCGCGCAGCCAGCGCTTCGCGTCGACGCTGACCCAGGTGGCGGCGAAGTACGGGCGCAGACCCGAGGCCCTGGTGACCGCGGACCTGCGGCACACGGACGGCTATGCGGTGAAGTTGAGGGGCGTGACCACGGCGGACGCGGGCGCGAAGAGGAACTGAGGAAGAGGATGGCCAAGGACTACAAGGATCTCGTCGTCGGACTGGACATCGGCACCGCCAAGGTGATGGCGGTGGTGGCCGAGGTCATGCCGGGCGGTGAACTCAAGCTCGCGGGGCTGGGCGTGGCGCCTTCGAGCGGGCTCAAGCGCGGCGTGGTCGTCAACATCGACGCCACGGTGCAGAGCATCCAGCAGGCCCTGAAAGAGGCCGAGCTGATGGCCGACTGCAAGATCACCCGTGTCTACACGGGCATCACCGGCAGCCACATCCGCGGCATCAATTCCAGCGGCATGGTGGCGGTGAAGGACCGCGAGGTGACGCCGGCCGATGTCGCCCGCGTCGTCGAGACCGCGCGCGCGATCAACATCTCCACCGACCAGCGCCTGCTGCTGGTGGAGCCGCAGGAGTTCGTGATCGACGGCCAGGACGTGCGCGAGCCGATCGGCATGAGCGGCATCCGCCTGGAAGCCAAGGTGCACATCGTCACCGGCGCCCAGAGCGCCGCCGAGAACATCATCAAGTGCGTGCGCCGCTGCGGCCTGGAAGTGGAGCAGCTGCTGCTCAACCCGCTGGCGTCCAGCAGCGCCGTGCTTTCGGACGACGAGAAGGACCTGGGCGTCGCGCTGGTCGACATCGGTGCCGGCACGACCGACGTCGCGATCTTCACCGGCGGCGCGATCCGGCACACGGCGGTGATCCCCATCGCCGGCGACCTGATCACCAGCGACATCGCCATGGCGCTGCGCACCCCGACCAAGGACGCCGAGGACATCAAGGTGGAGAACGGCTGCGCCAAGCAGCTGCTGGCCGACCCCGAGACGCAGGTGGAAGTGCCGGGCCTGGGCGACCGCGGTCCGCGCATGCTCTCGCGCCAGGCCCTGGCCGGCGTGATCGAGCCGCGCATCGAGGAGATCTTCTCGCTGGTGCAGCAGGTCGTGCGCGAGTCCGGCTACGAGGAAGTGCTGTCCTCGGGCATCGTGATCACCGGCGGCAGCGCGGTGATGCCCGGCATGGTGGAACTGGGCGAGGACATCTTCCTCAAACCGGTGCGCCGCGGCGTCCCGCACTACCGCGGCGCGTTGGCGGACATGATCGCGCAGCCGCGCGCCGCCACCGTGATGGGTTTGCTGGAGGAAGCGCGGCTCGCGCGCGTGCGCGGCGCCAAGGTGGCGCAGAAGCACGGCTCGGTGAAGACCGCCTTCGGCCGGATCAAGGATTTCATCGTGGGGAACTTCTGAATGGGTCCCTACAAGTTGTGGCTGGCGCGCGGGAGTCCCCCGCGCAGAAAGGAGCGATGTCGGTGCACCGAATCACCGTTCCGGCGTTAACTCGCAATCCAACAATGAAACGTCAGTGGCAACTGCAAGTTCCAGGAGTATTCAAATGAGCATCGAAATGATCGAAGTCGAGGAGTTCCACCAGGGCACCCAGATCAAGGTGATCGGGGTGGGCGGTGGCGGCGGCAACGCAGTCGCGCACATGATCGAGCGCAACGTGCAGGGCGTGGAGTTCATCTGCGCCAACACCGACGCGCAGGCGCTGGCGCGCAGCTCCGCGCACAAGCACATCCAGCTGGGCACCAGCGGCCTGGGTGCGGGCAGCAAGCCCGACAAGGGGCGCGAGTGCGCCGAGTCCTGCGTGGAAGACATCCGCCAGGCGATCTCGGGCGCGCACATGCTGTTCATCACGGCCGGCATGGGCGGCGGCACCGGCACGGGCGCCGCGCCGGTGATCGCGCGCGTGGCCAAGGAAATGGGCATCCTGACGGTCGGCGTCGTGACCAAGCCCTTCGACTGGGAAGGCGGCCGCCGCATGACCAATGCCGACAGCGGCCTGGCGGAGCTGGAGGCCAACGTCGACTCGCTGATCGTCGTTCTCAACGAGAAGCTGCTCGACGTGCTGGGCGACGACATCACGCAGGACGAGGCCTTCGCGCACGCCAACGACGTGCTGAAGAACGCCGTCGGCGGCATCGCGGAAATCATCAACGTTCCCGGCCACGTCAACGTGGACTTCGAGGACGTGCGCACCGTGATGGGCGAGCCGGGCAAGGCGATGATGGGCACGGCCCTGGCTTCCGGCCCGGACCGCGCGCGCATCGCCGCGGAACAGGCGGTGGCCTGCCCGCTGCTCGAAGGCATCGACCTGTCCGGCGCCAAGGGCGTGCTGGTGCTGATCACCGCGGCCAAGGGCAGCCTGAAGCTGTCCGAGTCCAAGCTGGCGATGAACACGATCCGCGCCTACGCCTCGCCGGACGCGCACGTGATCTACGGCACGGCCTACGACGACGCCCTGGGCGACGACGTGCGCGTGACGGTGGTGGCCACCGGCCTGTCCCGCCACGGCCAGCAGCGCCGCACGGCGCCCCCGCTGCAGGTGCTGCGCACCGGCACCGACAACGTGCCGTTCAACGTGCCCACCATCAACAACGCGGTGGCCGGCCCGGGCGCGATCGTGACGCGCGAGATGCAGGCCACCGGCGTGCAGCAGCCGGACTACGGCGGCCTGTCGGTGCCCAGCGTCTGGCGCACCAACCGCACCCAGGCGGCGGCCAAGGTCGACGCGCTGTCCAGCGGCGGCATGGACGACTTCGAGATCCCGGCCTTCCTGCGCAAGCAGGCCGACTGAGGCGGTACGGCAACGGGCCCTGCGGGGCCCGCTGCCGCTTTTACCTGCGCTTCATCACCGCTTTACCGGCACGGCAGAGGCTGGAGAAGGAGGCGAAGAAAATGGACTGGCTCTATCGAGGGCATGCGCAAACCCAGACGGGCGCGTCCAGGGCTGCCCGTAAAATGGGCACCATGCTTCGTCAACGCACCCTCAAGACCCTGACCAAGGCGGTCGGCGTCGGCCTGCACAGCGGGCAGCGGGTGGAGTTGACCCTGCGCCCCGCGCAGCCGGACACCGGCATCGTCTTCCGCCGCGTCGACCTGGCCCAGCCCGTGGACATCCCCGTGTGCGCCGAGGCGGTCACGGACACGCGCATGGCGTCGACGATTTCCAACGGCGGCGCGAAGGTCCACACGGTCGAACACCTCATGTCGGCCTGCGCCGGCCTGGGCGTGGACAACCTCTACGTCGACATCACGGCCGAAGAAGTCCCCATCCTGGACGGCTCCTCCGCCTCCTTCGTGTTCCTGCTGCAAAGCGCGGGCATCGAGGAGCAGAACGCGCCGCGCCGCTTCATCCGTGTGCGGCGTCCGGTGGAAGTGCGCGAAGGCGAGGGCGAGAGCCTCAAGTGGGCGCGGCTCGACCCGTACCACGGCTACAAGCTGGGCTTCGAGATCGACTTCGACCACCGCGTGGTGAACTCCACCGGCCAGCGCTACGAATTCGACATGAGCTCGGGCCAGTACGCGCGCGACATCGCGCGCGCCCGCACCTTCGGCTTCACCAAGGACCTGGAGATGATGCGCGCCCGCGGCCTGGCCATGGGCGGCGGCATGGACAACGCGATCGTGGTGGACGACTACCGCGTGCTCAACGCCGAGGGCCTGCGCTACGACGACGAGTTCGTGAAGCACAAGATCCTCGACGCCATGGGCGACCTGTACCTCCTGGGCAAGCCCTTGCTGGCCGCCTACAGTGCCTTCCGTTCCGGCCACGCGCTGAACAACAGGCTCATTCGCGCGCTGCTCGCCGACCAGGACGCCTTCGAGGTCGTGAGCTTCGGCGACGAGCGCGAAGCGCCCGCCGGCTTCGCCCAGCCCGCCCCGGCCTGGTAAATGCTCCTGTTCCGCTGGGTCGTCATGCTGCTGCTGCTGGCGGCGGGCGTGAATTTCGCGTTCTACGCCGGGACGGGAAACCCGCGCTACAAGCGCGTGGGCTTGATCATCCTGAAGTGGACCCTGATCGCCGCGGTGGCGTTCTTCGGGATGCTGGTGGCGGAGCGCCTGGCGGTTTGAGCGCCCTTCCGCCGCGACCCTAGATCACCCGCCCCGTCTTGTACGCGCTGGTATTGCGCGGCGCGACATTCCCCGCCTTGCGGATCCGCTCGGTCGCGATCGCCGCGTGCGCATGGGTGATCGCCAGCCCCAGGGCATCCGCCGCATCCTTGCCCGGCAGGCCGGACAGCTTCAGCAGGCGCTTGACCATCTGCTGCACCTCCGCCTTGGAGGCCTTGCCGGTGCCCGCGACCGCCTGCTTCATCTGCATGGGCAGGTATTCCGCCACCGGCAGGGAACAGGACACCAGCGCCGTCACGCAGGCGCCACGGGCCTGGCCGAGCAGCAGCGTGGACTGCGGGTTGACGTTCACGAAGACGATCTCGATCGCGGCCGCATCGGGCCGGTAGCGCTCGCGCAGTTCGCCGATGCCGTCGAACAGGACCTTCAGGCGGGCCGGCAGGTCGCCGCGCTCCAGGTGGGTGGTGGTGATCGTGCCGCTGGCGACGTAGCGCAGTTCGTGCACGTCCGCATCGATCACGCCGAAGCCGGTGGTCTGCAGGCCGGGGTCGATGCCGAGGATGCGCATGCAGGCTATCTTAAGCGCCGAAGTACCAGCGCACCGAGTGAAAGAAGATCGGCGCCGCGAAACACAGGGCGTCGACGCGATCGAGCAGGCCGTTGGCGCCGGTGGTGGAGCGGGTGTCCCGGCCCCAGTTCGTCACGCCGCGATCGCGCTTGAGGGCCTTCATCACGAGATGGCCGAACGAGCCTGCGACGCAGGCCACCAGCGCGGCCCACAGGGCCTGCGCGGGCTTGAAGGGCGTGATGAAGGAGAGCAGGGCGCCCAGCATGCTGCCGGCCAGCACGCCCCAGCCCCAGGTGCTCCAGGCGAAGCTGCTGCTGATGCCCGGCAGGCTGGGTTCCGGACGCAGCCGGCGCGTGACCAGGTGCTGCACCAGCATGCAGGTCTGCACCACCATGACCAGGAAGAAGACCAGGAAGGCCTGCTTGCCCTCGTAGTTCTGGCGCGGGAACTGCAGCAGGAGCAGGGCGGGCACGTGGCTCATTCCATACACGCAGACCACGATGCCCCACTGCAGCTTGGCGTTGCGCTCCAGGAAGCGCTGCGGGTCGCCCGACAGCGCGCTGGCCACCGGGAGCGCGAGGAACACGTACACCGGGATGAACACGGTGAAGAAGTCGAAGTGGCGCGAGCCCACCAGCCAGAACTGGATTGGCAGCACCACGAAGAAAGCCAGCACCAGGCTGCGGTGATCCCCCCGGCGCGTGGGCGAGAGCGTGATGAACTCGCGCAGCGCGAAGAAGGCGATCAGGGCGAACAGCAAGGTCGCCCCGGTGTCGCCGCTGGCCCAGGCGAGCCAGAACAGGACCACCATGCCCCAGGAGGTGGCGAGCAGCTGGCGGAAGTCCTCCAGTTCGGCGTGCCGGGTCTCGTCGTGGGCGGTGCGGCGCTCGCGCAGCGTGAGCAGGAAGGCCGCGACGCTGGTGAGCACCAGGATCCCGAAGACGGCGACGAACAGGGTGCCGATCTGCTGCGAAGGCGTGAGGCTGCGCAGGAACTGGTTCATAGCTCGCGCAGGGCGATGACGGCCGCGCGGGCGCGGTCGAGGAAGGCACGCCGGTCTTCGCTGGGATCCAGCCGGATCGGCGCGCCGAAGGTCACGGAGCAGAGGATCGGCACGGGCACGACCTCGCCCTTGGGCATCACGCGGTGGATGTTGTCGATCCAGCTGGGCACGAGCACCACCTGCGGGAACTGCAGCGCGAGGCTGTACAGCCCGGACTTGAAGGGCTGGACCTCCTCGCCCTCGCCGCGCGTGCCTTCGGGAAACAGGATGATGGAGTCGCCGCGTTCCAGCGCCTCCTGCAGCGGCTGCAGCGGATCGCCGCCTTCCTTGCGCTCGCGGTCGACGTACACCGCGTTGAAGACGGCGGTCGTGATCCACTGGCGCAGCGGCGTCTTCATCCAGTAGTCGCGCGCGGCCACCGGCCGCGTGATGGCGCGCAGTTCGTGCGGCAGCGCGGCCCAGATCATCACCAGGTCGGCGTGGCTCTGGTGGTTGGCGAAGTAGATGCGCTGTTCCGCGAGCGGCGGGCAGCCGGTCCAGCGCCCCTGCGCGCCGGTCAGGATGCGCACCAGTTTCAGCAGGAACCAGCCGAAAGCCCGGGCCGCCCAGGGCGACAGCGCCGCCTTCAAGGCAGTTCGGCGTCGCGCATGCGGGCGACGATGGTGGAGGTGCGGCCGGCCAGGTAGCCCGAGCCGGGCAGCTTCTCGAAGCGCTTGGGCTGCGGCAGCATCACCGCCAGGCGCGCCGCCTCATAGGGCGAGAGCCGGCTCGCGGGCTTGCGGAAGTAGTGCCACGACGCGGCCTCCGCCCCGAACACGCCCTCGCCCCATTCCACGTTGTTCAGGTAGATCTCCAGGATCCGCTGCTTGGACAGCGTGTGCTCCAGCACCAGGGTGAGCACCAGTTCCTGGCCCTTGCGCAGCAGGTTGCGCTCGCCCGAGAGCAGCAGGTTCTTGGCCAGCTGCTGCGTGATGGTGGAGCCGCCGATGATCTTGGCCGGCTTGGCGCGCGACGGGGCGAACTGCGCCCGCCGGGCCGCGGCTTCCTCCGCCTTCGTGTTCTTCGCCCACGCCTTTTCCAGCGCATCCCAGTCGACGCCGTCGTGGTACGCGAAGCTGCCGTCCTCCGACGCGATGACCGCGCGCTTGAGGTTGTCCGAGATCTGCTCGTAAGGCATCCAGCGCTGCGTCCAGCGCAGGCGGTCGCGCTCGTTGGCGATGCGCCAGGCTTCCGAGCGCTGGAAGGTCGTCGATTCCGGGTCGACCACGGCCATCAGGGCGATGCGGCCTATGAAGAACAGCTGCAGGCCGACGAACGCCAGCAGCACCAGCGCAATCCAGCGGACGACGGCCTTCATCGCGCCAGCTCCCGGCGCAGTTCCTCCAGCACCTGCGCCGAAGGCGGGCGCACGCCGCGCCAGATCAGGAAGGCTTCGGCCGCCTGCTCCACCAGCATGCCCAGGCCGTCGCGGCCGGTCGCGCCATGCGCGCGCGCCCAGCGCAGGAAGCCCTCGGCGGCCGCGCCGTACATCATGTCGTAGGCCAGGGCGCCCGGTTTCAGCACGCGGGCATCCACCGGCACGGTGCCGCCGCTCAAGCTGCTGGCCGTGCCGTTGACCACCACGTCGAAGGGGCCGGCCACCTCGTCCAGGCCGCTCGCGGTGAGCGCGATCTCCAGCGACGCAGCCAGCGCCGCATGGCGCTGCACCAGGGCCTGCGCCTTGGCCACCGTGCGGTTGGCGACGACCACGCTGGCGGGCCGCGCTTGCAGCACCGGGCCGAGCACCCCCGCGCTGGCGCCGCCGGCGCCCAGGAGCAGCACGTCGCGACCGGCCAGCGGCACGCCCGCGTTGCGCTCCAGGTCCGCCACGAAGCCGATGCCGTCGGTGTTGTCGCCCAGGATGGCGCCGTCGCGGAAGCTCAGGATGTTGCAGGCCTCGGCCAGTTCGGCGCGGGCGCTGCGGCGCGTGACCAGCGAGGCGGCCTGGAACTTGAAGGGCACGGTGATGTTGCAGCCCTTGCCGCCCTCGGCGACGAAGGCGCGCACCGCCTGCGGGAATTCGTCCAGCCCGATCAGGCGCTTGCCGTAGTCCACCGCTTCGCCGGTGAGCTGGGCGAAGCGCGCGTGGATCCACGGCGACTTGCTGTGGTCCACGGGATTCCCCATGACGCAATATCGGTCCACGGCAGCGATTGTCTCAGTGGCTGGTGAGCTTGGTTTCCAGCACGTCTTCGCGCGTGAACTTGAAACGCGAGACCACCACGATCTGGTCCGCCTGCCTGCGCATGGACTTGTTGAAGCTGCCGAAAGGGCCGGCCGCGCGGGCGATGGTGGCGGCGCGGCGGTCCAGGATGCGGTTGCCGGAGGTTTCCACCACCTCCGTGTCCAGCACGCGGCCGTCGTGGTTGACCGTGACGACCATGGTCAGCTCGCCGTACAGCTTCTTGCCGGCGAGCTCGGGGAAGTGCACGGTGCCGCGCTCCTCGATCTTGCGCCGCAGCGTGTCGTAGTAGACGGCATAGACCTCCTCGCGCGTGGAAGGGCTGATGTATCGCTTCTTGGGCCGGGCGTTTTCCTCGTTGATCCGCTTCTCGATCTCCGCGAGCAGCTTCATCAGGTGCCGGCGCTTGTCCTCGCGCGCGGCCGCTTCCGGGTTGCTGCGCGCCTCCTTCGGGTCCGCCGGCGGCATGGCGGCGAGCGTGCGCTTGATCTGCGCGAGCATGAGCATCTGCTGCTCCTGCATCGCCTCGATCTTCTTGTGTTCGTCCTCGGCGGCGTCGCCGAAGCTGGTGAGCGCCGAGGGCGGCAGGGGCGAGGTGGCGCGGCCCTTGTCGGCCTCGCCGCCGCCATTGAGCGAACGCTGGGCGATCGCCTGCGCCTTGTCCACCTTCTCGCTGCTGTGGGCGTTCACCAGGATCACCTCCAGCGGGGTGTCCTGGAAGACGCGGTTGAACCCTTCGGGGTCGACGATGCGCACCGCCAGCAGGGCGGCGTGCACGAGGACGGATACGCCCACTGCGATGTGCAGGGTGCTCAGGGACTTCAGGTTCACGCTCAGGTATTCGCCGCCGCCGATGCCGCTGGGGCCTCCTCTTCGGGAGTGTCCGTGACATCCACCGCGATCGCAATCGGGCCGGCGACGCTTTCCTCGTCGGTGTCGTCCTCTGCCGACACTGCCGCTTCCGGCGCGCTGTCCAGGCGCTCCACGACGGTGCCGCTCACGTCCAGCGTGATCAGGTCGATCTCGCCCAGGCGCACCCGCACGCGGGCACCGCGGGGCAGGTCGCCCCCCAGCACCGGCAGCACCAGCGGCAGGGTGTCGGCGCGCGCCAGGCCTTCCTTGAAGACGGTCGCCTCCAGTTCGCGCACGCCCTGTTGCTGCAGGTACAGCAGGGTCCAGTAGCGCTCCATCGCCGCCTGGTGGCCGTTGTACGCGGAATAGGCCGCGTCGAAGGCGGAGATGATGGAGAACAGCTCCGCGTCCTTGGGCTTGAAGGGCGCGGCGAGCGCGGCGGTGCGGCCATGGCGGGCCGCGGCGATGATCTGCCACTGGTTCACCAGGTCCGTGTAGCGGCGCAGGGGCGAGGTGCTCCACGCGTAGGCCTTCACGCCGATGCCGGCGTGCGGCAAGGCCTTGGTTCCCATGCGCACCTTGACGCCGGGCGCGAGGCTCGCCTGGCTGCGGTAGATGCCCGGAACGCCGATCTCGGCGAGCCACTGGCCCCAGGTGCTGTTCGCCAGGATCATGGCTTCGGCCACCATCAGGTCCAGCGGGGCGCCGCGCCGGCGCACGCTGATCTCCACCGCCTCGTCGCCCTGCGGGCCCCCTTCGCCGGCCGCGGGGACGCGGAAGTTGTAATCGGGCCGGTTGAAGTTCTCCGGCTTGCCGCGCACCACCTCGCGCTGCGCCTTGAGCTGCCTGGCCAGGCGAAAAAGGAAGGACAGCTCGGCGCGGAAACGCTGCGCGGCTTCGGGCACGTCGGGGCCGGGCACGCCCGGGTCGTCCAGCCACGCTTCGGGCAGGTGCGCATCGAGCTGGTCGTGCCGCAGGTTCACCGCGATCGGCACGCGCTCCAGGCGGGTCTCGCTGGACTTCACCTCCAGGGAGGCCTCGTCGAACTGCACGTAGAGCGAAACGGCCGGGCAATCGCGGCCTTCCTGCAGCGTGTAGGCCTGCACCACGTCGTCCGGCAGCATGGTGATCTTGTGGCCCGGCATGTAGACCGTGGACAGCCGCTGGCGCGCGACCTGGTCCAGCGGCGCGCCCGCCTGGATCGCCAGGCCGGGCGCGGCGATGTGCACGCCCACGGTGACCGTGCCGGTGCCCAGGCCCTGCACGGACAGCGCGTCGTCGATTTCCGTGGTGCTGGAATCGTCGACCGAGAAGGCCTGCACGGCCGCGAGCGGGAGTTCGTCCTTGATCGCCGGGGCGCTCACCGGCGGAAAGCCGGTGCCCTTGGGGAAGTATTCCAGCAGGAAGCGCTTCCAGTGGAACTGGTAGGGCGAGGTGATCGCGCCGGCCTTCTGCAGCAGGGCGAGCGGCGCCTCGTGGGTGCTGCGCGAGGCCTCGACCACCGCCTTGTATTCGGGCGCGTTCTTGTCCGGCTTGAAGAGGATGCGGTACAGCTGCTCGCGGATCGCGGGCGGGCAACTGCCCGAGGCGAGCTCCGCGGCCCAGGCGCCGATCTGCGCCTGCAGCTGCTTCTTCTTCTCGATGCCGGCCAGCGCCTGCTGCAGGATGTCCGCGGACGCCTTGCGGAAACGCCCCTTGCCGGCGCGGCGGAAGTAGTGCGGCGCCTCGAACAGGCGCAGCAGCGCGGCGGCCTGCTGGGCGACGGTCGCCTGGGCGCTGTAGTAGTCGCGGGCGAGGTCGGCGAAGCCGAATTCCTCCTCGGGTGCGAACTCCCAGGCCAGGTCCAGGTCGATGTCGGCGGCGAGGGCCTGCGCTTCGCGCAGCATTTCCTGCGGCTGCGGCTTCTCGAACTTCAGCAGGATGTTGGCCCCCTTGGCCTTGACCCGCTTGCCGGACTCGAGCTCGACCTGGGCGGAACTGTCGGTCTCGGACAGCACCCGGCCGGCCAGGAACTTCCCGGCGTCTTCAAACAGAACGAACATTCCCGATTGTCCCATGCGGGGCAGCCCCCACCGCAGAGGCGCCGGGAACGCACAGGGCCGCACAGGGCAGGCAGGCATTCACGACAGAAAGCTCCGATTCCCCTGCGACCACCGCGCCTTCGCGGTGCAGGGCCTGTCACGCAAGCCGCAGGAACCCCAGCACTTCGTCCAGATGCGCGTCGAAGTCGGACAGCGCGTGATCGCCGCCCTCCAGCAGCTTGATCCGGGCCCCCGGGTAGCGCCCGGTCATTTCCCGCCAGTCCAGCACCTCGTCGCCCTTGGCGATCACGGCGAAATAGCGCTCCGGGTGGCGCACCGGCCCGCATTCGAGGGACCGCAGCTCCTCCATGAACTCCGGCTTCACCTCGAAGCGCTCGTTCGGGTCGTGCCAGGCCGTCTGCGGGCCGATGTAGGCCTGCAGGTCCCGCGCCGGGTCCACGGCCGGGTTCAGCAGCACGGCCCGGCAGCCGGTGCGCTCGGCCACCCAGGTCGCGTAGAAGCCCCCCAGGGACGAGCCGGCCACGGCCATGCGCTCGCGCGGCCAGTGCCGGACCGTGTCCCAGACCATGTCCATCGCCTCCCGGGGCGAGGGCGGCAGCTGGGGACACCACCATCCAACGGAGGGATGGCGCTCGGCGACGGCGGCGGCCATCCTCTGCGCCTTGAAGGAGCGGGGGGACGACCGGAAGCCGTGTAAATACAACAGGTGTGTTGCGTCCATCCACCGGATGGTAGATGGGCAACCGTTACGAATTGCAGAACCATCCGCGCTTACGCCAAACTCTTACCCCGGAGTGGAAGTTGGCAGAACAAGGAGTGGCAGGGACGGCCGCCGCGGACGCGTCGGCCGAGCTGGTCAAGACCAGCCTGGAGGTGATCCTGTCGCAGACGCGGGCAGGCGGCGTGACCGCGCTCGTCATCGGCGTGGTCCTGGGGGTCATGTTCGTTCCCGCGGCCGGCTGGCTGGTCTACACCGCCTGGTTCGTGGTGCTGCTCGCGGCGATGACGCTGCGCCAGCCTTATTTCCGTCACCTGCTGGGGCGCGACGGCCCCACGGCAGGCACCTTGCGCCGCATCGCCGTCGTGAGCGCCGCCACCAGCTGGCTGGGCAGCCTGGCCGTGCCCCTGTTCGCGCGCTTCATCGCCCAGCCGGACCTGAGCGTGCTGACCATCATCATCAGCGGCTGGCTGACGGTCGCCGTGTCCGTCCTGGCCGTGCAGCCGCGTGTCTATGCGGTCTACCTGGCCGCCAGCATGGCGACGATCTTCATCGGCTGGATCGGACACAGCACGCCGCGCGAGCTGCTGCTGATCGCGATGTCCATGGTGTTCGGCGCCCCCCTGCTCGTGCGGCTGGCGCTGATCGTGCAGTCGCAGCTGCGCGACACGGTGCACACCGCGCAACAGAACGCCAAGCTCGTGCGGCAGCTGCGCGAGGCGCTGGCCAGCCAGCAGGAGACCCAGCGCGCACGTTCGCGTTTCCTGGGCGCGGCCAGCCACGACCTGCGCCAGCCGGTGCAGGCGCTGCTGTTCCTGGCCGACATCTTCCGCCGCTCCACGGACCCGATGCGGCGCGACGCGATGGCGCAGCAGATCGTGCGCACGGGCGAATCGATCGACGGCATGTTCCGGCACCTGGTGGACTTCGCGCAGATCGACGCCGGCACCATGCGCGCCGTCGTGCAGCCCGTGCAGCTGGAGCAGCTGCTGGCCGCGGCGGTGTCCGGCTTCGCCGAGAAGTGCGCGGCGCGCGGCCTGCGCTTCCGCATGGAGCTGCCGGGCCCCTGCACCGTGTCGGCGGACCCCGTGCTGCTGGAGCGCATGCTGCGCAACTTCCTGGACAACGCGTCCAAGTACTCGCTGGTCGGCGAGATCGTGCTGAAGGTGCATATCGAGGGGCTCGACGTGGTCGTGTGCGTCTCCGACGAGGGCGTGGGCATGGAGCCGGAGGACCTGGCCCAGGCCTGCAACGCGTTCTTCCGCGGCCGCTCGGCGACGGTGGCGGAGGCCGAAGGCATCGGCCTGGGGCTGGCGATCTCGCGCCACATGGCCGACCTGATGCAGCTGCCGCTGAAGATCGAATCCGAGCCGCGCCGCGGCACCATGGTGACCATCCGCCTGCCGCTGGCGGCGCAAGACCAGCGCCAGCCGGCCGCGCTGGCCGACCAGGGCGCGGACCTGCTGCGCGGCCGCCTGGTGGCCGTCGTCGAGAACGACCGGCTGGCGCGGGACGCCTTGTGCGAGTGGCTGCTGGATGCCGGCGCTCGCGTCGCACAGGGCAGCTCGCTGGGCCAGCTGATGAAGGTGCTTGGCAGTTCCAGCGGCCCACCGGACCTCATGCTGGCCGACTACCGGCTCAGCGAGGGCACCGGGGTGGATGCGGTGGAAGCCGTGCGCGCCGCCTACGGGCCGGTGCCGGCCTGGATCGTCTCGGGCGAGCCGGACATCGCCGACCGCGGCCTGGCCTTGCCGGTGCTGCAGAAACCGATCACGCCCGAGCGGCTGCTGGCCGCGCTGCGCACCGCATTCCCGCGCTAGTAGGGCGCGCCGCTCGACGAGGCCTGCAGGTCGCGCAGGCTCAGGCCGGCGCGGGCGAGGGCGTAGACCGCTTCGGTGCGGTTGGAGACGACCAGCGCATCCAGGATGTGCGCCACATGCGACTTCACCGTCGTGTCGGACAGGCCCAGGTCGCGTGCGATCACCTTGTTCGGCTTGCCCTGCACGATCCCCAGCAGCACCTGGCGCTGGCGCTCGGTGAGGTGCGCGCCCAGGCGGCCCCAGGCATCCTGCTGCGCCCGGGTCGCGGGCGAGCCGACGCTGAGGCTGGTGGGCGGCAGGTACACCCCGCCGGACAGCACCAGCTGCAGCGCGGCGTTGAACTGGTCGGCGGGCGCCGACTTGGGCACGAAGCCGAAGGCGCCGAGGTCTATGCATTCGCGCACGACCGCCGGGTCCTCGTTGCCCGAAAGCACCAGCACCGGCACGTCGGGGCGGCGGTTGCGCACCTCGCGCACGGAGTCGAGGCCCTGGTAGCCGGGCATCTGCAGGTCCAGGATCATCAGGTCGACCGCGAGGCCCTCGTCCAGCCGCTGGAACGCGATGGCGAGGGAAGAACACTCGACGACCTCCACCCCCATGCCGGTGTTCTGCAGCGTGTACACCACGCCGCTGCGGTAGAGGGGGTGATCGTCGACGACCAGGATCTTCATGCTCGGGGCATCGTAACAGCCGGGCTCGGCGGCACCACGGCCATTGGGAGGAGCCGCGGAGGATAATTCCCCATGGCCGCCGTATTCGACAAACCCTCCTTGCGCCTGCGCATGGCCCCCATGCTGCAGGGCTTCGACGGGCCCCTTGCCTTCGCCGTCTTCCTGCTGGCCTGTGCCGGGCTGCTGACCATGTACAGCTCCGGGTTCGACCACGGAACGCGCTTCGTCGACCACGGACGCAACATGCTGCTGGCCGCCACCATCATGTTCGTGGTGGCGCAGGTGCCGCCGCAGCGCCTGATGAGCTTCGCCGTGCCCCTCTATGCCCTGGGCGTGGCGCTGCTGGTCGCGGTGGCGGTCTTCGGCATCACGAAAAAGGGCGCCAAGCGCTGGGTCAACCTGGGCGTGGTGATCCAGCCGAGCGAGATCCTGAAGATCGCCATGCCGCTCATGCTGGCCTGGTGGTTCCAGAAGCGGGAAGGCCAGTTGCGGCCGCTGGACTTCATGGTCGCCATGCTGCTGCTGGCGCTGCCCGTCGGGCTGATCATGAAGCAGCCCGACCTGGGCACCGCCGTGCTGGTCCTGACCGCGGGCCTGGCGGTGATCTTCTTCGCCGGCCTGTCCTGGAAGCTGATCATCCCGCCGCTGGTGCTGGGGCTGGTCGGCGTCACGCTGATCGTCCTGTTCGAGGGCGCGCTGTGTGCCGACGGCGTCCGCTGGCCGGTGCTGCACGACTACCAGCAGCAGCGCATCTGCACCCTGCTGGACCCGACCAAGGACCCGCTGGGCAAGGGCTTCCACATCATCCAGGGCATGATCGCCATCGGTTCGGGCGGCATCTTCGGCAAGGGCTTCATGCAGGGCACCCAGACGCACCTGGAGTTCATCCCGGAACGCACCACCGACTTCATCTTCGCCGCCTTCTCCGAGGAGTTCGGCCTGCTGGGCAACCTGTTCCTGATCGCCAGCTTCCTGTTCCTGGTGCTGCGCGGCCTGGCGATCGCGCTGGAGGCGCCGACCCTGTTCTCCCGCCTGCTCGCGGGCGCGGTCACCATGATCTTCTTCACCTACGCCTTCGTGAACATGGGCATGGTGAGCGGCATCCTGCCCGTGGTGGGCGTGCCCCTGCCTTTCATCAGCTACGGCGGCACGGCGATGGTGACGCTGGGCATGGGCCTGGGCATCCTGATGTCGATCTCCAAGTCCAAGCGCCTTGTGCAGACCTGACGGGTGCCGGCGGCCTCTCCCGGCTGGGAGAGGCCGCCTGCGGGCCGCCGTCGCATGATCACGCGGTGTCGAGGTTGGACGGGTCCCCCGCTATCCGGCAGTACGGGCGAAAGGAGGCCTTTGATGCGAGTTCTGGTGTGCGACGACCACTCCCTGTTCCGGGAGGGGCTGCGACTGTTGCTGGAGAAGCTGGATGCCAGCATGGAAGTCACCCTGACCGGCTCGGCCGAGGAAGCGGTGGACGTGACCCGGGACGGCACCTTCGACCTGATCCTGATGGACTGGCACATGGAAGGCCTGGCCGGCGCCCGCGCGCTGGAGGCGCTGCGCGAATCGGCGCCGTTGACCCGCGTGGTGGTGCTCTCGGGCGACCGCAATGCCGAACTGGTGCGCACCGCCATCGACCTGGGCGCCGCGGGCTTCATCCCCAAGGACTCGCCGCCGGCGCTGCTCATGACGGCCGTCAAGACGATCGCCGACGGCGGCGTCTACCTGCCCACCGGCAGCCTGGCGCCGATCCAGACGCGGGACGTGCGCGACGCCTTTCCCATGCTCACGGAGCGGCAGGCCGACGTGCTGCGCGCCGCGTTGCGCGGCAACTCCAACAAGCTGATCGCGCGCCAGCTGGGCATCAGCGACGGCACGGTCAAGACGCACCTGCGCGCGATCTACCAGGAACTGGGCACCCGCAACCGCACCGAGGCCGTCTACATGGCCGCGGAGCAGGGCGTGCGCATTTCCTAGTGGCTGCCCGCAAAGGTCGCAGCACGCCTCAGAGCACGTCGTAGGCCACGCACCAGCGGTCCTCGTGGCGGCTGGCGCGCAGCAGGCCGCAGCCGTTGGCGCCTTCGGCCAGCACCTGGGCCGAGACGCTGCAGTGGTAGTGCTGCCCGTCCACCGCGAATTCGAAGCTGTCCTGCAGCAGCAGGTTGGCCTCGTCCTCGTTGGCGAAGGGGTAGGGCGCGTACAGGGCCGGCGCGTGCAGCGAGGCGAAGCTCGCGTGCCGGTCGCTGCCGGGGCGCGTGACCTGCACCCGCGCGTCGCAGGCCAGGTGCGCGTCCCCCGACACGAACACGAGGTTGTGGACCTTGCGCTCGCACAGGAGCGCCAGCAGCCGGTGCAATGAGGCCGGGTACCCCGGCCAGCCATCGAGGTACAGGGGTTCGTCGATGTTCAGGCGCGTGCGCGGCAGCAGCATGGCGGCGGTGCTCACGATGTTGAGGTGGCCGCCGTCGCAGTGCCGCAGCCATTCCTCGAGAGCGTCGGTCTGTTCCTGGCCGAGCAGCAGCGCGTGCGCCACCGTGTCCTCGTCGCGCGGGTCGCGCTGCGTGCGGCTGTCCGCCAGGAACAGGCGCCAGCCGGGCCCTTGCTCCTCGGACCACACGCGGCGCTGCGCGGGTGCGCGGCGCTGGTACTTCCAGTAGGCCTGCAGCGCCGTGTCCCGCACCGCATCGGGGCCGGTCGTGGGCTCCCAGTTGTCCTGGATCTCGTGGTCGTCGGGCGTCATGCGCCGCAGGGCCAGGAAGGTCTGGGGCAGCTTCGCGAAGGGGCCGTTCTCGCGGTCGGTGAAGTCCTCGTAGGGAATGCGGTAGCGATCGTCGATGCGCGCCGGGTCGACCAGGCCGTAGGTCGCATCGGTGTAGACCTGGTCGCCGAGCAGCAGCAGGCGTTCGGGCGTCGCCGCGCCGGGTGTCTTCAGGTGCGCCGCCAGCCGGTCGAACGATCCATGCGCGACCGGGCGGTCCAGCAGTCCCGCGGGGTACTGGCAACTCGCGAAGGCGAAGCACAGCGACGCGGGCGTCGCCGCCGGCGCGGCCATGCTGCGGGCGGCCGCGAGCGGACGGGACCTGGCCGGGACGAGGTAGAGCTCGAAACGATCGCGCAGTTCGGCGCGCACCCGCTCCAGGCCTTGCCGCAGTTCCGCGCCGGCGACGGTGCAGCCGGGTGCCTGGCGCGGGCCGGGCGCGTCGGCGACTTCCAGCTGGAACCAGCTGCTGCCGGGATGGTCGGCAGGGTGGTCGTAGCGCACGATGCAGAGAAAGTGCGTGGCCGCGGGAACCGCGGGCAGCCGCAGCGGCGTCCAGGTGCGGTCGTCCACCTCCGTGAGCTCCAGCGTCTCCTCGTCGCCGATCGCCACGCGCCACTGCCCGTCGTGGCGCAGCGGCGCGAACACGGCCAGCGCCGCACCGAAGCCTTCCTCGGACTGCACGGCCCAGCCGCCCTCGGCGGTGGGGCTCAGCTCGCAGGGCGGCAGTTTCCACAGCGGTTCCATGGGCGCCTCAGAGGTTGGCGGCGATGTGCGGGAACACGTCGCGGGCCGCGTGGCGGCCGATCAGGCAGTCCTGGTGGCCGTAGCCGGGGATCTCGATCGCCTGGTAAGGAATGCCCGCATACGCCATCTGCGAGCGCATGGCATCGACCGTCTTCACGTCCACCAGCCCGTTGTCGCGTCCGTGGATGCTGACGGTGCCGCGCAGCGGCCAGCGCGCCCGCAGCACGCTCGCGCTGGTATCGAAGAGGCGGCCCGAGCCGTCGGTGATGGTGTTGCGCCGGGCGAAGTGGATGGCTTGCGCGACCGTGTCGAGGTTCAAGGGCCCGAAGAGGTCGGCGATCGCCTCCAGCGTGCGGTCCTCGATGTTGGCGAGCGTGAAGTCGCGCGCGTAGAGCGCGTCCATGCGGTGGCGAAAGCCCGCCCAGGGCGTGCGCTTCCAGGGGATGGCCGGGTTCTCGCGCGCGAATTCCTCGTCGGGATAGGGCAGTGTCGCGAGCAGGCGGTCCAGCAGGCCGCCGGCCAGCGTGGGCTGCTGCGCGACCTCGAACTGGTAGTCGTCGGGGAACACGAGCTTGCGCAGCACGCGCATGAAGTAGGCGCGCAGCACGTTGTCGTCGCAGTAGACCAGCATGGGCCCTTTCTGCGAGAGCACGATGCGCTCGATGTTGTCCTTCAGCCGGCGCAGCTCCGGCACGAAGCGGCGCGGCACGGTTGCGTCGTTCGCCCCCTTGGCCGGGCGCACGAGTGCGTCGGGGTCGACCAGCAGCGCCATGGACAGCATCACGGCGCCTATGCAGTGGGCGAACACGCTCACGCGCTGCCCGGTGGCCTGCGCGATGTGCTGGATCGAGCGGGGCAGGTCGGCGAAGGCGGCGTCCTCGAAGTTCCAGGGCTGCAGCGCCGTCGGCATGCCGGCGCTGGTGCGCAGGTCCAGCACCCACACGTCGCAGCCGCTGTTCCACAGGTGGCGCGCCAGCGGCTCGGGGATGGCCTCGTGCGTGAAGGTGTTGCCGCTCGCGCTGTAGCCGTGGATGAGGGCGACCGGCCGGCGGCCCGGATTGGGGTAGCGGGTGAGGCGCACGCAGGCCGCCACGGGGGAGCCCGGATCTTCCAGCGGCAGCTCGGTCACCACCGGCGCGGGGACGCCGGCGATCGCCACCGGGAGCAACTGGCGCTGGCGCGGCGGGGCGGGATCGGGGGCGCGGAAGGACCACAGGTGGATGCTCGCCAGCATGCGGACCCAGCACAGGGCGAAGGAGGCGAAGTCGGCCAGCGCGACGACCTGGTTCTCCTGGTCCGTCACGCGCAGGAGGGGCACGCCTTGCCTGGCGATGAAGCGGCCGTCCACGCGCAGGACGGGCGCGGCCGGGCCGAGGGGAAAGCCGTGCAGCCGCAGTTCGGTCAGCTGCCGCCAGGGATTGCTTCGCAGCCCGTAGGTGAGGCACTTGCTGGCGCGGATGCGCGTGCCCACCGGCAGCAGCTGGCGCGCGGGCCCCGCCGCCTCCTGCACCTTCAGCTCGTAGCGGAACACGCGCCGTTCGCCGGCGCGGCCGGCGGAGCCGAAGAAGGCGCCGATGTCGAAGCGGGCGTCGCGCTTGCCCGTCAGCCAGTCCCACAGCTCGCGGCGGCCGCGGTTCATGAACCAGGCATGCGCCGCCACCAGGGCGTAGACGGGTTCCGCGGCGCCGGCCAGGGGCTCGGCGATCGTGAGCGACCCTGCCACGCGGCCTTCGAACAAGGCCTGCGCGCGGCGGTCCGGTTCGCTCAGCGTGAGCAGGCGCCGGCGGGCATCGCCGCGATGGTCGTAGATGCGGATCCACGAGTCCCCCGGGTCCAGCTGCACGGTGCGCGCCGCCTGCCCGGTGAGCTCGGTCAGCGACTTCTTGCCGTAGTACAGCGTGAGCTCGACCCAGTACTGCCCCTGGTCACCGGCTGCGCCGCACAGGCGCTCGACCAGCTCCACCTCGGTGGGGCGGGGCTGGCGCGGCGTGCACGCCTCCGGCGCGCGGTACTCGGGGCGGGTGCGCGCGCCGGCCGGCTGCGTGGGAGCAAGCTGCAGCGGCGCGGCGGCCAGCGGCGCTTCGCGCACGAGGCGGTCGTACATCCGGGCGTCGGCGCCGGCCTCGCGCGCACCCGCCCAGCCCCAGCGGCGCGCGAGCGCGCGCGCGGCACGCAGCGAGATGGCGGCGATCGTCAGCGCGGGATTGGCGCCGACAGAACAAGGCAGGATGGAGCCGTCCAGCACCACCAGGTCCTCGTACACCGCGGCCGCGTCCTCGCCCGCGCGGAACACCTGCCCGAACTCGTTGACCACGCCGTCGAGGTGCGAGCTGCCCATGCCGCAGCCGCCCAGGGGGTGCACGGTGAGGACGGGCCCGCGCTCCTTGACCAGGGAGGCCATCTTCGGTGGGAGCGGCTGCCACAGCGGGTTGGGCAGGATGTCGGCGCCCGGCGGCGCCGCGGCGGCCAGGGCCTCGCGCGCGCGCTCGTAGGCCCGTTCGATCATCGGCGAATCGCGGACGGCGGACCACTCGATGCTCGCCGCGCCTTCGGAGCCGGCCCCGTCCGGCACCACGATCCGGCCCTGTGCCTCGTCGTGCCCGACGACCCCCACGAGCAGCGTGCGCTCCATGGCGTCCGGGTCCACCGCCATGCTGTCCAGCTTGTGACGGCGCTGCCCCGGCGTGCGGAAGGGCCAGCGCGGCAGGCGTTGCAGCAGGCGTGCGGTGGTGACCGTCTCGTCGAACAGGCGCTTGAGCGGCGCCGGCACCGAGAACTCCTGCAGCAGCGGGCCGCCCGGGATCTCCACGACGCCGGTGATGGTCGGCCCGACCTTGCGCTCGCGCAGCGGTTGCCACTCGTTGCTGCTGGTGTTCGTCGGCCGCAGCGCGCCTTGCACCGCCAGCAGGTTGTCACCGTTGCAGGAAAAGCCGGAGCCCAGCCGGCGCGAGAGCGGCAGCGTGGCGCGCGAATGCATCAGGATCTCGGTGCTGCCGAGCGTGCCTGCGGCGAGCACCACCTTGCGCGCGCGCACTTCCTGCGCGCCGTGCCGCTCGCGCAGCGAGGGGTCGGTGTAGATGGTGTGCAGCACCCAGCCGCCTTCGGGGTCCGGCACCACCTTCAGCACGGTGCCGCCCGTGTAGAGCGCGACGCCGGCAGCCTGCGCGCGCGCGAGCACGGTGGTGTCCAGCGAGCGCTTGGCCCCCACATTGCAGCCGGTCATGCAGTCGCCGCACAGCGTGCAGGCGGGCACGTCGGGATCGCCGGCGCGGGTCTGGACCGTGATCTCCGCGTTGCGAAAGCGCAGGCCGGAATTGCGCGCGACCTTCCACAAGGCCTCGGACTTGGGCAGCCGCTGGCCCTGCAGGCGGGGATGGTCGTCGGCCAGCGTGCCGGTGGCGTGCAGGGCGTCCTTCACCTCGCGCAGGAAGGCCTCGTCCTCCAGGTCGCGCTTCAGGGCCGGCGGCACCGGCTGCCCGTGCAGCCAGCGCGGCTTCTCCATGACGCCGGCGTTGATGAGCGAGGTGCCGCCCAGCCCGTTGCCCACCAGCGTGCACACGTGGGGGCCGACCCGCAGGTCGAGCAGCGCGTCGGCGCGGCCCAGCCCCTTGCCGCGGCCGCTGCGGTGCACGCGCACGTGCGGCGGCAGCTCCTGCAGGCTGGAGGCGAACATGCCCGGGGCGTATTCCTTGCCGCGCTCCAGCACGCAGATGCGCAGCGGCCGGCCCCCGGCGTCCTGCAGGCCGGCGAAGGCGTGCGCCGCCATGGCGCCGCCATAGCCGCTGCCGACGATGACCACGTCGTGGACGGTGCCGCCGCGCGCTTCCTGCCGCAGGACGCCGTAGTCCTGGGAGAGCCAGCGCAGGCTGTGGGGCGAGCGCTTCGCGGTGCCCGTGGGTTCAGGGTCGGGTGGCGGATTCATGGCGCGGTCCCTTCTCGTTCAGGATGCGCCCCAGTTCGGCCTGCAGCGTGGGCAGGCTGACGGGCTTGTGCAGCAGCTTGATGCCGGCGCGGTTCGCTTCCTGCAAGCGGTCCGGCGCGGTGTCGCCGCTGATCAGGACAGCCGGCGTCTCGCCGATGGCCGCCACGATGCTGTCGATGGCCGCGATCCCGGTGTCGCCGTTGCGCAGCCGCATGTCGGCCAGGACCACGTCCGGCTGGGCGTTGCGCGCCTCGCGCGTCGCTTCCTCGATCGAGGACGCCTCGATGCAGCGGCAACCCAGCTCCTCCAGCAGCACGCGCATGCCCATGCGCACGGAGCGCTCGTCGTCGATCACCAGCACGGTGAGGCCGGCGAAGCTCTGGCTGGAGAGGTCCTGCCGGCGCGGTGGTGCGAGCGCACCCATGGTCTCCAGCGGCACCTTCAGCACCATGCTCGTGCCGCGGCCTTCGACCGACTGCATGTCCAGCGTGATCCCGAGCAGGGTGCACAGGCGGCGCACGATGGACAGCCCGAGGCCGAGCCCCTTGGTGCGGTCCCGCTCCGGGTTGTCGATCTGGTAGAACTCCTCGAAGACCATGGCCTGTTCCTCGGGCGGGATGCCGCGGCCGGTGTCCTCCACGGTGATCACGCCCATGCCGTCTGCCACCCGCAAGCGCAGCGCGACGTGGCCCTGCGACGTGAACTTGATGGCGTTCTCCGTCAGGTTGCGCAGCACGCGCAGCACCAGGGCCGGGTCGGTCCAGCAGCGCACGCCGGTGGGCGCATCGATCACCGGGCGCAGGCCCTTCTCCTCGATGGCGGCGCGCATCTCGGCGTGGTGCATGCGCAGCATCTCGCCGAGGTCGACGACTTTCTTGTCGGGCTCGACGACGCCGGCATCCAGCTTGGAGATGTCCAGCAGCTGGTCCAGCTGCTCGGACAGGGCCACCGTGACCTGGCTGAGAAGATCCACCACTTCGCGGTCGCGGCCTTCGATGGGCCGCAGCGACAGGGCGGCGACCAGCAGGCCGATGGTGTGCAGGGGCTGGCGCAGGTCGTGGCTCGCCGCGGCGAGGAAGCGCGTCTTGGCCTGGTTGGCCTGCTGCGCCTGCGCCAGCGCCTCGCGCAGCTGCGCGGTCTTGTCCTCGTCCTGGAAGCGGATCTGCACCGACTCGCTGAAGTTGCGCCAGGCGTTGTTCGCCAGGCCCACCAGCAGCCACAGATACAGGGCGCTCAGGAGCGAGAGCGACAGCTCGGTCCAGCCCGCCGGCGGGCCGCCCGGGTTGATCCACCACCACACGGGCAGCGTTCCCGCCGCGGGCAGCAGATAGGCCAGGTAGATGCGCCTGTGGCCCACCGTGGTGCCGACGGCGCCGGTGCACAGCCCCAGCACCAGCAAGGTGAAGAAGGAGCGCTCCGCGTCCGGCAGCACCGGGAAGGCGGCGAGCATGAGGCCGTGGGTGCAGCCGTTGACGAAGCTCAGGATGACGGCCCTGCGCACGCGCTCGCGGGTGGGCAGCTCCAGCTGCGTGGGCAGGCGGCCGAGCCAGTAGCGCCGGGCGAAGAGCACCGCGATGGCCGCCGCGAGCCAGACCGCGGGAATCCACGCGGGCATGCGGTGTCCCGCCATGAGCGCGACGACCACCAGCAGGCAGCCCACCGCGATGGGCACGCGCCGGCTCTGCTCCGCCAGCAGTTCCAGCAAGCGCTGCTGGACTTCTTCTCGGGGCGCCTTGGCCCCGGGGGTCTGCACCACGTCGTTCCCTCTCGTACTTCGGCTCGCCAGGTTCGGCCCTGCAGTATGGATGGTCCTTTGCGCCGCGCCTTCTGCTCAATGGGGGATGCCCGGTGGCGGCCGCCGTGCGCCACATAATCGCGCCGCAGCCATGGTGGACTTGGACGCGGCAGGCCGCAAGGGGGCGCAGGGATGGACAGGACGGTGGGCATCGTCGGGGTCGGCAACATGGGAGGCGGCATGGCCGTCCGCCTGCTCGCGCGCGGCTGGCGCGTGCAGGCCTGTGATCTGGTCTCCGGGAAGGTCGAGGACCTGGTGCGGATCGGCGCTGCGGCCGCTGCCACGCCCGCCGACGCCGCGCGCGGTGCCGGCGCGCTGATCGTCTGCGTGGTGGATGCCGGCCAGGCCGAGCAGGTGCTGTTCGGCCCCCACGGTGCGGCGGCGGCCCTGCCGCCCGGCCGGGCCGTCCTGCTGTGCCCGACCATCGCGCCTGCGGATGCGGCGACGCTCGCGCAGCGCCTGCAAGCCGGCGGACACGTCGCCATCGACGCGCCGATGTCGGGCGGGCCTGCGCGCGCCCGCGAAGGGACCATGAGCTTGATGGTCGCATGCGAGGAGGCCGTGTTCACCGCGCATTTGCCGCTGCTGGAGGACCTGGCCAGCAAGCTCTTCCATGTCGGCAGCCGGCCCGGCGACGGCGCCCGCACCAAGCTGGTCAACAACCTGCTCGCCGCGGTCAACCTCGCGGGTGCGGCGGAGGCCATCGCACTGGCCGAGCGCCTGGGGCTGGATCCCGCCCGCACCCTCGACGTCATCGAGCAGTCCAGCGGCCAGAGCTGGATAGCATCCGACCGGATGCGGCGCGCGCTTGCGGGCGACTATGCACCGCGGGCGCACGTGACGCTGTTGCACAAGGACTCGCGACTGGCGCTGGACGCCGCTCGCGCCGCGGGCTTCGATGCGGCACTGGGTGCGCTGGCCCACGAGGCCTTTGCCCGCGCGGTCGCCACCGGCCGCGCCGGGCTCGACGACGCCATCCTGCTGGAGCTGTTCAGGACCGCGTGAGCACGTCGTCGCCGGCGTGCTGGCGGGCGAGTCCTGTCGTGCCACGGGGACAGGAGCGGACCCCTACAATGGGTCGATGATCTCCCGCGAACCCACCATCGAACGCCTGGCCACCGCCAAGGCGTTGCTGCTCGAGCCTTTCGGGCTGGACGAAACGCACCTGGCCCGTGCGCTGGCGGAAATCCGCGTGCATCGCGTGGACGACGCCGACCTGTACTTCCAGTACACGCGCAGCGAGGGCTGGAGCCTGGAAGAAGGCATCGTCAAGACCGGCAGCTTCAGCATCGACCAGGGCGTGGGCGTGCGGGCGGTGAGCGGCGAGAAGACGGCCTTCGCCTATTCCGACGACATCTCCGAAGCCTCGTTGCTGGATGCGGCGCGCACGGTGCGCTCCATCGCGGCGGCTTCCAAGAACGCGCGCGCCAAGGTGCCGGCCCAGCAGGTCGCCGGCAGCCGCTCGCTGTACCAGGGCGTGGACCCCATCGGCACGCTGGACAGCACCGCCAAGGTCAAGCTGCTGGAGCACGTGGAGCAGATGGCACGCGCCAAGGACCCGCGCGTCGCGCAGGTGATGGCGGGCTTGGCCAGCGAGTACGACGTGGTCATGGTGGCCCGGGCGGACGGCACGATCGCCGCCGACGTGCGCCCGCTGGTGCGCCTGTCCGTCACCGTCATCGCCGAGCAGAACGGCCGCCGCGAGATGGGTTCCGGCGGCGGTGGCGGCCGCTTCGGCCTGGCCTACTTCGACGAGGCGCAACTGCAGTCCTATGTGGATGACGCGGTCCGCTCCGCGCTGGTCAACCTGGAGTCGCGCCCCGCGCCCGCGGGCGAGATGACCGTCGTCCTCGGCCCCGGCTGGCCCGGCATCCTGCTGCACGAAGCGGTGGGACACGGCCTCGAAGGCGACTTCAACCGCAAGGGATCGAGCGCCTTCTCCGGCCGCATCGGCCAGCGCGTGGCCGCTCCCGGCGTGACCGTGCTGGACGACGGCACGATCGCCGACCGCCGCGGCTCCCTCAACGTCGACGACGAGGGCAACCCGAGCCAGCGCAACGTGCTGATCGAGGACGGCATCCTGCGCAGCTACATCCAGGACTCGCTCAACGCGCGCCTGATGGGCGTGGCGCCCACCGGCAACGGCCGCCGCGAGAGCTATGCCCACATCCCCATGCCGCGCATGACCAACACCTACATGCTGGGCGGGGACAAGTCGGCCGAAGAGATCGTGGCCAGCATCGACAAGGGCCTGTACGCCAGCAACTTCGGCGGCGGCCAGGTGGACATCACCTCGGGCAAGTTCGTGTTCTCGGCGAGCGAGGCGTACTGGGTGGAGAAGGGCAAGATCCTCTACCCGGTCAAGGGTGCGACCATCGTCGGCAACGGGCCGGATGCGCTGACGCGCGTGTCCATGATCGGCAACGACATGAAGCTGGACACGGGCGTGGGCACCTGCGGCAAGGAAGGCCAGAGCGTGCCGGTGGGCGTGGGCCAGCCGACGTTGCGCATCGACGGCCTGACGGTCGGCGGCACGGCCTGAGGGCAGGCTCCGCCGGTCGGCGCGAGCGCCGTTCGGTCCGCCAAACCGGCCGCCTGGGGGCGGCCGGCTTCATTGGCAGCCACGGGCGGCCGATACTCCGCTCCCCCGAGGCGCTCGTTCCATGCACACGGTTCCCTCCAGTTCGCTGATGCCCCCGCACCTGCGCAGCCTGTCCTTCGGCGAGCTGAGCAACCTGCTGCGCAGCCAGCTGGCCGACGAGGACAGCCGCATGCTGTCCGAAGGCATGCAGCAGCTCGCGCTGCAGGCCGACGGCGTCGCCGCGGGCCTGCGCCTGAGCCGCCGGCGCGACTACGCGGCCCCGCTGCTGATGGACATGCTCACGGTGCTGCGCGACCACCGCAGCGCCGTGGTGAACCTGGGCCTGAGCTGGCGCGGGCTCTACGAATACGCGGGCTACCTGCAGGCCCTCAACAACTTCCGCGTGCTGATCGGGCAGTGGCTGCTGGACGTCGATCCCTGGGCCGGCGAGCTGCAGGTGACGTCCGAGGAGTTCACGCTGATCACCTGGCGCACCCTCGGCGAGGGCACGCTGCTGGTGGACGTGTACGAGCAGTGGCTGGAGCGCGAGGACGGTGGCAGCTCCGACTTCGGCGCGCCCACCGAGCCGCAGAAGGAACGCGCGCGCCAGTGGTGGCACAGGCTGCGGCGCTGAAGCCACGCGTGGCCGCAGCGCCCTGGGCGCTGTCAGCAGCTTGTGCTACATTGAATCCATGCGTCCCGTTCGCGCCTTCTTTTTTGGCTACTTTTGGTTCTCCAGCGCCCCCGGCGGAAGAGAGATCTGAGCGTACCCGCGACACACGCAAAGAACCTCGAAAAACCGCCGGCACCCCCGGCGGTTTTTTCTTGGGCCCGCGAAAAAACCATCCCCACCGAAAGCACGTCATGAGCCCGAAAGCCTCCGCCTCCAGCGATGCCTGGCATGCGCACCCCGTCGACAGGACCAGCCAGACCGACGACCAGCGCATCAAGGACATCACCGTGCTTCCGCCGCCCGAACACCTGATCCGTTTCTTCCCCATCAGCGGAACCCCCGTGGAGACGCTGATCAGCGGCACGCGCCGCAGCATCCACGACATCATGGCCGGCACCGACGACCGGCTGGTGGTGATCATGGGCCCGTGCTCCATCCACGACCCGAACGCGGCGCTGGAGTACGCGCGCAAGCTGAAGGAGGCGCGCACCAAGTACGCGGACACGCTGGAAGTCGTGATGCGCGTGTACTTCGAGAAACCGCGCACGACGGTGGGCTGGAAGGGCCTGATCAACGACCCGTACCTGGACGAGAGCTACCGCATCGACGAGGGACTGCGCATCGCGCGCCAGCTGCTCATCGAGATCAACCGCCTGGGGCTGCCCGCCGGCAGCGAGTTCCTGGACGTGATCTCGCCCCAGTACATCGGCGACCTGATCGCCTGGGGCGCCATCGGCGCGCGCACCACCGAAAGCCAGGTGCACCGCGAGCTCGCCTCCGGCCTGTCGGCGCCGATCGGCTTCAAGAACGGCACGGACGGCAACATCAAGATCGCCACGGACGCCATCCAGGCCGCGGCGCGGCCCCATCACTTCCTGTCGGTGCACAAGAACGGGCAGGTCGCCATCGTGCAGACCAATGGCAACCGCGACTGCCACGTCATCCTGCGTGGCGGCAAGGCGCCCAACTACGACGGCGAGAGCGTGGCCACGGCCTGCCGCGAGCTCGAAGCCGCCAAGCTGCCGCCGGCGCTGATGGTGGACTGCAGCCACGCCAACAGCAGCAAGCAGCCCGAGCGGCAGGTGGAGGTCGCCCAGGACATCGCCGGCCAGATCGCGTCCGGCTCGCGCCGCATCTTCGGCGTGATGGTGGAGAGCCACCTCAAGCCCGGTGCGCAGAAGTTCACGCCGGGCAAGGACGATCCCCAGGCGCTCGAGTACGGCAAAAGCATTACCGACGGTTGCATCGGCTGGAGCGAGTCTCTGGACGTGCTCGGGGTCCTCGCGCAGGCAGTGCGGAAAAGGCGAGGAAATTGAGGAGATACTCCACAAAGAGTATTTACATACCGTAACACCATCGGTATATTGGTTTCTACTCGGGGCGCAAGGGAGTCCGAGGAGGAACACATGACCAATGAAGTCCCCGTGCTCCGCCTGGGATTGGCGGGGTATACGGAGGCGCAGCAGAAGGCAGCAGCGGACGTCGCGGCGGCAGCGAGCTCGGTACGGGCGCGCTGGGAGCTGGGTGCGTTCGCGGACGCCGATGCCTGGTGGCTCGAAGGCAGCCGGACGCTGCTGATGGCCAACGAGCATCTGCGCGTGCAGCCGGCCGTGCCTTCGGGTCGCTCTGTTCAACTGGCGCTGTCGGACGTCGACCGGCCGGTGGCCTTCTCCCAGCCCATCACGGCGCCGGGCTTCAAGCCTGCCGTCACCTTCAACCTCATGGACAAGGCCGCCTCGGTCGCCGTCCTGAACCAGTTCGCCGGCTGGCTGCAGACCCTGTTGTCCCAGTTCGCGCTGGCTTCCAGCATCGCCGAGCAGCAACCCAGCCTGAACTCCGGCTCCTGGGAGGTGCTGCGCGACAGCCACCTGCTCGCCGTCGTCGACCTCAAGCTCGGGGCCGCCGTCATGCCCGGCGTGACCAGCAAGGACTTCGTGGACGCCAGCTGGTGCATCCGCGACCACGGCGGCGTGTCCATCCCGCCCAACTACCCGCGCGCCAGCGTGTCGCAGGTGATGTGGCAGTACGCCCAGCGCAGCCAGCGCGACCTGCTGCCGCCGCATTACCGCAGCCAGGCGCTGTTCTTCCGCCGGCCGCCGCGCCTGCCCCAGCGCCAGATGAAGGACGCGCACCTGCTGGTGATGCGCGAACTGGTGTCGCACCCTGGCATGAACTTCAACGGCCTGCAGCACGCCACCGGCCTGGGCGACGAGCCGCTGGCGCGGGTGCTGTCGGCGCTGTACGTGGTGGGCTCGATCACCTCCAACCCCAAGCGGGCGGTCGCCACCGCCGGCCGGGGTGCGCGCGACTCGGTCCTGCCGGAGCAGGGCGCCTATTTCTCCGTCATGGACTCCACGCCGCGGGCGTCGGAGCTGCCGGTGCGGCCGTACAACGACCTCACGGCGCCGCTGCCGCTGATGCCCGACCCCAGCTAGCCGCGTCCTCTCACTGCGCGAGGACCTCCAGCAGCTTCGCGTGGATGCCGCCGAAGCCACCGTTGCTCATGCACAGGACATAGTCACCGGGGCGCGCCGCCGCCTTCACCTGGTCCACCAGCTCGGGAATGGTCTGCACCACGCGTGCCTTGGCGCCCATGGGTTGCAGCGCTTCGCGCGGGTCCCAGCCCAGGCCGCCCGCGTGGCAGAAGGACAGGTCCGCCTGCTCCAGGCTCCAGGGCAGCTGCGCCTTCATCGTGCCGAGCTTCATCGTGTTGCTGCGCGGCTCGAAGACCGCCAGGATGCGCGCGCTCCCGACCTGGCGGCGCAGGCCGTCGATGGTGGTGCGGATCGCGGTCGGGTGGTGCGCGAAGTCGTCGTAGACGGTGATGCCGTTGGCGACGCCGCGCACTTCCATCCGGCGCTTGACGTTGCGGAACTCGCGCATGGCGTCGGCGGCGGTGGCCGGGGTCACGCCCACGTGCTGCGCGGCGGCGATGGCGGCCAGCGCATTGAGCTGGTTGTGCACGCCGGCCACGTCCCAGTGCACCTGCGCCACGCGGTGGCCCTGCTCCAGCACGTCGAACTTGGTCGGCTCGCCCTCCGCACGGAAGTCGCTCACGGCGCTGCCGAAGGTGCGAACCTCGCTCCAGCAGCCCTGGTGCATCACGCGGGTGAGGCTCTCCTCCAGCCCGTTGGTGACGATGCGGCCGCTGGCGGGGATGGTGCGCACGAGGTGGTGGAACTGGCGCTCGATCGCCGCGAGGTCGTCGAAGATGTCCGCGTGGTCGAATTCCAGGTTGTTCAGGATCGCCGTGCGCGGGCGGTAGTGGATGAACTTGCTGCGCTTGTCGAAGAACGCGGTGTCGTACTCGTCGGCCTCGATCACGAAAGGCGTGAAGGGCCGGGCCAGGTTGCCCAGGCGCGCCGACACGCCGAAGTTCAGCGGCACCCCGCCCACCAGGAAGCCGGGTTGCAGGCCCGCATGTTCGAGGATCCAGGCGAGCATGGACGTCGTGGTCGTCTTGCCGTGCGTGCCCGCGACCGCCAGCACGTGCCGGCCCTGCAGCACGTGCTCGGCCAGCCACTGCGGGCCGCTCGTGTAGCGCAGGCCCTGGTCCAGGATCGCTTCCATCAAGGGGTACCTGGGCGTGCCGTCGGCCTGGCGCGCGCGCGAGACCACGTTGCCCACGACCCAGACGTCCGGCTTGAGCGCGAGCTGCTCGGTCCCGAAGCCCTCGATCAGGTCGATGCCAAGCGAGCGCAGCTGGTCGCTCATGGGCGGATAGACGCCCGCGTCGCAGCCGGTGACCCGATGCCCCGCCTCGCGGGCGAGCGCGGCCAGTCCTCCCATGAACGTGCCGCAGATGCCGAGGATGTGAATGTGCATGGGGCGCGATTATCCCGGGCCGCAAGCCCCGGCTTCCGCACGCGCCGGGCGCAGAAGATTTCAGTAGGGTATTTTTTGCGTCCTCTGCGCCACTTGTGCGCCTGCTGCGTCCGGATGCCGGCCCTTTCAGCGCGGAAACCGCTCGCGCAGCTTCAGCTTCCAGAACTTGCCGGTGGACGTGCGGGGCACGGCGTCGATGAATTCGTAGCGCTCGGGCAGCTGCCATTTGGCGAAGCCGTGTTTCGACAGGTGCTCGTTCAGGTGGGCCGGTCCCGCGTCGGCCGCTTTCTTCAGCACCACGCAGGCCAGCGGCCGCTCGCTCCATTTCTCGTCGGGGATGGCGATGACGGCGGCTTCGGCGACCGCCGGGTGGGCCATCAGCGCGTTTTCCAGGTCGACGGAGGAGATCCACTCGCCGCCGGACTTGATCAGGTCCTTGGTGCGGTCGGTGATGCGCACGAACCCGAGTTCGTCGACGCTGGCGACGTCACCGGTGCGCAGCCAGCCGTCGGCCGTGAACTTCTCGGGGCTCACCGGGACCTCGTGGTAGCTGCCGGTGATGAAGGGCCCGCGCACCTGGATCTCGCCCACGCTCCGGCCGTCCCAGGGTTGCTCGCCCTGGTCGCCGATCACCCGCAGGTCGACCAGGGGGACGGGCACGCCGGCCATCGCGGCGCGTCGGTACTTCTCCGCCTCGTCCGCTCCGCGCAGCTCCGCGCGCGGATAGGAGATCGTGCACACGGGCGAGGTCTCGGTCATGCCCCAGCCCTGCTCGATCCAGATCCCGTGCCGGTCGAAGGCGCGGATCAGCGACTCGGGCACGGCAGCACCGCCCACCAGCGAACGCATGCCGCGGGGCAGCGTCCAGCGGCCATGGTGCGGCGAGTCGGCGTGCTGCGAGGCGTCGTAGGTCTGGATCAGGCTCATCCAGATCGTCGGCACCCCCAGGGAGAGCGTCGGCGGCTCCATCTGCATCAGGTCCAGCAGGTCCTCCGGGTGCAGGTGCGGGCCGGGGAAGACCAGCTTCACGCCCATCATCACGGCCCCGTAAGGCATGCCCCAGCTGTTGGCGTGGAACATGGGCGTGACCGGCATGACGACATCGGTGCCGCGCAGTCCCCAGAAGTCGCCCAGGCTCGCCACGAGCGTGTGCAGGATGGTGGAGCGGTGCGAGTAGGCGACGCCCTTGGGGCGCCCCGTGGTGCCGGAGGTGTAGCACATGGCCACCGGGTCGTCCTCGCCGTGCGCGGCGTAGCGGAACGCCTGCGGGTCGGCGTCGGCCAGCAGGGCGTCATAATTCGCGAACTCGCCCGCCACGGGCGCGCCGGAGAAGGGGAACACGATCACCTTCTCGAATCGGTGCAGCCCCGCGAACTGCCGGTACAGGGGTAGCAGCACGTCGTCGACGACCAGGAAGCGGTCCTGGGCGTTGCCCGCGATCCAGCCGATCTCGTCCGGCGACAGCCGCAGGTTCAAGGTGTGCATCACGCCCCCGGCCGCCGGAATGCCGAAGTAGCACTCCAGGTGGGCATGGTGGTTCCAGCACAGCGTGGCGACGCGTTCGCCTTTCCTCAGCCCGAGCTGCTGCAGGGCCGACGCCAGCGCGCGGGTCCGCCGGTAGAAGTCGCCGTAGGTGTGCCGGCGCAGGGACTTGTCCGGCAGGCGCGAGACGATCTCGTTGCGATGGAACAGCTGCCCCGCGCGCTCCAGCAGGTGGTTGAGCGAGAGCGGCGTGGTCATCATCGTGCTTTGCATGCCGGACTCCGGAAGGGTGGACGAAGGCACTCTAGGGGCGCGGGACACCCGCGTCCATGCAGAATGCACCCGATGGACACCCTGCAGGCAGAGATCGCCGCCACCGCCGCCCGGCTGGTGGTGGAAGAGGGTCTGGAATACGGGCCGGCCAAGCGCCGCGCGGTCAAGCAGCTGGGGCTGCCCGCGCGCTCGGCCCTCCCGGACAACGACGCCGTCGAAGACGCGGTGCGCGAGTACATTTCGGTGTTCTGTGCCGATACGCAGCCGGCCGAACTGGAGGCCCTGCGGCGGCTGGCGCTCACCTGGATGGAGCGGCTGGCGGAGTTCCGGCCCCACCTGGGCGGCGCGGTGTGGCACGGCACGGCCACGCGCCTGTCGGACATCTATGTGCAGCTGTTTTGCGACGACCCGAAATCCGCCGAGATCAAGCTGATCGAACACAACGTGGACTACACCCCGCGCACCGTGACCGGCTTCAACGGAGGTTCCGTCGAGGCCCTGAGCCTGTCCAGCGTGAGCCGCGAGCTGGGCGAGGCCATCGGCGTGCACCTGCTCGTTTACGACCACGACGACCTGCGCGGTGCACTGAAACCGGACAGCAAGGGCCGCACCCCACGGGGCGACCTGGCCGCGGTGCGCGCGCTGGTGGAGGACTCCCCCCATGAATGACCAGACGCTTGCGCGTCCGAACGGCCCGCGCCGCCGGCAGTGGCTGGTGGGCGGCGTGGCGCTCACCGCCGCAGCCGCCGGCGCGGGGTTCGCCGCGCTTCGGCAAGCCGAGGCGCCGGTGACCACCGCGGCGGACGCCCGCCTGTGGACGCTGTCCTTCGAGACGCCGCAAGGCACGCAGCTGGCGATGGCCTCCTTGAAAGGCAAGCCGTTGCTGGTGAACTTCTGGGCCACCTGGTGCGCGCCCTGCATCGAGGAGATGCCGCTGCTCGATGCCTTCTACCGGCAACATGCAGCGAACGGCTGGCAAGTGGTCGGCCTTGCGATCGATCAGCCGTCCTCGGTGCGCAAGTTCCTGCAGCGCGCACCGGTGACTTTCCCCATCGGGCTGGCCGGGCTCGAGGGCACGGAGCTGACCCGCAACCTGGGCAACAACGTCGGCGGCCTGCCGTTTTCCGTCCTGTTCGCGGCGGATGGGCGCGTGCGGCAGCGTAGAATGGGCCGCGTCACCGAGGCGGACCTGAAAGCCTGGTTGGCGCCTGCCTGAAAGTCACGCCACGCCAGCTGCGCGTCGTTTGCAAAGCACGAACGACTGCCAAACCTGACGCTCGATCCTGCGGAAAGAGCGAAGAAGGCGGAATTTGCTGTAAATTCGCGTCTCTTTCAAGGAGGCAGGAGAACCCCATGGACTTGCGCAAGCTCAAGACGCTGATCGACCTGGTGTCGGAATCGAATGTGTCCGAACTGGAGATCACGGAGGCGGAAGGCAAGGTTCGCATCGTCAAGGGCGGCCCGGCCTCTGCCCAGGCGGTGGCGGCGCCGATGATGATCCCGCAGCAAGCCGCCGCCGCGCCGGCGCTCGCCGCCGCCGCTCCGGCGCCCGCCGCGGCGCCCGAGGCGGTCAGGGGCCACACCGTCAAGTCGCCCATGGTGGGTACCTTCTACCGCGCCGCGTCCCCGGGCGCCAAGGCCTTCGTGGAAGTGGGCAGCCAGGTCAAGGAAGGCGAGACGGTCTGCATCATCGAGGCGATGAAGATCCTCAACGAGATCGAAGCGGACAAGAGCGGCACGATCATCGAGATCCTGTGCGAGAACGGCCAGGCCGTCGAATACGGGCAGCCGCTGTTCGTCATCGAATAAGAAATGTTCAAGGAAATCCTGGTGGCGGACCGCGGCGCTCGCGCGTTGCTGCTTCGCCCGCCAGCGATTCGCCGCGAGACAACGAATGTTTAAAAAGATCCTTGTCGCCAACCGCGGCGAAATCGCGCTTCGCATCCAGCGGGCCTGCAACGAACTGGGAGTCAAGGCCGTGATGGTCTACTCCGAGGCCGACCGCGAGGCCAAGTACGTGAAGCTGGCGGAAGAGGCGGTGTGCATCGGGCCGGCGGCCTCCCCGCAAAGCTACCTGAACATGCCGGCCATCATCGCCGCGGCCGAAGTGACCGACGCGGAGGCGATCCACCCGGGCTACGGCTTCCTGTCGGAAAACGCGGACTTCGCCGAGCGGGTGGAAAAGAGCGGCTTCCAGTTCATCGGCCCGACGCCGGAATCGATCCGGATCATGGGCGACAAGGTCTCGGCCAAGCAGGCCATGATCAAGGCCGGCGTGCCCTGCGTTCCCGGCTCCGAAGGCGAGCTGCCGGACAGCCCGGTGGAGATCCGCCGCATCGCCAAGGCGATCGGCTACCCGGTGATCATCAAGGCGGCGGGCGGCGGCGGCGGGCGCGGCATGCGCGTCGTGCACACCGAGGCGGCCCTGATCAACTCGGTGCAGATGACGAAGGCCGAGGCGGGCGCCGCCTTCGGCAATCCGGCGGTGTACATGGAGAAGTTCCTCCAGAACCCGCGCCACATCGAGATCCAGATCCTGGCGGACAAGCACAAGAACGCCGTCTACCTGGGCGAGCGCGACTGCTCCATGCAGCGGCGCCACCAGAAGATCATCGAGGAGGCGCCGGCCCCGGGCATCCCGCGCAAGCTGATCGAGAAGATCGGCGAGCGCTGCACGGCCGCCTGCAGGAAGATCGGCTACCGCGGCGCGGGCACCTTCGAGTTCCTGTACGAGAACGGCGAGTTCTACTTCATCGAGATGAACACGCGGGTGCAGGTGGAGCACCCGGTGACCGAGCTGATCTCGGGCATCGACATCGTGAAGACCCAGATCAAGGTCGCCGCCGGCGAGAAGCTGCCCTTCAAGCAGGGCGACATCGTGCTGCGCGGCCATGCCCTGGAGTGCCGCGTCAACGCCGAGGACCCTTACACCTTCGTGCCCTCGCCGGGGCGCATCACGCTGTGGCACCAGCCCGGCGGCCCCGGGGTGCGGGTGGACTCGCACGTGTACAACAACTACTTCGTGCCGCCCAACTACGACTCCATGATCGGCAAGATCATCGTGCACGGCGACACCCGCGAGCAGGCGCTGGCCCGCATGCGCGGCGCGCTGGGCGAGACGGTGGTGGAAGGCATCAAGACCAACATCCCGCTGCACCGCGAGCTGATGGTCGACGCGAAGTTCATGGACGGCGGCACCAACATCCACTACCTCGAAGAGTGGTTGAAGCACCACAAGCGCTAAGTCATGGTGCCCCCAGTCTCCGCACTTCGTGTCGTCGCCACCCCCCGAGGGGGCGCACTTCGCCTTGGGGCGGCCCGGCGGCGAAGTGATGTTTGAACTGCGGCTGCTTTGCCCCGAGGAGCGCGTCGAGCCCGTGAGCGATGCGCTCGAGGCGCTCGATGCGCTGAGCGTCTCGGTCGAGGATGCGGACGCGCAGACGCCGGCGGAGCAGGCGCTGTTCGGCGAGCCGGGCCTGCCGCCACCGCGGGAAGGGTGGCAGCGGTCGGTGGTGATCGCGCTGTTCGCCGAGGAAGCCCAGGCGCAGGACGCGGCGCGGCTGCTCGCGCCGCAGGACTTCTTCGAGGCGTGCCGGATCCTCGGCGTGCAGCCGGTGCCGGACGAGGACTGGGTGCGCCTGACGCAGTCGCAGTTCGCCCCCGTGGAAATCACGCCCAGCTTCTGGATCGTGCCGACCTGGCACGAGCCGCCGGCGCAGGCGCGCGAGGTGATCCGCCTCGACCCGGGGCTGGCCTTCGGCACCGGCACCCATCCGACGACCCGCATGTGCCTGCGCTGGATCGCGCGGCATGCGCCGCAAGGCCAGCGCGTGCTCGACTACGGGTGCGGCTCGGGCATCCTGGCCATAGGCGCGGCCAAGTTCGGCGCCGCCTCGGTGGATGCCGTCGACATCGACGAAGCCGCCGTCCGATCGACCGAGGACAACGCGCGCGCCAACGGCGTGCACCTCGCGGCCGGCCTGCCGGAACTGGCGAGCGGCACGTACGGGACGGTGCTGGCCAACATCCTGGCCACGCCGCTGAAGGTGCTCGCGCCCTTGCTGCGCAGCTACGTCGCCCCCGGCGGCCACCTGGTGCTGGCCGGCATCCTTTCGCGCCAGGCCGACGAACTGAAGGCGGCCTACGCCCCGTATTGCCAGTTGCAGGTGAGCGACGAAGAGGACGGCTGGATCCTCATGACGGCCGCAGCCTGAGCCGCATCCCTACAATGCCGGGCTGATGAGCCTGATCACCAGCTGTCCCGCCTGCGGCACGATGTTTCGTGTCGTGCCGGACCAGCTGAAGATTTCCGAGGGCTGGGTGCGCTGCGGGCACTGCAGCGAGGTGTTCGACGCGACGGCGCACCTGAGCGACGAATCCGTGCTCGGCAACCTGCCGGAGGCCCAGGCGACCCGCTCCGCGGAGCTGGAAGACACGCCGCTGGCGCCACCCACGCCGACGGAGACGCCGACGCCGGCGCCCACCGCGGCCGCAGCGGCGCCGTTCAACGCTGCCGCGAGCTCGTCGGTCCCGCTGGAGGCCTTGCTGCGCCGGCCTTCGGCCGACCAGCCTGCGACCGTCCCGGCTGACCTCCAGACACGGCCTGCGGAGCTCTTGCCGCGGGAGCCGGCGGACGCGCCGCAGACCAGTGACCGCTCCGAGGAGCCGTCCGACTTCTTCGAGGACGAGCCGATCGAGGAGACGCTCGTGCCCTCGCCGCTGGACGCGCCCTTCGTGTTCCGCCGGCCCGAACTCTCGCTCAAGGACCTGGGCGAGGACGCGGAGCCCGGCAACGAGAGCCACATCCTGCCCGAGGACCTGATGCCGCCTTCGGGTGTCGATCCCGACGATGACGATGACGACGACGCGGTCCCGGATGTTTCCTTCGTCCGCAAGGGCCGCCGCCGCGCGTACTGGCGCCGGCCCGTCGTGCGCATGGTGCTTGCGGGGCTGGTGTTCCTGCTCGGTGCCCTGCTCGCCTGGCAGGTGGCGTACCAGGACCGCGATCGGCTCGCGCTCGCGCAGCCCGGGCTGAGGCCGGTGCTGGAGCGCATGTGCGCGCTCATGAACTGCACGCTCTCCGCGCCCCGCCAGATCGAGGCGATCGTGATCGACAGCTCCGGCTTCAACCGGCTGCGCGGGGACACCTACCGCCTGGCCTTCACGCTGCGCAACACGGCGAGCGTGCAGGTCGCCGCTCCCGCGATGGAGCTGACTGTCACCGACGCCCTGGACCAGACACTCGCGCGCCGCGTCATCACCCCGGCGGAGCTGGGCGCGCCGCAGGGCGTGATCCCCGCCGCGGGCGAGTGGTCGCGCACCGTGGGCGTGGTGCTCAGCACCGGCGGGGCGGCGCGTGTCGCCGGCTACCGCCTGCTCGCCTTCTATCCCTGAACTCCAGAAAGACCACCATGGCCGCCGTCATCTGCGGATCCCTCGCCTTCGACACCATCATGTCCTTCGAAGGCCGCTTCGCCGAGCAGATCCTGCCGGACCAGCTGCACATCCTGAACGTGTCCTTCCTGGTGCCCAGCCTGCGCCGTGACTTCGGCGGCTGCGCCGGCAACATCGCCTACAGCCTCAAGCTGCTGGGTGGCACGCCCCTTCCCATGGGCGCGGTGGGCAGCGACGGCGGCGAGTACCTGCAACGCCTGGACAGCCTGGGCATCGCGGGCGAATTCGTGCTGCGCGTGGAGGACACCTACACGGCGCAGGCGATGATCATGACCGACCGCGACAACAACCAGATCACCGCCTTCCATCCCGGCGCCATGATGCAGGCGCACAAGGTGCAGGTGCAGGCGCGGCCCGACATCAAGCTGGGGATGATCTCGCCGGACGGCCGCGACGCGATGCTGCAGCACGCCGAGCAGTTCCAGGCCGCCGGCATTCCCTTCGTGTTCGATCCGGGCCAGGGGCTGCCCATGTTCGACGGCTGGGAGCTGGCCAACTTCATCGAGATGGCGAACTGGGTCACCGTCAACGACTACGAGGGCAAGATGCTGTCGGAGCGCACCGGCTGGAGCAGCGCCGAGATCTCGCGCCGCGTCAACGGCCTGGTCGTGACGCTCGGCGGCGAAGGATGCGAGGTGTGGGTCAACGGCGAGAAGACGCTGGTGCCGGCGCAGAAGCCCGCGGCGATCGTCGACCCCACCGGTTGCGGCGACGCCTGGCGCGGCGCGCTGCTCCATGGACTGGAGCAGGGCTGGAGCCTGGCGCGCTGCGCGCAACTGGGCAACCAGGTGGGCGCCATCAAGATCGCCAGCCGCGGGCCGCAGAACTACACGCTCGAGAGCTTGTCGGCCCGGGGCTGAGCCTGGCCATCCCGGCTCGCGCCGGCATCCATGCCGCGCTCGATCGCGCGCCGCATTGGCTTGCGGCGCGAGGCCGCAACAAAATGGCTGTGCTTCACCCCCGCGCGATCGTCACCCCGCCGTCCACCACGATCGTCTCGCCGAGCACGTAATCGCCCGCGCGCGACGCGAGATAGATCGCGGCCCCGGCCATGTCCTCGGTGTTGCCTATCCTCCTGGCCGGCACCCGTTCGGCCACCTCCTGGCCGTGGTCGCGGGCCTGCTTGTTCATGTCCGAGGGGAAGGGGCCCGGGGCGATGCCGCTGACGACGATGTTGTCCTGCGCCAGCCGCAGCGCCATGCGTCTGGTCAGGTGGATCAGGCCCGCCTTGCTCGCCGTGTACGAGTAGGTCTCCCACGCGTTCACCGAAATGCCGTCGATCGACGCGATGTTGATCACCTTGGCCGGCCGCTGCGCGGCCCCGCGCTTGAGGGCCGCGTGCAGCGCCTGCGTCAGGAAGAAGGGGGTCTTCAGGTTCAGATCCACCACCTTGTCCCAGCCGGTTTCGGGAAAAGTGTCGAAGTCCTCGCCCCAGGCGGCGCCGGCATTGTTGACCAGGATGTGCAGCGCCGGTTCGCGCTGCTCGATCTCGGCGGCGAGCGCCCGGGCACCGTCCACGGTGGACACGTCGACGGGCAGCGAGATGCAGGGGCCGATCTCCGACAGCTCGCGGGCGGCGGCGTCACAGGCGGCGGCCTTGCGCGCCGTGATGTAGACCTTCGCACCCTGGTGCAGCAGGCCCGTGGCGATCATCCGGCCGATGCCGCGCGAGCCACCGGTGACCAGGGCCACGCGGCCCGCCAGCGAAAACAGGTCTTTCATGGCAACTCCTTTCGAATCGGTGCAGACTAACGCCGCTGCGCGCCTGCCTCCAATCACCTGGATGACAACCCGCCAGTGCCACCCCGCGCGCGGCGGCTCCTGGCAAGGAGACAACTTGATGCTTCGCCGAGGCTTCCTTCCCCTTGCAGCCGCCGCCCTGCTGGCGTCCTGCGCGACCCGCGACGACGCCACGGCCGTGCTGCGCCAGGCCGACCAGGCCATGGGCGGCAGCCAGCTCAAGACCCTGCGCTATGCCGGCAGCGGAACCGGCGGCACCTTCGGCCAGGCCTACGCGCCCGGCATGGCCTGGCCACGCATCACGGTGTCGGGCTACCAGCGCTGGATCGACTACGAGAATGCGGCGCTGCGCGAGGACTCGGTGCGCGCCCGCGCCGAACCCACCGGCGGCGGCGCCTTGCCCTTGATGGGCACGGGCGAGCAGCGGGTCTCCGCCTGGGTCCGCGGCGAGCAGGCCTGGAACGTGACCGGCCAGGCCGCCGCGGCCGCGCCGGTGGCGCTGGACGGCCGCATCCACGACCTGTGGACGACGCCGCACGGCGTGGTGAAGGCGGCACTGCGCAACGGCGCGACGCTGCGCTCCGAAGGCATCCAGTCGGTCGTGCATTTCACCGAGCCCGGCCGCTACCGCGCGACCGCATGGATCGCCGCCGACGGCCTGGTGCAGCGCGTGGACTCGGTCATGCCGAATCCCGTGAGCGGCGACACGACGGTCAGCACGCTGTATTCGAACTGGCGCGACTGGGGTGGCGTCAAGTTCCCGGCGCGCATCGTGCAGACGCAGGGCGGGCATGCCGTGCTGGACCTGACCGTCACGGAGGTGCAGGCGAACGCGCCCTTCGACAGCACGGTGCCCGCGGCGGTCGCAGGCTTCAGCGAGCGCGTGGACACGCAGCAGGTCGCCGAGGGCGTCTGGCACCTCGGGGGCGGCTCGCACAACAGCGTGCTGGTGGAGTTCGCCGACCACCTCGTGCTGATCGAGAGCCCCTTGTACGACGGACGGGCGCAGGCGGTGCTGGCGGAAGCCCGCCGGCTGGTGCCCGCCAAGCCGGTGCGCTACGTGCTGAACTCGCACCATCATTTCGACCACGCCGGCGGTCTGCGCACGGCTGCCGCCACCGGCGCGACGCTGGTCGTGAGCGAGCCGGCGCGCGGCTGGTTCGGCCAGACGCTGGCCGTGCCCAACGGCGTGCGGCCGGACGCGCTCGCGCGCTCCGGCCGGCGCGCGACGCTCGAAGGCGTCAACGGCGCGCGCACCTTCAGCGACGGCACGCGCACCCTGGAAGTCCGCTACATCGAAGGCAGCCCGCACGCGGAGGGCTTCATGATGGCGTGGCTGCCGCGCGAGCGCCTGCTGGTCGAAGCCGACGCCTTCACCCCGCCGCCGCCCAACACGGCGCCTCCGGCGCAGCCCAACGCACTGCACGTCAACCTGGTGCAGAACGTGCAGCGCCTGGGGTGGGACCCGGAGCGCATCCTGCCACTGCACGGCCGCGTGGTGCCGTACAGCGAGCTGCGCTCGTTCGCGAAGATGTGAGGGCGGCTCAGGGCCGGGCGGCGCCGGCCTTGCGCCGTTCGCGCCAGGCCAGCAGCTCGCCGACCAGGCCCTTGCGGAAGGCGAGCACGCACAGCACGAAGATCACGCCGATGATGACGGTGACCCATTCGCCGACCTTGTCGGCCAGCATGTCCTGCAGGGCGATGACGACCCCGGCGCCCAGCACCGGGCCGAAGAAAGTGCCCACGCCGCCCAGCAGCGACATCAGGATGACCTCGCCCGACATGGACCAGTGCACGTCCGTCAGCGTCGCGAACTTCATCACCAGCGTCTTGAGCGAACCCGCAAGGCCTGCGAGCGAGGCGGACAGCACGAACGCCAGCAGCTTGTAGCGGTCGACCTCGTAGCCCAGCGAGATGGCGCGCGGCTCGTTCTCGCGGATCATCTTGAGCACCTGGCCGAACGGCGACGTTACGATCCGCAGGATGCCCAGGAAGCAGGCGATGAAGATCGCCAGCACCAGGTAGTACATGACGCGGTCGTCCACCAGCGGCAGCACGCCGAACAGCTTGCCGCGCAGCACGCCTTGCAGGCCGTCCTCGCCGCCGGTGAAGGGCGCCTGCAGGCAGAGGAAGAACACCATCTGCGACAGGGCCAGCGTGATCATCGCGAAGTAGATGCCCTGGCGGCGGATCGCCACGATGCCGAAGAGCAGCCCGAGGAGCGCGGCGCTGACCACGCCGGCGAGCAAGCCGAGTTCCGGCGTCCAGCCCTGCGCCTTGACGAACCAGCCCGTGACGTAGGCGGCAAAGCCGAAGAAGGCGGCGTGCCCGAAGGACAGCAGGCCGGTGAATCCCAGCAGCAGGTTGAAGGCGCAGGCGAACAGGGCGAAGCACAGCAGCTTCATCACGAACACCGGGTACAGGCCGATCAGGGGCGCGACCAGGGCCAGGACCAGCAGGCCCAGGTAGGTGAAACGCACGGCCTTGTTCACGCCGCTGCCGTGCCGGGCAATGGCCGCATTGGCCTGGTCGACCGGCATTTCGGCGGCGGCGGCGATGGAAGAAGAGGGTGTGGACATCAGGCTTCCTTCCCGAACAGGCCGGCGGGGCGGACCATCAGCACGATCGCCATGATGACGAACACGACGATGTTCGAGGCCTCGGGGTAGAACACGCGGGTGAAGCCCTCCACGATGCCGAGGAGCAGGCCGGTGATGACCGAGCCGAGGATCGAGCCCATGCCGCCGATCACGACGACGGCGAACACCACGATGATCAGGTTGGAGCCCATCAGCGGCGTGACCTGGATGACGGGCGCGGCGAGCACGCCGGCGAGGCCCGCGAGGGCGGCACCGGCGCCATAGGTCAGCGTCACCATCAGCGGCACGTTGACGCCGAAGGCCTGCACCAGCTTGGCGTTCTCGGTGCCGGCGCGCAGGTACGCGCCCAGCCGGGTGCGCTCGATCAGGAACCAGGTGGCCAGGCACACGGTGATCGAAGCCACCACCACCCAGGCACGGTAGTTCGGCAGGATCATGAAACCGAGGTTGGTCGCGCCCGAGAGCATCTCGGGCACCGAATAGGATTGGCCGGAGACGCCGTACTGCTTGCGGAAGACGCCTTCGAGGATCAGGGCGAGTCCGAACGTGAGCAGCAGCCCGTACAGGGGGTCCAGCCCGTACAGCCTCTTGAGGAACAGTTTCTCGATCACGACGCCCAGCGCGCCGACGATCAGGGGCGCCAGGATCAGCGCCCACCAGTAGTTCACGCCCCACTTGTCCAGCATGATCCACGCCGCGAAGGCGCCGACCATGTACAGCGCACCGTGCGCGAAGTTCACGATGTCCAGCAGGCCGAAGATCACGGCCAGCCCGAGACTGAGCATCGCGTAGAAGGCGCCGTTTACCAGCCCCAGCATCAGCTGGCCGAGGAAGGCCTGGTGGGGAATGCCGAAGATTTCCAAGGGCGGATCCAATCAGAAGGTGCAGCCGGCCGCGGGCCGGCTGCTTTTCACCTCGATGCTCTTACTTCTTCAGCAGCGAGCACTTCGACTCGGCCACCGTCGTGAAGGCCTGCTCGCCCGGCACCTTGGCCACGAGCTTGTAGTAGTCCCAGGGCGTGGTGGAGTCCTTGGCGCTCTTGACCTGGAACAGGTACATGTCGTGCATCATGCGGCCGTCGGCGCGGACGTGGCCGTTCTTCTGGTAGAAGTCGTTGTACTTCATCGACTTCAGTTCGGCCATCACCTTGTCGGCGTCGGTCGTGCCGATCTTCTGCACTGCCTTCAGGTAGCTGGTCATGGCGGAGTAGTCGGCGGCCTGCAGCGACGAGGGCATGCGCTTGTACTTGTCGAAGAAGCGCTTGGCGAACTTGCGCGACTCGTCGTCCTGGTTCCAGTACCAGCTGTCCGCCAGCTGCAGGCCCTCGGCATTGGCCAGGCCGACCGAGTGCACGTCGTTGATGAACACCAGCAGGCCGGCGACCTTCATCGACTTGGTGATGCCGAACTCCTTGGCGGCCTTCATGGCGTTGATGGTGTCGCCGCCGGCGTTGGCCAGGGCCAGGATGTCGGCCTTGGAGCCCTGGGCCTGCAGCAGGAAGGACGAGAAATCGGAGGCGTTGAGCGGGTGGCGCACCGCGCCCACCACCGTGCCGCCGTTCTCCTTCACGACCTTGCTGGCGTCGGCTTCCAGCGAGTGGCCGAAGGCGTAGTCCGCGGTCAGGAAGTACCACTTCTTGGCGCCCGCCTTGACCAGCGCGCTGCCGCCCACCTTGGCCAGGGCCACGGTGTCATACGCATAGTGCACGGTGTAGGGCGAGCAGTCCTCGTTGGTCAGGCGGGAGGAGCCGGCGCCGATGGTGATGAAGGGACGCTTCTTCTCCTTGGTCACGCCGGCCATGGCCAGGTTGGTGCCGGAGCTGGTGCCGCCGATCAGCATGGCCAGGTTCTGGCTGTCGATCCACTCGCGCGCCTTGGAAGCGGCGACGTCGGCCTTGTTCTGGTGGTCGGCGGTGAGCAACTCGACCGGGCGGTTCAGGACCTTGCCGCCGAAGTCCTCGATGGCCCACTTGATCATCTCGGCGCCGGCGGGACCGTCGATGTCCGCGTAGAGGCTGGACATGTCGGTGATGAAGCCGATGCGCACCGGGCCGGTCTGGGCCTGGGCGAGGGCGCCGCCGGCGGCGAAGCCGAGGGCGAGTGCGGCCGAGAGAGTCTTCATTTTCATTGCGGTCTCCTTGGTGAAAGCGGATGTTGTCAGACGCCCAGGTATTCCTGGAGCATGCCCATGTTTTCCTGCAGCTGGGCCTGCGCGAAGTCACGCACGATCTTGCCGTGCTCCATGACGTAGAAGCGGTCGGCCAGCGGTGCGGCAAAACGGAAGTTCTGCTCCACCAGCACGATGGTGTAGCCCTTGGCCTTGAGCGTGCGGATGGTATCCGCAAGCTTCTGCACGATCACCGGGGCGAGGCCCTCGGAGATCTCGTCCAGCAGCAGCAGGCGCGCGCCGGTGCGCAGGATGCGCGCGACGGCCAGCATCTGCTGCTCGCCGCCGGACAGGCGCGTGCCGGGGCTCGCGGCGCGTTCCTGCAGGTTGGGGAACATGGCGTAGATCTCGTCCACGCTCATGCCGCCCTGGGCGATGGCGGGCGGCAGCAGCAGGTTCTCTTCGGCCGAGAGGCTGGCGAAGATGCCGCGCTCCTCCGGGCAGTAGCCCACGCCCAGCCTGGCCACCCGGTGCGGCGGCAGCGCGATCGCCTCCTGGCCGCGGATGCGGATGGAGCCGGTGCGGCGGCCCGTCAGGCCCACGATTGCACGCATGGTGGTGGTGCGGCCGGCGCCGTTGCGTCCGAGCAGCGAGACCACCTCGCCCTCGTTGACGCTCATGTTCACGCCGTGCAGCACGTGCGATTCGCCGTACCAGGCGTGCAGGTTCTCGATGCGCAGCAGTTCGGTGGCGGCCATGCTCAGTGCGCTCCCTGCAGCTGGGTGTCCGCGGAGCCCATGTAGGCCTCGATCACCTGCGCGTTCTTCGAGACTTCCGCATACGGGCCGTCGGCGATCACGGCGCCGCGCTGCAGCACGGTGATGCGGTCGGCGATGGAGGACACCACGTTCATGTTGTGCTCGACCATGAGTATGGTGCGGCCCTGGGAGACCTTCTTGATCAGTTGCGTCACCCGGTGCACGTCCTCGTGGCCCATGCCCTGGGTCGGCTCGTCGAGCAGCATCAGGTCCGGCTCCAGCGCCATCGTGGTGGCGAGCTCCAGCGCGCGCTTGCGGCCGTACGGCAGGTTGACGGTGAGCTCGTCGGCGAAGTCCTGCAGGTCCACCGCGTGCAGCAACTCCAGCGCCCGGCCGTGCAGGTGGTACAGCGAGCGCTCCGGCTTCCAGAAGTGGAAGGAGGTGCCCAGGTTGCGCTGCAGCGCCGCGCGCACGTTCTCCATCGCCGTCAGGTGCGGGAACACGGCCGAGATCTGGAAGGAGCGCACGATGCCGCGGCGCGCCGTCTGCGCCGGACGCTCGTTGGTGATGTCGGTGCCGTTGTACGTGATCTTGCCGCGCGTCGGGGGCAGGAACTTGGTCAGCAGGTTGAAGAAGGTCGTCTTGCCGGCGCCGTTGGGGCCGATCAGCGCATGGATGTCGCCGCGCCGGACGCGCAGATCCACGTTGTTCACGGCGACGAAGCCCTTGAACTCCTTGGTCAGGCCCTGGGTTTCCAGGATGGTCTCAGCGGACAAGTAGCGATCCTCCGGCGTGGCGTAGCGGGGGCCGCGCCAGCGGTCCCGTCGAAGGCGCAATGGTGGTGGGCGTGCTACACCGCAGAAAGGGGGGAAAGCCCTAGGTAGTTCTGCGTGCACTGCCCGCCGCGGCGCGGTTCGCTGCGGCCGGGCAAGCTGTCAGAAGCCTGACCTTCGCGCAGAATGCAGGCTGGCCGCGACAGGAGACGACGATGGGCGAACAGCGGGTCAGGGTCAGCGTGGACGCGCACGGCGTCGCCGAGGTGGCGATGGTGCGCGGCGACAAGATGAACGCGCTGGACCGCGCGATGTTCGAGGCCCTGATCGGCGCCATCGCGCAAGTCCGTGCGGACGCCTCGGTGCGCGCGGTCGTGCTGCATGGCGAAGGCCGGGCGTTCTGCGCCGGGCTGGACAAGTCCAGCCTGCAGGGCATCGCCGGCGGTGGCGAAGGCGTCGGTGACCTGGTGCCCCGCACGCATGGCCTGGCCAACTTCTGGCAGCAGGTGGCCTGGGGCTGGCGCGAACTGCCCGTGCCGGTCATCGCCGCGGTGCAAGGCGTGGCCTTCGGCGGCGGCCTGCAGATCGCGCTGGGCGCGGACGTGCGCATCGTGCACCCGCAGGCGCAGCTGGCGGTCATGGAAATCAGGTGGGGGCTGGTGCCGGACATGGCCGGTTGCGTGCTGCTGACCGAACTCGTGCGCGGCGACGTGGCGCGCGAGCTGACCTATACCGGCCGGGTCGTGGCCGGCAGCGAGGCCGTGGCGCTGGGCCTGGCCACGCGGGTGAGCGAGGATCCGCTGGAAGAAGCGCGCCGCGTGGCGCGGCAGGTGGCGGGCAGCAATCCGGACGCGGTGCGTGCCGCCAAGCGCCTGTTCAACACGGCGTCGCCGGTGGATGCCGCCCGCGTGCTGCTGGCGGAGGCCTTCGAGCAGCAGCGGCTGATCGGGAGTCCGAACCAGCGCGAGGCGGTGACTGCGGCGCTGGAGAACCGGGCGGCGCGGTTTGGGTGACGCGTGATCCACCGCGCGCGCAGGGCGTCAACGCACGTTGAGCCGGGCCGCCCCCTGCGCCTGCGCTTGGCCGATCACCGCCGCCTGCCCGAACCCATGCCGGCGGAACACCTCCAGCACCTGCTCGACGCTCTCCGGCGTGCAGGACACCAGCAGGCCGCCGCTGGTCTGCGGGTCGCTGAGCAGGGCCTGGTCGGCATCCGCGAACCCCGCCGGCAGCGCCACGTCCGCGCCATACCCGGCCCAGTTCCGTGCCGAAGCGCCGGTCACGTAGCCGGACTCCGCCAGCTGCCGCACGCCTTCGAGCACCGGCACCTTCTTCCAGTCGATGGTGAGCGACAGCTTGGCGCCGCGGGCCAGTTCCAGCGCATGGCCGGCCAGGCCGAAGCCGGTGACGTCGGTCAGTGCGTGCACGCCCGGGAGCTCGGCGAGCTCGGGGCCGGGGGTGTTCAGGCGCGTGGTGGTCGCGATCATGCGTTCGTAGCCCGCGGGATCGAGCTTTTCCTTCTTCAGCGCCGCCGACAGCACGCCGACGCCCAGCGGCTTGCCCAGCACCAGCACGTCGCCGGCGCGCGCGTCGGCGTTGCGCTTGACGCGCTGCGGGTGCACAAGGCCCAGCGCCACCAGGCCGTAGATCGGCTCCACCGAGTCGATCGTGTGGCCGCCGGCGATCGGGATGCCCGCGGCCTTGCACACGGACTCGCCGCCTTCCAGGATGCGGGCGATCGTCTTCGTGCTCAGGACGTTGATCGGCATCCCGACCAGCGCCAGCGCCATGATCGGCTTGCCGCCCATCGCGTACACGTCGGAGATGGCGTTGGTGGCGGCGATGCGGCCGAAGTCGTAGGGATCGTCGACGATGGGCATGAAGAAGTCCGTCGTCGCGATCAGCGCCTGCTCCTCGTTGAGCTTGTACACGGCGGCGTCGTCGGCGGTCTCGATGCCCACCAGCAGCTCCGGCGGGACCGGCAGCCGCGCCGTGCCCTTGAGGATCTCGGACAGCACGCCGGGCGCGATCTTGCAGCCGCAGCCGCCGCCATGCGACAGCGAGGTGAGGCGGGGTTCGGCAGCGGGGGTGGTGTTCATGCGGGGACTTCCAGTTCTTGCAGCAGGGCCAGGAGCGCGGCGCGCTCGGCGCCCGCATCGAACAGCGGGGCGCGCAGCGCGCATTGTGCGGCCAGGCGCGCGAGCAGGCCTTGCGCGGGGTTATCCGCCACCTGCCCGTGGCGGCAGGCGAGCAGCAGCTGCGCCAGGGCCGCGCCGTCGCCGGGCGGGAAGTAGCCGGCGTAGCCGGCGCCCAGCATGCCGACGTTGCCCGCCACCCGGCTCGCCAGCACGGGCGTGCCGCAGCGCACGGCTTCCATCACGACGTGGGCGCCGCCTTCGAGCGCGCTGGTGTGCACCAGCACGTGGGCCGCACGGATGCGCGCCAGCGTCTCCTCGTGCGGCAGGGCGCCCAGCCACGCATAGCCCGGACAGGCATGAGCCGTGGCGCGGGCCTGCCGTGCCAGCGCGGGCTCCGCCGCGCCGTCGCCGATGTGGGCAATCCGGATAGCGTCGCCGCCTGCCAGCGCCCGCGCCGCCGCCCACAGCACCTCGGGCGCCTTGACGGCCCGAAGGTGCCCCACCATGACCGCCTGCAGCGGACCGTCGGGTTTGGGCAGGGGAGCGAGTGCCGGGGTGGACTGGTAGATCACGCGCGCCTTGGCGCGGTGTTCGCCCGGCAGGGCCTCGGGTCCGCATTCCTGCAGCACCACCAGCCGTTGCGCCAGTTCCAGCGAGCGCCGGGCGGACGCGTCGACGGCGATGTCCTGGTAGAGGTCCGTCCCGGTCAGCACCACGGCCAGTCCCCGTCCCGGGTGCGCCGCCGCCCACGCCGCGACCGCGGCTGCCGAGCGCCGCGCGTGCAGGGCCAGCATCACGCCGTCGCCCTGCGCCTGCGCATCGGGCCATTCCTTGGTGATCCGCACGGCGTGGCTGCCGGCCAGCAGTTCCTGCCAGCGCCGTGCGGTGCGCCAGTTGCCGTTGTTGGCGTCGGCCAGCGCGGGGCTTACGATCACCACCGATGGGGAACGGGACATCGCCGGTTTATAGCGCGCCTGGGGCGGCGGACGCAGTGGCTTTGCGTGAAGGCGCCGCGCCGGTGGTGCGCGCCGCGCTGCTCGCCGCGCGCGAGCGCACGCTGCGCCTGGCGGAGGACTTCCGCGCCGCCCTCGGGCCGCGTCCGCACCTCCCGTATGCCGAGGAAGTGAACCCGCCGCTGTGGGAGCTCGGCCACATCGCCTGGTTCCAGGAATGGTGGATAGGGCGCAACCCGCAGCGGGCGCTGGGCGCGCGGGCCGATCCCGCCGTCGCGCGGCTGCCTTCGCTGCTGCCCTCGGCCGACGGCTGGTACGACTCGGGCCGGGTCGCGCACCGCAGGCGCTGGGAGCTGGCCCTGCCGGACGCCCACGGGACGGCCGACTACCTGCAGCGCACGCTGGAGGCTTCCCTGCGCGAGCTCGATGCGCTGCCGGGGGACGCCGACGCCGACGCGCTCTACTTCTTCCGGCTGTGCGCGCTGCACGAGCAGATGCACGCCGAGGCCGCCGTCTACATGGGCCGCGCGCTGGGCATCCCGCTGCGCGAGGACGGGCCCGCGCCCGTCGTCGCCCACAGTGGCGAGCTGAAGGTGGCGGGCGGGGCCTTCACCCTGGGCGCGGACCCGGGGGGCTTCGCGTTCGACAACGAACTGCCCGCCCATGCGGTGGAGGTCGCGCCTTTCGCCATCGACGCGGAGCCGGTGAGCTGGGGGGCCTTCCTGCCCTTCGTGGAGGCCGGCGGCTACGAGGACGCGCAGTGGTGGACGGCGGAAGGCGGCGCCTGGCGCGCGCAGTTGCGCGCGCCGCGACCCGCGGGCCTGCGCCGCAGCGCGGCCGGCTGGGAGCAGTTCCGGCAGGGCGCGTGGCAGGCCCTGGGCGAGGAAGAGGTGGCGATGCACCTCAATGCCCACGAAGCCGATGCGTGGTGCCGCTGGACGGGCCGCCGGCTGCCCAGCGAGGCGGAGTGGGAGTGCGCGGCGCTCACGGTCGCGGGCTTCCGCTGGGGGCAGGTGTGGGAATGGACCGCGAGCCGCTTCGAGCCCTATCCCGGCTTCGCGCCGCACCCTTACCAGGACTATTCGCGTCCCTGGTTCGGCACGCGGCGCGTGTTGCGCGGCGCCTCGCCGGCCACGGCGCCGGTGCTCTCGCACGTGCGTTATCGCAATTTCTTCGAGCCGCAGCGGCGGGACGTCGTCGCGGGGTTCCGGACGGTGCGGATGGACTAGGCCATCACTTCACCGCCACCGGCTCCCCGAACCCCTGCCAGGTCTTGCCGTCGAACTTCACCAGCTGCATGGTCTGGAAGGGCGCGAAGTCGGCCGCCGTCGTCTGCGCCATCACGCCGGGCAGCGCCATCGGGATCTGGAAGTTCAGCGACGCCGCCTGCTTCATGACGTTCTCGCGCGTGAGGTTGTTGCCGCACTGCTTGAGCATCTGCACGGTGAGCTGCGCGACGGCGAGGCCGTAGGTGGCGCTGCCGTCCATGGGGTCTTCGCCGGGCAGGTACTTCTTCATGAAGGCGAAGTAGTCCTTCATGGCCGGGTCGTTGGCCCACTTGGGGTCGGTCGGGTCCTTGATGTACTGCATGGAGATGAGGCCGACGGACTTGTCCAGGCCGGCGGGCTTGAGCACGGAGCCGACGCTGGCGGAGACCTGGTTGAGGTAGTGCACGGGCTTCCAGCCGACGTCGGCGACCTTGCGGATCGCCTGCGCGGCGAATTTGGGCGTGGTGATGTTGAAGAAAACGTCGGCGCCGGAGCCCTGCAGCGTCACGATCTGCGAGTCGACCGTCGGATCCGTCACCTCGTAGGTGGCGGTCTTCACGATCATGGTCTTGGCCTTGTCGCCCAGGCCCTCGGTGAAGCCCTTGAGGTAGTCCTTGCCGTAGTCGTCGTTCTGGTACAGCACGGCGATCTTCGCATTCGGGTGGCTGCGCAGGATGTCCTGCGCGTACAGGCGGCCTTCGCTCTGGTAGTTGGGGTTGAAGCCCATGGTCCAGGGGAAGTCCTTGGGGTCGTTCCACTTGGACGCGCCCGTGGCCACGAAGAGGTGCGGCACCTTCTTCTGGTTCATGTACTTGTGGATCGCCGAATTCGAGGGCGTGCCCAGAGTGCTGATCGTGAACAGCACCTCGTCCTGCTCCACCAGCTTGCGGATCATCTCCACGGCCTTGGGCGGGCTGTAGCCGTCGTCGACGCTGATGTAGTTGATCTTGCGGCCGTTGACGCCGCCGGCTTCGTTGAGCATCTTGAAGTACGCGGCCTCCACCTTGCCGATGATCCCGTAGGCCGAGGCCGGCCCGGAGTAGGGGATGGTGTTGCCGACCTTGATCTCGGTGTCGCTCGCGCCCGGACCGTACTGCTTCTGCTGCGCGAGGCCGGGGCCTGCCGCGAGCGCCAGTCCCAGCGCGGCCCACGCGATGCGGTTTCGGATGGCCATGGTTGTCGTCCTTTCAGGGAGGGAGTACGGCGAATCATCCCGCCGTGGAATCCCGGCGCGAGCCGCGCTTCACGCGCAGCCACGCCAGGCGCAACGCTCCGGCGATGCCCGTGGGCATCACGTACATGAAGAAGATCATCAGCGCGCCGTAGATGGCCGACGGCGCCGCCTTGGAGACCTGGTCCGCCAGGTTGGGCACGAACTGGATGAACAGCGCGCCCCAGAGCGCGCCGGTGATCGAGGCGAGCCCGCCCACCACCATGCCCACCAGCAGCGAGATCGACAGGAAGATGGTGAAGCTGTCGGGCGCGACGAAGGCGACGGCGATCGCGCCCAGCCCCCCGGCCACGCCGGTGAACATGGCACTCACGCCGAAGGCGAGCGACTTGTAGAGGCTGTTGTCGATGCCCATGGTCGCCGCGGCGATGGGCTGGTCGCGGATGGCGATGAGCGCGCGCCCCACGCGGCCGCGCAGGAGGTTCCAGGCGACCGCGAACATCACCACCGCGACCGCCAGGGTGAAGAAGAACAGCCAGCGGTCGGCATTGAGCTGCAGGCCGAACAGCGATGCGAGAGGCGGCTCGGGCTTGGTGAGGATGATGCCTTGCACGCCACCGGTCCATTGCTCCAGGTGCTTGTATTTCAGCAGCTGCGGCAGCGCCACGCCCAGCGCGAAGGTGGCCAGCGCCAGGTACACGCCTTCCAGCCGCAAGGCCGGCAGCCCGAACAGGAAGCCCACCAGCAGGCACACGGCGCCGGCGACGGGGATGCACAGCCAGTAGGGCACGCCGAACTTGTCCATCAGCACCGCGGTGGCGTAGGCACCGATCGCGTAGAAGGCGCCGTGGCCCAGCGAGATCTGGCCGCTGTAGCCGGTGAGGATGTTCAGCCCGAGCAGGGCGATCGCGTAGATCAGCACCATCGTGTACTGGAAGACGCGGTAGTTGCTGGACACGAAGGGCAGCACGCAGGCCGCCAGCACCAGCACAAGGACGGCTGCGACCCAGCCGCGCGACCAGCCGCGCACGCCGCCGGAGGCCTGCGCGGGTGCGACCGGGGCGAGGTCGCTGGCGGTGACGGCTTCCATGGTCAGACCCGGTGCACGATGACGCGGCCGAACAGGCCCGCGGGCTTGACCACCAGCACGCCGACGATCAGCACCAGGGCGACCGTGAGCTTGAGCTCGGTGCCGATCAGGTAGGCGCCCACGATGTTCTCCAGCACGCCCACGATGAAGCCGCCGACCACCGCGCCCCCGGGGCTGTCGATGCCGCCCAGCAGCGCCGCCGCGAAGGCGTAGAGCAGCACGCCGGTCATCATGTTCGGCTCCAGGAAGACGATGGGCGCGACCATCATTCCCGCCGTCGCGCCGATCGCGGCGGCCAGGCCCCAGCCCAGCGCCAGCATCCAGCCCACGCGGATGCCCACGAGGTGGCTGGAGTCCGGGTTCTGCGCCGCCGCGCGCATCGCCAGGCCCAGGGGCGTGTAGCGGAAGAAGAGGAACACCAGCAGCAGCACGACCAGGGTCACGCTGATGGCGCCCAGCTCGTGCGAGGACACCAGGTGCAAGCCGAAGGGCGGGGCGCTCGGAAAGGGGCTGGGGAAGGACTTGATCGTGTAGCTGAAGATCCAGCCGGCGACGCTGTTGAGGATCAGCAGCAGCCCGATGAACACGACCACCGTCGTCAGCACCGGCGCGCGCTCCACCGGCCGGATGACGATGCGCTCGATCGCCGCGCCCAGCACGAAGGACAGCACCACGGTGGCGGCGAAGGCAGCCCAGTACGGCCAGCCCGCCTGGATCATCGTCCAGCACAGGTAGGTGGCGAACATCGCCATCTCGCCCTGCGCGAAGTTCACCAGCCGCGTGGCGTTGTGGATCATCACCAGCGCCAGCGCCAGGCTGGCGTAGATGCCCCCGGTGGCAAGGCCCGCGATCACCTGGTGCAGGAAGGCTTCCATGCGCTCAGTAACCGAGGTAAGCGCGGCGCACCGCGTCGTCGTTCATCAGGGCCGGGCTGGCGCCGGAGCGCACGATGCGGCCCGTCTCCAGCAGGTGGGCATGGTCCGCCAGGCGCAGCGCCATGGCCGCGTTCTGCTCCACCAGCAGGATGGTGACCTGCTGGCTGCGGTTGATCTCGTGCATCACCTGGAAGATCTCCTTGACCACCAGCGGCGCGAGCCCGAAGGAAGGCTCGTCGAGCAGCAGCAGCCGGGGCCGCAGCATGAGCGCGCGGGCCACGGCCAGCATCTGCTGCTGCCCGCCCGAGAGCGTGCCGGCCTGCTGGTGGCGGCGCTCCTTGAGGATGGGGAACAGGCGGTACATGCGGTCGTAGTCCTCGAACAGCGTGCCGCGGTCGCGCCGCGCATAGGCGCCCAGGCGCAGGTTTTCCTCGGTCGTGAGATCGGTGAAGGTGCCGCGCCCGTCCGGCACGTGGGCCACGCCCAGCCGCACGATGTCCTCGGTGGACTTGCCCGTGATGCGCTGGCCGTCGAAGAACACCTCGCCGCTGGTGCGCACCATGCCGCACAGCGCGCGCAAGGTGGTGGTCTTGCCGGCGCCGTTGGCGCCGAGCAGCGCGGTGATGCTGCCCTGGCGGATCGCGAAGTCCAGGCCGTGCAGCACCTCCGTGGGCCCGTAGCCCGCGCGCAGACCGCGAACTTCGAGCAGGGGGCCGGCCATCAGCTGTCCGTCCCCAGGTAGGCCTGGACAACACCCGCGTCCTGGCGGACCTCCGCGGGGCTGCCCTCGGCGATCTTGCGGCCGAAGTTGAGCGCGACCACGCGGTCCGACACGCTCATCACCAGCCCCATGTGGTGTTCCACCAGCAGGACCGTCAGGTGGAACTGGTCGCGGATCGCGCGAACCAGGGTGCCCAGCGAGCCGACCTCCTCGTGGTTGAGGCCGGCGGCCGGTTCGTCGAGCAGCAGCAGCTTGGGTTGGCTCGCGAGCGCGCGGCCCAGTTCCACCCGCTTGCGCGTGCCGAACGGCAGCTCAGACACGCGTTTGTCCGCCACCTGCTCCAGGCCGAGGAAGCGCACCAGGTCCTCGGCGCGGCGCGTGCTGTCGTCTTCCTCGCCGGCCACGCCGGGCAGGCGCAAGGCATTGGCGAGGAAGCCCTTGCGGGTGCGCGCGTGCCGGCCCACCTTGATGTTGTCCAGCACGGTCATGCTGGCGAAGAGCGCCAGGTTCTGGAAGGTGCGCCCTATGCCCAGGCCTGCGATGCGGTGCGCCGGCACGTTCTCCAGCGGCTGGCCGTCGAAGCGGATGGAGCCTTCCGCGTAGCCGTACAGGCGCGAGAGGCAGTTGAAGAGCGTGGTCTTGCCGGCGCCATTGGGGCCGATCAGGCCGGCGATGTCGCCGCGGCGCACGTCGAAGGACACGCCGTCGAGGGCGGTGATGCCGCGGAAGCGCACGCACAGGTCGCGCACCGACAGCAGCGCACCGTCGGCGTCCTGGGTCTGGGGCGTGCGCGTTTCCGGGGAGACCTGCACTGGCTGACCTCGGCCTTGCGAAGGAAGTTTGCATGCTTCCACGCAACGCCACCGCCCCCGCATGGTGTTTTCCCGCAGCCGTGTCGCCCATGCGATGCCGGCCGCGGCCGCAGGCCCGGTTCCCTGCCGCGCAGGCCCTACAGCGACTTCAGGTACTGCGCGACGTCGGCGATCTCCAGGGGCGTGAGGCCCAGTCCCATGCGTGTGTCATAGATCGTGACGACCTGCTCCAGCGTCGCGGCGTTGCCGTCGTGGAAGTAGGGCGGGTGCTGCCACACCCCGCGCAGTGGCGTGGTGCGGTACAGCTTCGTGGCGGAGCGTGCCGCATGGCTGGGCACCTCGGGCTCGGCCATGGAGTCGGACGGCGGGTGCAGCCGGGTGTTCGCATCGGTGAACTGCGCGCCGCTGTGGCAGGACGCGCAACGCGCCTTGCCCGCGAACAGTGCCGCGCCGCGCAAGGCCGCGGTCGGGTCGAAGGAGCCCGCAGGCGGCGTCGGCGCCGGGATCGAGAGCTGGTACGCCTGCAGCGCGGGCAGCTTGGCGGAGACGAGGTCCTGCGTGCCGTGGGTGACGGTCAGCGGCAGCCGTGGATCGCTGAAGGTGCCCTGGCCGCCCATCTGCGTGACCGCCACGTAGCGGTTCCAGTAGGCGAGGTCGTCGCCGTCGCCGGTGAAGGTGATCTTGTGCACGTCGGCCAGGCCGTAGGCGGGCGGGATCACCGACGGCTTGTTCAGGCCGTCGATGTTGAAGCGCGGGTCGTACTTGCCCTTGCCCCAGGACGTGTACACCGCCTTCTGCGCCGCGGTGAGCGCGGGCGACAGCGCGATGATCGCGCCCGGGTTGAGGTCGCGGTTGGGCCAGGCATCCAGGCGCTTGCCGATGCCGCTCGCAAAGCTGTTGTCCACCGTGGAGTGGCACAAGGCGCAGGTGACGCCCACGCGCGCCAGCCGGTCGACGCCGGCGACGGTGTCGACCTGGCCCTGGATGCCGACCACGGCGCCCAGCTTGATGAGTGCGACGGTGGTGGCGGGGCTATCCAGGTTCACCGAACCGTTGGCGATGCCGTCCTTCACGGACTGCGGCAGGGCATCGGCGTCGACCTTGAGCCCGACGGACAGCGCGGTGCGGGGCGAGACCCCTTGCTCGATCACTTCGTGCATGCGCAACTGGTCGGTCCAGAAGATCTCGTCGCCGAAGGTGTCGTTGCGGAAGATCGCGCGTCCCGCGTCGGACTCCAGCGTCCGGATGGCACCGCCGCCGCCGCCTCCGCCACCGCCGCCGCAGCTGGCGAGGGCGAGGGCGGCCGCGGCGGCCAGCACGGCCGGCAGCAAGGCGATGGGGACCAAGGGCAGGGCGCGAGCACGCATGACATCTCCCGAAACCATCCGCGAAGGTGCGGTGATGGCTTGGACGCCACGACCCGCGCAAACGTGCCCAGGGTCGCGCAGAAAGGTCCGTGCCGGCCCGGACGACCGGGGCGGATCAGGCGCGCGCGGCGCCGCCGCGGCCCTGCCGCGCTTCCTGCAGGAGCGCGGCCGCGAGCGAGGCCTTGGGTCCCTCGCTCCACACCAGGCCCATGCGCCGCACGGGCACCGGCGGCGGCAAGGGGATGCGCACGACGTCGAGGCCCTCGGGCCAGGGCGGCGTCCAGTCGGGGATCAGCGCGACGCCGAGACCCTGGTCGACGAACACGGCAATCGCGTTGAGCGCGTCGATCTCGATGCGCTCCTGCGGCTGGATCTGGTGGTCGCGCAGCCAGGCGTCGGCCATGCGGCCGCCCCACATGCTGCGGTCGTAGCGGATCAGGGGCTCGCTCGCGAGCAGGTCCAGCGGGTCACGGCCGGCCAGGGCGCGCGGAGCGATCACGCACAGCGGCTCTTCGGCCAGCACCTCCCAGCCGCAGGACTTGGGCAGGGTGAACTGCGGCTCGACGATGATGGCCGCATCCAGCACCCCGGCCGTGACGCGCTGGTACAGCTGGCCGGAGTTGCCGGGCTCCATGTAGACGGCGAGCTTGGGGTGCTTGCGGTACAGGCCGCGCAGCAGCGGCGGCAGCAGGCCCGTGAGCGAGGACGCGGAGACGCCCAGGCGCCATTCGCCCAGCGGCGCGTCGTCGTTGGCCAGCGCCTGCAGGTTGCGCACGTCGCGCAGCACGCCGCGCGCATGGGCCAGGATGCGCAAGCCGGCCTCGGTGGCCTTGACCGTCCGCCCGGCACGCCGCACCAGCGTGGTCCCCATCGCCTCCTCGAGCGACTTCACGCGCGCGGCGACCGCCGCCGGCGTCAGGTCCAGGCGGCGCGCGGCCTCCGCCATGGAACCGCTGTCGACCACCATCACGAAGCTTTGCAGGAACTGCGTGTCCATCCGGAACAAAACTTCATTATCGATTGAATGTGGCGCCAGCCCGTGGTCGCCGGAGGCCGACCGGTCCAAGATGCGACGTTTCGACAAGTCCCGGGAGAACAAAGCATGACCATGACCCGCCGCACCGCCCTGGGTGCCGCCGCCGCCGCGCTCGCCACAGCCACCCTGCCCGTGCGGGCCGCCGGTTTCCCCGACAAGCCCGTCAAGGTCGCCGTGGGCTTCGCCGCCGGCGGCGGCGCGGACATCATCGCGCGCCTGGTGGGCAACCAGATGGGCATCCAGACGGGCCAGTCCTTCGTCGTGGACAACAAGCCCGGCGCCACCGGCACCATCGCCGCGACCTACGTCGCCAAGTCGCCCGCCGACGGCTACACCATCTTCCTCGGCTCGCAGTCCACCATGCTGGTGGCGCCGGCCATCTACCCGAAGCTGCAGTTCGATCCGGTCAAGGACTTCACGCCGATCTCGATGCTGGTGTCCATGCCCATGATCCTGGCCGTGCACCCCAGCGTACCGGCGAAGAACATGCAGGAACTGATCGCGCTGGCGAAGAAGGGCGGCCTGGCCTACGCCTCGGCCGGGGCCGGCGGCCCGCAACACGTGGCGGGCGAGCTGTTCAAGACGGGGCTGGGCCTGGACATCACGCACATCCCGTACAAGGGCGAGGCGCCCGCGCTGACCGACGCCGTCGGCGGCCAGGTGCCCGTTCTGTTCTCCAACGTGCCGGCCGTGACGCCGTACATCCAGTCCGGCAAGCTGCGCGCCATCGCGGTCACCAGCCTCAAGCGCCATCCCGCCTTCCCGGACGTGCCCACGATCGCCGAATCGGCGAAGCTGCCCGACTTCGAGGTGCTGACCTGGTACGGCCTGTTCGCTCCGGCCGGCACGCCGGCCGACGTGGTGAAGAAGCTGGAGACCGAAGCCGTTGCCGCCCTCAAGTCCAGGGAGCTGTCCGCCAAGGTGGAGGAGCAGGGCTTCACCATCGTGGCCAGCAGCAGCCAGCAGTTCAGCGACCTGATGAAGGCGCAGGTGCCACGCATGGCCAAGCTGATCCAGTCCGCCCACATCCGCGCCGATTGAGACCCCCATGATCGAACTCTCCGCCAAGAAGGTCCACGGACCCATCATCCGCCTGCACCCCAACGACAACGTCGTGGTGGCGCGCACGGAAGTGGGCATCGGGACGGCCGTGCCCAGCGAAGGCTTCAACAGCCGCAGCCAGGTGCCCGCCGGCCACAAGATCGCCGCGCGCCCCATCAAGGCCGGTGAAGCGATCCTGAAGTACAACGTGTGCATCGGCTTCGCGGCGGTGGACATCGCGCCGGGCACCTACGTGCACTCGCACAACGTGACTTTCCGGGAGTTCGACCGCGACTACGCCTACGGCCGCGACTATGTGCCCACGCCGGTGCTGCCCGAAAAGGAGCAGGCCACCTTCATGGGTTACGTGCGCCCGGACGGCCAGGTCGGCACGCGCAACTACGTCGGCATCCTGTCCACCGTGAACTGCTCGGCGACGGTGGTGCACAAGGTGGCGGAGTGGTTCACCGAGGAGCGCCTGGCCGCCTTCGGCAACATCGACGGCGTGGTCGCCCTGTCGCACGGCCTCGGCTGCGGCATGGAGATGAGCGGCGAGCCCATGGACCTGCTGCGCCGCACGCTCGGCGGCTACGCCAAGCACCCCAACTTCGCCGGCGTGCTGATCATCGGCCTGGGCTGCGAGCGCAACCAGATCTCCGGCCTGCTGGCGCAGGAGAAGCTGGAGGCCAACCCGCGGCTGCAGACCTTCGTGATGCAGGAAAGCGGCGGCACGCGCAAGACCATCGAGGCCGCGGTGGAAGCCGTCAAGAAGATGCTGCCGCGCGCCAACGACGTGGTGCGCGAGCCCGTGTCGGCCAGGCACCTGAAGGTCGGGCTGCAGTGCGGCGGCTCCGACGGCTTCTCCTCGATCACCGCCAATCCCGCGCTGGGCGCGGCGATGGACATCCTGGTGCGCCACGGCGGCACCGCGATCCTTTCGGAGACGCCGGAGATCTACGGCGTGGAGCACACGCTCACGCGCCGCGCCGTCAGCCGCGAGGTGGGCGAAAAGCTGATCAACCGCATCCGCTGGTGGAAGGAGGAGTACTCCCCCGGCCGCGACGTGCAGATCAACGGCGCGGTCAGCCCCGGCAACAACGTGGGCGGCCTGGCCAACATCTTCGAGAAGTCGCTGGGTTCTTCCATGAAGGGCGGCACGACCGGCCTGATGGAGGTCTACCGCTACGCGGAGCCGGTGCGGCAGAACGGCTTCGTGTTCATGGACACGCCCGGCTTCGACCCGTGTTCCGCCACCGGCCAGATCGCCGGCGGCGCCAACATGATCCTGTTCACGACCGGCCGCGGCTCCATGTTCGGCGCCAAGCCGGTGCCCTCGATCAAGCTGGCGACCAACACGCCGATGTACAGCCGCCTCAGGGAAGACATGGACTACAACTGCGGCGAGATCCTGGACGGCACCAAGACCATGGCCGACAGCGCCGAGGACATCTTCCGCCTGACCCTCAGGATCGCCTCGGGCGAGCGCAGCAAGAGCGAACTGCTCGGGCTGGGTGACCACGAGTTCGTGCCGTGGAACATCGGCGTGGTGAGCTGACCGATGCCATCGCGGGCTCGACCCGCGGCAAAAACAAGAAAGCCCGGCAGCGCCGGGCTTTTTCACTTGCCCGATCGCTCAGGCCAGCTTGCCCGCGTTCGGCATCGTGAACCCCACCTTGTCCAGCGAGGCCTGCAGCGTCTGCTGCTGCGCGGCGTCCAGGTCCACCAGGGGCGGGCGCACGTGCGCCCAGTCCTTGCGGCCGGTCTTCCAGGCGATCGCGGCCTTCATCGCCGGGATCAGCGGGAACTGCGCGAAGGCGGCGCGGGTCGCGTCCAGGTCCTTCTGCTGCTGGTCGGCGTCGGCCTGCTTCCAGGTCTTGTACAGGCGCACGATCGCCGTCGGGTTCACGTTGGCCGTCGCCGTGATGCAACCCGGGCCGCCCGCGCGCAGGTCGGCCAGCAGGAAGCTCTCGCTGCCCGCGAAGACGTCGAAGCCCTGCGGCCCGAACTCCTCGATCATGGCCCGGGTGTTGTTCCAGTCGCCGGAGCTGTCCTTCATGCCGGCCACGATGCCGGGGTAGGACTTCAGCAGGCGCGCGACCAGGCCGCGGGAGATCGGCGTGCTCGACACCGGCGGGATGTGGTACAGGTAGATGCGCAGGCGCTCGTCGGCCACGCCGTCGATGATGCTGGCGAAGTTGCGGTACAGGCCTTCGTCGCTCACGCCCTTGTAGTAGAAGGGCGGCAGCATCAGCACGCCGCCCACGCCGGCCTGCACCGCCCGCTTCGTGAGCTCGATGGAGTCGGGGATCGCGCAGCAGCCCGTGCCCGGCATCAGGCGCGCCGGCGGGATGCCCGCTTCCAGCAGCGTGTCGAAGAGCTTGCGCTTTTCCGCCACCGACATCGAGTTCGCCTCGGAATTGGTGCCGAAGATCGCCAGCCCCACCTCCTGCTCGAGCAGCCAGCGGCAATGCCGGATGAAGCGGTCGGCATCGGGCGTGTAGTCGGCGTTGAAAGGCGTCAGGACGGGCGAGAGGACGCCCTGGATGCGGGGAGTGGATGCGGTCATGTCGGGATTCTGCGGGGCGGGACCGCAAAGTATTTTGCGTCAGAAGATAGCGCAACAGCGTTCCCCGGGGGGCGCACCTGCGCACACTCTCCCCTGGCTCGTTCCGAGCACAATCAGGAGACACCATGCCCCGCATCTTCCGCCGCAGCCTGCTGGCCGCCCTCTTCGCCGCGCTGCTGCCCGCCGCCGCGCTGGCTGCCTGGCCCGAGCACCCGATCAAGCTGGTGGTGCCGTACCCGCCCGGCGGCGCGACCGACGTGATCGGCCGCATCGTGGCCCAGCGCCTGTCCACGGCCCTGGGGCAGCAGGTGGTGGTCGACAACCGGGGCGGTGCCGGCGGCAACATCGGCGCGGACATCGTGGCCAAGGCCAAGCCCGACGGCTATACCCTGCTGATGGCGGCGATGACCTCGCACTCGACGATGGCCAAGCTGGAGCGCGGGCGCATCGCCTACGACCTGCAGAAGGACCTGACCGCCGTCCAGGTGGTCGGCTACGTGCCGCTGGTCTTCGTGGTGCATCCCTCCGTGCCGGCCACGAGCTTCCAGCAACTGGTGAGCTTCGCCAAGGCCAACCCGAAGAAGCTGACCTATGCCTCCTCCGGCGCCGGCGCGCCGCAGCGCATGGCGGTGGAGATGTTCCGCGTGCAGAGCGGCGCCGACATGATCCACGTGCCGTACAAGGGCAGCGGCCCGGCCATGACCGACCTGGTCGGTGGCCAGGTGCTGATGGCCGCCGAAACCGTGCCGGCCGCGCTGCAGCAGATCAAGGCGGGCAAGCTGCGCGCCCTGGCCGTCACCACGCCGCAGCGCATCTCCATGCTGCCCGACGTCCCCACCGTGAACGAGTCCGGCTGGAAGGACTTCGACGTCGTGTCCACCTTCGGCGTGATGGCGCCCGCGGGCGTGCCGGCCGACGTGCTGGCGAAACTGAACGCGGAGATCGGCAAGATCATGCAGGACCCCGCGGCCAAGGAGCAGTTCCTGCAGCAAGGCGTGTATGCGCTGCCGCCGCAGACGCCGGCGGAAGCCTCCGGCCGGCTGAAGGCCGAGGTGGCCAAGTGGTCCAGGGTGATCGACGAGACCGGCGTGAAGGCCGACGAATAGCGTCCCGGGACGCAATGAAATGACGATATGACCAAGGCAGACGACCCCACCGGCATGCGCAAGGGCCTCACCAACTACGGTGACGCCGGCTTCTCGCTGTTCCTGCGCAAGGCCTTCATCAAGGGCGCGGGGCTCACCGACCACGCGCTGGACCGCCCCGTGATCGGCATCACCGACACGGGCAGCGGCTACAACCCCTGCCACGGCAACATGCCGCAGCTGCTGGAGGCGGTGCAGCGCGGGATCATGCTGGCCGGCGGACTGCCGGTGAAGTTCCCGACGATCTCGATCGGCGAGAGCTTCGCCGCGCCGACGAGCATGTACCTGCGCAACCTCATGTCCATGGACACCGAGGAGATGCTGCGGGCCCAGCCGATGGACGCGGTGGTGATGATCGGCGGCTGCGACAAGACGGTGCCGGCGCAGCTGATGGGCGCTGCCTCCGCCGGTCTGCCGGCGATCCAGCTGATCACGGGTTCCATGCTGACCGGCTCGCACCGGGGCGAGACGGTGGGCGCCTGCACGGATTGCCGCCGCTACTGGGCACGCTTTCGCGCCGAGGACATCGACGAGCAGGAGATCGAGGCGGTCAACAACCAGCTCGTGCCCAGCGTCGGCACCTGCTCGGTGATGGGCACGGCCAGCACCATGGCCTGCGTGGCCGAGGCGCTGGGCATGACCGTGCCCGGCGGCGCCACGCCGCCGGCCGTGACCTCCGGGCGCATGCGCGTCGCCGAGCACACCGGCGCGGTCGCGGTGCAGATCGCGAAGAGCCGGCTCACCGTCGACAAGGTGCTCACGGAGAAGGCCTTCGAGAACGCCATGCGCGTGCTGCTGGCGATCGGCGGTTCCACCAACGCCATCGTGCATCTCACCGCGATCGCGGGGCGGCTGGGCTTCGAGGTCGACCTGGAGGCGCTGGACCGCATGGGCCGCGAGACGCCGGTGCTGGTGGACCTGAAGCCGTCCGGGCAGCACTACATGGAGCACTTCGATGCGGCCGGCGGCATGGCCACGCTGCTGCGCGAGCTCAAGCCGCTGCTGCACCTGGATGCGCTGACCGTCACGGGGCGCACCCTCGGCGAGGAACTGGAGCGCGCCGCCCCGCCTTTTCCGCAGGACGTCGTGCGGCCCTTCGCCAACCCGATCTACCCGCAAGGCGGCATCGCGGTCCTGCGCGGCAACATCGCGCCGGGCGGCGCCATCATCAAGCAGTCGGCCGCCGATCCCAAGCTGATGGAGCACGAAGGCCGCGCCGTCGTGTTCGAAGGGCTGCAGGACCTGGCCGAACGCATCGACAGCGAGGACCTGGACGTGAAGGCCGAGGACATCCTCGTGCTGAAGAACATCGGCCCCAAGGGCGCACCCGGCATGCCCGAGGCGGGCTACATCCCGCTGCCGCGCAAGCTCGCGCGCCAGGGCCTCAAGGACATGGTGCGCATCTCGGACGGCCGCATGAGCGGCACGGCCTTCGGCACCATCGTGCTGCACGTCACGCCGGAGTCCGCCATCGGCGGGCCCTTCGCGCAGGTGCGCAACGGCGACCGCATCCGGCTGTCGGTGAGCAGGCGGGAGATCAGCCTGCTGGTGTCCGACCAGGAGATCGCCCGCCGCGCGCAGGAGCAACCGGTGCAGGTGCCGCGTGCCGCACGCGGCTACCGCAAGCTGTTCCTGGAGACGGTGACGCAGGCGGACAAGGGTGTCGACTTCGACTTCCTGGCCGCGCCCGAGGTCAAGGGCCGGATCCCCAGGACCTAGGAGCCTGCGCGCTGCTGCTGGCGGCGCGCCGGCCACATCCGGTGGAAGACGCGGTCGCGGTCGACGAGCAGGTGCTTGAGGCCGGCGAGCGCGTGCACCACGACCAGCACGACCATGGCCCAGACCAGGGTCTCGTGCCAGCCGAAGAACTGCTTGGCCGTCTCGCGCACGGGCGTGATGCCCGCGTGCATGGCCGGGCCGAAGAAGTGCAGCCCCGCCTTCGTGTAGAGCGAACCGACGACGCCCGTCACCGGCAGCAGCACCATGGCGACATAGAGCAGCCACTGCACCGCGTGCGCCAGCCTGGCCTGCCAGGGCGGTACGCCCGCAGGGAGCGGCTCAGGACGGTGCGAGAGCCGCCACAGCAGGCGCAGCAGGACCAGCGCGGCGACGACCAGCCCGATGGACTGGTGCAGGTCGAGCCAGGCGCGGCCGCCGGGCTCGTGCTCGATGGTCATCATCCACCACCCGAGCGCCGCCATGAACGCGATGAGCAGCGCGAGCAGCCAGTGCAGGGCGATGGCCGGCGTGGAGTAGCGCCAGGGCGTGGAAGCGTGCATCGGGGGATTCCTCGGGATGGGGTTCATCGGCGCGCCTGCTCGGCGTGCTTGCGCAGGTCCATGCAGGGAGCGCGTGCCGCCGCGAAGGCCGCGACGGCGGCGAAGGCCGCGAGGATGCCGAACACGATGTGGAAGGCATGTTCCACCCGTGCCGGGTCCATGCCCTGCAGCGAAAACGTCTCCCCGCTCGCGGCGCCCGCCGGCGGCTGCAGCAGCACGAAGGCCAGCCCCCCGAAGGCGGCGGTGCCCAGCGTCGCGCCGGTGGACCGCGTGAGGGACAGCAGGGCCGCGGCTGCGCCCAGGCGCTCGCGGCCGGCGAGCATCTGCGTGGCAAGTTGCGAGCTCGGCATGACGGTGCCGAAGCCGACGCCGCACACGGCTGCGGCTGCCGTGATCAGCATCGGCATCGGCGGCAGCACCGCCAGCGCGGTGATGGCGAGTGCCGCGGCACCCAGGCCCCAGGGCGGCAGCTTGCCGCTGGTGCCCGTGCGTGCGCTCACCCGGCTGTTCAGGGTGGATCCCACCACGATCCCGGCGGTCAGCGGCAGCAGCTGCAGGCCTGCATCCAGCGCGCTCGAATGCCGCGCCGCCTGCAGGTAGATGGGCAGCAGGAACAGCAGCGCGAACATGGTGCCGGCGAAGCCGATGACCGACGCGCAGATCCAGGGCACGCCGGGCAGGCGCAGGATGTCCAGCGGCAGGAAGGAGTTCGGGTGGCCCCGCTGCTGGCGCGTGAGCACGAAGCCGGTCACCAGCGCCGCGGCGGCGATCGCGGCGCTGGCGACCGACAGCAGCGCGAAGCGGTGTCCCACCTGGCCGAACCACAGCAAGGCGCTGGCGGCGCAGAACGCGAACAGGACGAAGCCGGCGGGGTCGTAAGGCGCATGGCGCGCGGCCGACGGCTCCGGCTTCGGCAGCCGGCTCATGCGCCAGAACGCCAGCAGGCCCAGCGGCAGGTTGGCGAGGAACAGCCAGCGCCAGTCGTAGTGGTGCACGACGAAGCCGCCGATCAGGGGGCCGCCGACGCTGGAGGTGGTGAACACCAGGGCGAAGTAGCCCTGGTAGCGCGGCCGCTCCCAGGGCGGCACGAGCTCGCCGATCAGCGCCTGCGACAGCACCATGAGGCCGCCGCCGCCGAGTCCCTGCAGCACGCGCGCGCCGATCAGCAGCTGCATGGTGGGCGCCAGCGCGCAGGCCAGCGATCCCAGGACGAAGATGGAGAGCGCCACCAGCATCACGTTGCGCCGGCCGAAGCGGTCGCCCAGCCGGCCGTACGTGGGCGCGGCGATGGTGGCGGCGAGAAGGTAGCCGGCAGCGATCCAGGAGGTGTCCGCCAGGCCCCCCAGCTCCGCCGCGATGCGCGGCGTGGCGGTGACCAGCAGCGTCTGGTCGACGGCGCCCATGAACATCGGCAGCATCACGGCGCTGAACAGCGCGAAGAAGGTCGCGCGCTCGATCGCCGGCGGCCTGGGCGGCGCCACGGCGGGCCCGAAGCCCGAATCCTCGCTGCCCGTGGTGGAGGAGGGCAGGCTGCCCTCGCTCAGCAAGGGGGTGTCGCGTCCGCTCGCCGGCGCGCTGTGGCCCGCCTGGGGCGCCTCGTCATCGCTCACCCGGCCATCCTAAGCGAGTGCGCGCGGGCTTGCAGCACGGGGTCGGCGGCTTCCTACATACTGGGGCCTTCCCGCCGGAGAACGCCATGCTCACGCGACCCATCCCCGCCTCGTGCGAAGCGCTGCCGGTCATCGGCTGCGGCACGTGGCAGGGTTTCGACCAAGCGCCCGGCACGGCCGCCTTCGCGGCGCTGGCGAGCGTGGTGTCGGCGCTGTTCGATGCCGGCGGCTCGGTCGTCGACAGTTCGCCCATGTACGGCAAGGCCGAAGCAGCGGCCGGCCAGGTGCTGGCCGAGTCGGGCCTGCGGGCGCGCGCCTTCCTTGCCACCAAGGTGTGGACGACGGGCCGCGCCGCCGGCATCCGCCAGATGGAGAACTCGCTTCGGCTGCTGCGCACGGACACGGTGGACCTGATGCAGGTGCACAACCTGGTGGACTGCGCGAACCATCTCGCCACCTTGCGCGAGTGGAAGGCGGCGGGGCGGGTGCGCTACATCGGGGTCACGCACTACACGGCTTCGGCCTATGCCGACGTGGAGGCCGTCGTGCGCGGCGAGGCGCTGGACTTCCTGCAGATCAACTATTCGGTGCAGGAGAGCGAAGCCGCGCAGCGCCTGCTGCCGCTGGCGGCGGAACGCGGCGTGGCAGTGCTGGTGAACCGGCCGCTCGGCGGCGGTGGCTTGCTGCGGCGCTTGCGTTCGCGCGCGCTGCCTCCCTGGGCGGGAGAGATCGGATGCACGACCTGGTCGCAGCTGCTGCTCAAGTTCGTGCTGTCGCAGCCGGCGGTGACCTGTGCGATCCCCGGAAGCGGATCGCCGGAGCACATGGCACAGAACGCGGCCGCGGGGAGTGGAGTGGTGCCGGCGGTGGAATGGTGGGGAGACAAGATGGATGCGTTTGCGTGAGCGCTTCGGTCGGGTTCACACCGACGCCGTGACGCGAATCCCCCGGATCTGCCCCGCCTGCGCCAGCCGCTGCGGCTGCGGATAGGCCTGCGGGTCGAAGCGGTGCAGCAGCTCCGCCTCCCGCGCGCGGGCCAGCGCCACGTTCGCCAGCTTCACGTGGCCGAAGCCGCGCATGGACAGCGGCAGGGCGGCGATCTCGGTCGCGACCTTCAGGCGCGAAGCGTCCAGGTCCGGCAGCAGCGCCTCGATGCGCGCGCGGTACGCCTCGACCAGCTCGCGCTCCATGCGCCGCTCCGCCGTGCGCCCGAACACGTCCAGCGGCGTGCCGCGCAGGCGGCGGCCCAGCGCCAGCACCTTCATGACGGGCAGCATCCAGCCGCCGAGGCGCACCTTGCGCGGCGCCTGGTCCTTGTGCGCGCGGCTGATCACGGGCGGGGCCATGTAGAACTCCAGCTGCACCTCGCCTTCGAACTGCTGCCGCAGCGTGCGCGTGAACTCGCCGTCGGTGTAGAGGCGGGCGACCTCGTATTCGTCCTTGTAGGCCATGAGCTTCAGGAGCGACTGCGCCACGGTGCGCGTCAAGGGCAGGGAACTCTGGGCCGCGGGCGAGCCTGCCCCCGCAGAGGTGGTGGCGGGAGTGACCGAGGTCTCGCGCTCGCGCACCCGCGCGACGAACTCGGCGAAGCGACGTGCGTAGGCGGCGTTCTGGTAAGCCGTCAGCTGCGCGACGCCCCGCGCGACGATCGCGTCGAGGTCGTCCGCGCGCGGCGCCCCCAGGCTCTCGCCGCGCAGCAGCGTTTCGATCGCCGCGAAGTCCGCCGCCGCCAGCCGCCCCAGCGAAAACGCGAGCCGGTTGTTGTCCTCCGCGACGCCATTGAGCTCGATCGCGCGCAGCAGCGCCTCCAGGCTCAGCGGCACCAGGCCGCGCTGCCAGGCGGAGCCGAGCGCGACGATGTTGGAGAAGATGGAGTCGCCGAGGAAGGCCTCGGCCAGCGCCTGCGCGTCCAGCGTCTCCACGCGATCCGCGCCGGCGGCGAAGCGCAGTTTGTCCAGCAACTGCGGCACCTTCAACGAGGCATCCGGGTTGCGCAGGCTCTCCGCCACTGGGACCTCGTGGGTGTTGGCGAGGATGCGCGTGCGGCCGTGGCGCACGGTGGCCAGCGCGTCCGGCGACGCGCCGACCACGAGGTCGCAAGCAAGGATCGCATCGGCCTGCTGCGTGTCGATGCGGACCTGGTTCAGCCGGTCGGCACGGTCCGCGAAGCGCACGAAGCTCAGCACCGAGCCGCCTTTCTGCGCGAAGCCCATGAAGTCCAGCACGCTGGCGCTCTTGCCTTCGAGGTGCGCCCCCATGGCGACCAGCGCGCCCACGGTGACCACGCCGGTGCCCCCCACGCCTGTCACGAGCAGGTCGTAGGGCGCCTTCCACGCGTGGGGTGCGGGGCGCGGCAAGGCGTCGACCCGGCGATGGAATTCCTCCGCACTGCCCGCGAGCGCACCGGCGCGCTTGCGCGGCTGGCCCCCCAGCACGCCCACGAAGCTGGGGCAGAAGCCCTTGGCGCAGGAGTAGTCCTTGTTGCAGCTGCTCTGGTCGATCTTGCGCTTGCGTCCGAGCGGCGTCTCGAGCGGCTGCACCGCCACGCAGTTGCTCTGCACCGAGCAGTCGCCGCAGCCCTCGCACACACGCTCGTTGATGAACAGGCGCCGGGCCGGGTCGACCATCTCGCCTTTCTTGCGGCGGCGGCGCTTCTCGGCGGCGCAGGTCTGTTCGTAGATCAGCACCGTGACGCCCGGCATCTCGCGCAGGCGCCGCTGCACCGCGTCGAGCGCGTCGCGGTCGTGGAACTCGGTGCCCGCCGGGAAGCGGTCGTGCATGCCGTCGTACCTGGCGATGTCGTCGGAGAGCACGACCACCTTCGTCACGCCTTCGGCTTCCACCTGGCGCGCGATGCGGTCGACGCTGATGATGCCGTCCACCGGCTGGCCCCCGGTCATGGCGACCGCGTCGTTGAAGAGGATCTTGTAGGTGAGCGTCGCGCGCGCGGCCACGGCCTGCCGGATCGCGAGGTAGCCCGAGTGGTAGTAGGTGCCGTCGCCCAGGTTCTGGAACACGTGCGGCACCTTGGTGAACATGGCGTGCGACACCCAATCCACGCCTTCGCCGCCCATCTGGATCAGGCCTTCGGTCTCGCGGTTCATCCAGCTGGCCATGAAGTGGCAGCCTATGCCGGCCTGCGCATGCGAGCCTTCCGGCACCCGGGTGGAGGTGTTGTGCGGACAGCCCGCGCAGAAATAAGGCAGCCGCTTGACGCTGTCGCTCTCGTTGGAGAGCAACTGCGGCAAGGTGAAGTCGCGCACGAAGGGCCGGCGGTCCAGGTCGGGGAAGTGGCCGACCAGCCAGTGCGCGACGATCTCGATCAGCCGCGACGGGCGCAGCTCGCCCAGCGCGGACACGAGCGGACGCTCCTGCGCGTCGCGCTTGCCGACGATCACGGGGCGCACGGCAGCGTTGTAGAACATGGAGCGCAGCTGCTCCTCCACGACGGGCCCTTTCTCCTCGATGACGAGGATCTCCCCGAGCCCGCGCGCGAACTCCTGCATGCGCGTCGGCTCGATGGGATAGGTGAGACCCAGCTTGTAGATGCGCACGCCGTGCGCGGCGAGCGTCTCCAGCGAGATGTCGAGGCGGCGCAGGACTTCCATCAGGTCGTAGTGCGCCTTGCCGGCGGTGACGATGCCCACGCTCGCGCGGCCGCTCTCCACCACGTAGCGGTCGATGCTGTTCACGCGCGCGAAGGCGCGCACCGCCTCCAGCTTGGCGTGCAGGCGCTGCTCGATCGTGAGCGAAGGCAGGTCCGGCCAGCGGTAGTGCAGCCCGCCCGGCGGCGGCGCGTAGCCCGTGAGCTGCCGCACCGTGTCCGCGTCCTGCCAGGTGGCCACGCGGGCGTTCACCAGGTCCAGGTCCACCGTGGAGCCGCTTTCCACCACCTCCGACAGGGCCGTGAAGCCCACCCAGTTGCCCGAAAAGCGCGAGAGCGCCCAGCCGTACAGGCCGAACTCGAGGTATTCCGCCACGTTGGCGGGCGCCACGATGGGCGCCTGCCAGGACTGGAACGCTTGGTCGCTCTGGTGCGGCATCGAGGAGGACACGCAGCCGTGGTCGTCGCCCGCCACCATCAGCACGCCGCCATGCGGCGATGCGCCGTACGCGTTGCCGTGCTTCAGGGCGTCGCCCGCGCGGTCGACACCCGGGCCCTTGCCGTACCACAGCGCGAACACGCCCTCGCAGGTGCGCTCGGGGTCGGCCTCGACGCGCTGCGTGCCCAGGACCGCGGTCGCGCCCAGTTCCTCGTTGATCGCGGGCAGGAACCGCAGGCCTGCCTCCTCGAACCTGCGGCCGGTCTTCCACACGGCCTGGTCCACCATGCCCAGAGGCGAGCCGCGGTAGCCGCTGATGAAGCCCTGGGTGGCCAGCCCCGCGGCAGCGTCGCGCGCACGCTGCATCAGCATGAGCCGCACCAGGGCCTGGGTGCCGGTGAGGAACACGGCGCCGCCCGTGGCCCAGATGCTGTCGGCGAGCCGGTAGTCCGGCCGGGCGATGGGTGAAGCCGCGGGGGTGTCGGTGGTGTGGTCCATGGCTGGTCTCCGAAGGGCAGCTTAGGTGGCAGGGCGAGAAAAGTGCTTCTTCTTTTCTCGCCGGCAGCGGTAGTAGGAGAATGGGATTCCTCGAACTGCAGGAAAACGGGAATGGAACGACTCGACCGCCACGATGTGCTGCTGCTGGCGGAGCTGCAGCGCGACTCGCGCCAGACCGTGCAGCAGCTGGCCGAGGCCGTGGGCCTGTCCAGCACGCCTTGCTGGAAGCGGGTCAAGGAAATGGAGGCGGCGGGCATCATCCGCGGCTACACGGCGCTGGTGGATCGCGAGAAGGTGGGCCTGACGCTGGCCGTGCTGGCCGAGGTCAACCTCACGCGCCACAACGAGGACGACGTGCGCCGCTTCGAGGAGGCCGTGGCCTCGTCGCCGCAGATCGTCTCCTGCTACGCGACCACGGGCCAGGCCGACTACGTCCTCAAGGTGCTGGTGCCGGACATCAAGAGCTACGAGGCCTTCCTGCACGAGACGGCGTTCAAGCTTCCCGGCGTGACGCACGTGCGCTCCAGTGTCGTGCTCAAGGAGGTGAAGGCGGAAACCCGCTTGCCGCTGGAGAGCGAGAGCCAGCGTCCCGCCCCGCGCCGGCGCCGTTCGAGCTGAGCCGTACGCAGCCTGGCTTGCACGGCACGTCTGCCTGTCCTATTATCGACCGATCGGTCGGTTAATCAGGAGACGGCATGTACACGCAGGCCATGGACACCGCGGGCAAGGGCGACGCGGACGCACGCAAGCGGGTGCGCCCTGCCGAGGAAGTGGCGATGGAAGAGCGCTTCGAGGCGCGCATCGCCGCCGGCGAATTCGTCGAGCCCAAGGACTGGATGCCGGAGCACTACCGCAAGACGCTGGTGCGCCAGATCAGCCAGCACGCCCACTCGGAGATCGTCGGCATGCTGCCCGAGGGGAACTGGATCTCGCGCGCGCCCACGCTCAAGCGCAAGGCCATCCTGCTGGCGAAGGTGCAAGACGAAGGCGGCCACGGCCTCTACCTCTATTCCGCGGCGGAGACGCTGGGCACCTCGCGCGACCAGATGCTGGAGGCGCTGCACACGGGCAAGGCCAAGTACAGCTCCATCTTCAACTACCCCACGCTGACCTGGGCGGACGTGGGCGTGATCGGCTGGCTGGTCGACGGCGCGGCCATCATGAACCAGGTGCCGATCTGCCGCTGCTCGTACGGCCCGTATGCGCGCGCGATGATCCGCATCTGCCGCGAGGAAAGCTTCCACCAGCGCCAGGGCTTCGAGAGCCTGCTGACGATGATGGACAAGGGCACCGAGGCGCAGCGCGCCATGGTGCAGGACGCGGTGAACCGCTGGTGGTGGCCTTCCATCATGATGTTCGGCCCGCCCGACGACCAGTCGCCCAACACCGCGCAGTCCATGCGCTGGGGCATCAAGCGCGTGTCCAACGACGAACTGCGCCAGCGCTTCATCGACGCGGCCGTCGAACAGGCGCGGGTGCTGGGCGTCACGCTGCCCGACCCCGAACTGAAGTGGAACGAGGAACGCCAGCACCACGACTTCGGCCGCATCGACTGGGACGAGTTCTGGAACGTCATCGCCGGCAACGGCCCCTGCAACCGCGAGCGCCTCGCGGCGCGCGTGGATGCGTGGGACGACGGTGAATGGGTGCGGCAGGCCGCCTTGGCGTATGCGCGCAAGCAGGAGCCGGCGGTGAACGCTGCATGAGGACAAACTTCCGGACCGCGTCCGGTTGTTGCGTTATTGGAAGGAACAGACATGAGCGACCCCAAGCAGGAATGGCCCCTCTGGGAAGTCTTCGTCCGCAGCAAGAGCGGGCTGGACCACAAGCATTGCGGCAGCCTGCATGCGGCCGATGCGAAGATGGCGATCCAGATGGCGCGGGACGTCTACACGCGGCGCCAGGAGGGCGCGAGCCTGTGGGTCGTGCGCTCGGACCACATCGTGGCCAGCGACCCCGGCGAGAAGGCCATGTACTTCGACCCGATGGAAGACAAGGTGTACCGCCACCCGACCTTCTACCAGCTGCCCGAGTCCGTGGACCACATGTGAGCGCCGCCGCCATGCAAGCCTCCATCCAGGTCAGCGCCAGCCCCGAGGTCCAGTACCTGCTGCGCATCGGGGACACCGCCCTCATCCTCGGCCAGCGCCTCGGTGAATGGACGGGCCACGCGCCGGTGCTGGAAGAGGACATCGCCCTGGCCAACATGGCGCTGGACCTCATCGGCCAGTGCCGTGCGGTGCTGACGCACGCCGGCACGCTCGAGGATGCAGGGCATGACGAGGACCAGCTGGCCTTCCTGCGCGAAGAACGCGACTACCGCAACGTCACGCTGGTGGAGCTGCCGCGCGGCGACTTCGCGGTCACCGTGCTGCGAAACACCATGATGGCCACCTTCTTCAAGCTGCTGTGGGAGCGCCTGGCCCAATCGCGCGACAGCGAGCTGGCGGCGATCGCCGGCAAGGCGGTCAAGGAGGCACGCTACCACCAGCAGCACGCGGCCGACTGGCTGGTGCGACTGGCCGGCGGCACGGAGGAATCGCGCCGCCGCGTCGACAAGGCGCTGGCGCAGCTGTGGATCTACCACGCCGAGCTGTTCGCCGACGACGCGGTCGATGCGTACGCCCAGCAGAGCAATCTCGGCCCGCGCTGGAGCGCACTCAAGCAGCCGTGGTTCGACGAGATGGGCGAGATCTTCGCGCACGCCGGCCTGTCGATGCCCGCACCGGCCTCCTTCCTGAGCACCGGCAAGCAAGGCGTGCACAGCGAGCACATGGGTTTCATCCTGGCCGAGATGCAGCAGCTGCAGCGCGCCTACCCCGGGGGCGTGTGGTGACACGCACGGACCGCGCCTGGGAGGTGCTGGACGGCGTACCGGACCCGGAGGTGCCGGCCTTGTCCGTGCGCGACCTGGGCATCGTGCGCGAGGTCATCGACCACGGCGAGGAACTCGAAGTGGTGCTCACGCCGACGTATTCGGGCTGCCCGGCCACCGAGGTGATCGAGCACAACGTACTCTGCGCGATCGAGGCCGGCGGCCTGGGCCCGGCGCGCGCGACCCTGCGCCGCGCGCCGGCCTGGACCACGGACTGGATCAGCGAGGAAGGCCGGCGCAAGCTGCGCGAATACGGCATCGCTCCTCCGCACTCGACTGCGCAACAGGCGGGCACGCAAGCCATCGGCATCTTCCGGCGCAGGCCGGACAGCGTGTCCTGCCCGCACTGCGGCAGCCTGGCCACGCAGCAGACCTCCGCCTTCGGCTCGACCGCCTGCAAGTCCCTCTACCGGTGCCTGGCCTGCCGCGAGCCGTTCGAATACTTCAAGCCGCTATGAGCGTCATCTTCCATCCGCTGCGGGTGCGCGCGATCCAGCCGGACACGGCCGAGGCCGTGATCGTCTCCTTCGACGTTCCCGAGGAGCTGCGCCCGGTGTTCGGCTTCACGCAAGGCCAGTACCTCACGCTGCGCAAGGAGATCGCCGGGCAGGACCTGCGCCGCTCCTATTCCATCTGCGCGGGTGTCGACGACGGCGAACTGCGGGTCGGCGTGCGCAAGGTGGCCGGCGGCGTGTTCTCCAACTGGATCAACGAGCACCTGCAGCCCGGCGACACCCTCCAGGTGATGGCGCCGCAAGGCCGCTTCTTCGTGCCAATCGATGCGCAGGCGCGCCGCCACCACCTGGGCATCGCCGGCGGCAGCGGCATCACGCCCATCCTGTCCATCATGAAGACGGTGCTCGCGCGCGAGCCGGGCAGCCGCTTCACGCTGATCTACGGCAACCGCAAGCTGCGCTCCACCATGTTCAAGGAGGAACTGGAGGACCTGAAGGACAGGTACATGGCGCGCGTGGTCATCCACCACGTGTTCTCCGACGAGCACACCGAGGCGGACATCAACGCGGGCGTGATGGACCGCGTCAAGCTCGGCGAGTTCCTCCGCGGCCTGGTGCCCGCCGCCTCGGTCGACCATGCCTACGTCTGCGGCCCCTTCCAGATGAACGACGAGGCCGAGGCTGCCTTGCTGGCCGCGGGCGTCCCGGAGGAACGCATCCACATCGAGCGCTTCGGGATCGCCCAGCAGGCGACGGGCCAGGTAGGCGCGATCGTCCACGAAGCGCAGCCGGGCGACGCGGCCCAGGCACGCGTCACCATCATCCGGGACGGCCGCCAGCGCGAGATCGCCTTCACGCGCGAGCAGCCCAGCATCCTGGACGCGGCTTCGGCCGCCGGCATGGAAGTTCCGTATTCGTGCACCTCGGGGGTCTGCGGCACCTGCCGCGCCAAGCTGGTGGAAGGCCAGGTGCGCATGGAGCGCAACTTCGCGCTGGACCGGAAGGAGGTTGCCGCCGGCTTCATCCTCACCTGCCAGGCGCATCCGACGACCGAGCGGGTCGTCCTCTCCTTCGACGAGCGCTGAGGGAGCCGGCATGGGACGCGGACGCCACGCAGGCTACGACGAGCAGCGCGTCATGATCCTCGCCAGTGCGGCGGCGCTGTTCGCGCGCGGCGGGTATCCGGGCACCTCGATGAACCAGGTGGCCGAGGCCTGCGGCCTGTCCAAGGCGACGCTGTACCACTACTACCGCGACAAGTACGAGCTGCTGGTCAACATCGCCGAGGAGCACGTGAACCGGCTGCAAGGCATCGTCGGCGACGCGCTCGCGGAGGAAGACGCTCCGGCGGGACAGATGCGCGCGCTGATCCGCCGTCTCGTCGAGGAATACGCGAACGCGCAGAACGAGCACCGGGTGCTGACCGAGGACGTCAAGTTCCTGCAACCGGCGGACCGCGAACGCATCCTCGGCAAGGAGCGAGAGGTGGTGGCCGCGTTCGCGCGCGTCGTCGCGGCGCTGCGGCCGGACCTGCGCGATGCCGCCCTGGGCAAGCCGCTGACCATGCTGCTGTTCGGCATGGTGAACTGGATGTTCACCTGGATGCGGCCGGAGGGCGCGCTCGCGTACGAGGACATGGCGCCGGTGGTGGCGGACCTGTTCCTGGGCGGGCTCGAAAAAGTGCAGCTGCCGTTGAAGATGGCGCCGGTGTGATCGGTGCGGTCGGCGCTTTGCTGCTTCACCGCAGCAGCGCTGCCCATTCCGGCCCCGGCGCGGCGCTGATCCGCAAGGGGCCGTCCACCGTCGGCAGTTCCATCCATTGGCAATGCAGCCAAAGCCGCGATGTGCCCAGCCACTGCGCCACCGCGCGGTTGTGCGCGCCCTTGCCGTGCGTCGTGTCGCCCACCAGGGGATGCGCGATGTGCTTGAAGTGCCGCCGGATCTGGTGGCGGCGTCCCGTGAGCGGCTCCACTTCCATCAGTGCGTAGCGGCTGCTCGCATGACGCGCATCGACCTGGAACGGCCACTCGAAGCAGGCCAGGCGGCGGTAGCGGGTACACGCCGGCAGCCGCACCTGACCTTGCGACGGCAGTTCGGGGTCGCGTGCCAGCGGCTGGTCGATCTCGCCGGCCTCCTCCGGCCAGCCGCGCACCAGCGCGAGGTAGCGTTTGGCGATGCGGCCTTGCTCAAACGCGAGTCCCCACTCGCGCGCCGCGTCGGCGTCGCGCGCGAACAGCAGCACGCCGCTGGTGGCCTTGTCCAGCCGGTGCAGCGGCCAGAGCCGTTCGCCCAGCTGGTCGCGCAGGAGCTTGAGGGCCGTGCGCTGCTCCTGCGCGTCGAGGCCGGTGGGGTGCACCAGCAGGCCCGCGGGCTTGTCGATGGCCACGATCCTGTCATCGCGGTGCAACATGGAGAGGGCAGGATCGATCATCGGGAAGCTGCAACCAATCGTAGGAGGATTCCCACAGGAACGGTGGAGAAGCCTGTGGAAAACCGGGTGACCAAGTGCGCGGGGCCGCACCGGCTGTGCGTTTGGACGCGGTGACCATTCCGCGGGCACTTGCTGCCCCCCATCAGCAATCTCCTCTTGACAGGACGCATGTTAGGGTCGGCGCCATGAAAAAGTTGCGCGCGACGCTGCTCGTGTCGTGCTACATCGTCCTGCTTGCCGGCTGCGGCGAGAAGCCTTCGCCATCGCCCCTGCGCATCGCCACGGACGATGGCGCCGTGCTCGCCACGGGCCAGGCACTCTATGCGAAACATTGCGCCGCCTGCCACGGCACGAAGCTGGAAGGCCAGCCCCGCTGGCGCGAGCGCGATGCGTCCGGGCGGCTGCCGGCGCCCCCGCACGACGCGAGTGGCCACACCTGGCACCACCCGGACCAGGTGCTGTTCGACATCACCAAGAAGGGCGTTGCGAAGGCGGCGGGCCTGAAGGACTACGACTCCGCGATGCCGGCCTTCGGCGGCGTGCTCAGTGACGCGGAGATCGTCGCCGTGCTCGCCTGGATCCGCTCGCAGTGGCCGGCGCCGATCCGACGGCAGCAGGAGGAGGTGAACGCGCAGGCACTGGGCAACGCCGGGCCTAGGCCGTAGCCGCAGCGGGCGCGGCAGCCTCGGGCTGCGCATCCTCGCGGGGAAGCTCGAAGAGGCGGAAGGGCGGCTGGTCCGGGCGGCTGCGCAGCAGCAGCGGCCGCGCGACGTTGAACACCGGCACGCCGTTGATCGTCTTGCCTTCCATGGTGCCGCGGTGCGCGTGCCCATGGAACACGGCGTCCACCGGATAGCGCAGCAAGGGCTCTTCCAGCCGGCTGCTTCCGAGGAAGGGGAAGATCTCCACCGGCTCGCCGGCCACCGTGCTCGACACGGGCGAGTAGTGCAGCAGCGCGATGCGCTTGGGGGTCCGCAGCTTCGCGAGCGCCGACTCCAGCTTCATCGCCTCCTGCAGGGCCGCCTGCACGAACTGCTTGATCGCAGGTTCGCCCCAGGCGCCGAGCGAGCCCCGGCCGAAGCCGCCGGCAAACCCCTTGACGCCGGCGATGCCCACCCCTTCGATCTCGCAGGCCTCGCCATCGAGCACGCGCACACCCGCCTTCGTGAGGATCTCCACCACCACCTCCGGCGTGCCCGATTCGTAGTCGTGGTTGCCCAGCACCGCGACGATGGGCACCTTCACCACGGCAAGCTCGTCGGCGAGCACGTGCGCCTCTTCCGCCGTCCCGTAGTCGGTGAGGTCGCCGCACAGGAGCAGCGCGTCCGCCGCCTCGCCCGCCTGGGCGAAGAAGCTGCGCAAGGTGCCCGCGGCATCCTTGTTGACGTGGAGGTCGCCGACGGCGGCAAAGCGGACGGTGCTGGCGGATTTGGCCATGGAGTGCTTCAGGATGAGACAGTGGCCATCCTGCCCCGTCACGGCGCCGGCGCCTGTAGGCCGGTACTGACGTTGCGTGAGGTTCCGCGCCTCCGCGCCGCGGCGCCTCGGCCGAGATGGATTGCACGACCCGCTGCTTAATCTGCGATCCATGTGCTCCACCATCCCGCTCGCACCGTCGCTGGAGGAAGAGGTCGCCCCTCTCACTGCGGACTTCTACCGGCGCGCGCTGCGCGTGCTGGCGGACGACCAAGTCCCCTTCCTCGTGGGCGGGGCCTTCGCGCACGCCTGCTTCACCGGCATCCGCCGCTCCACCAAGGACCTGGACCTGTTCATCCGGCGCGCGGACTACGAGCGCGTCGCTGCGCTGATGCAGGGCGAGGGCTGGCGCACCGAGATGACCTACCCGCACTGGCTGGCCAAGGTCTACGCCGGGGAGGACTTCATCGACCTGATCTTCAACTCGGGCAACGGCCTGACGCCGGTGGACGACCGCTGGTTCGACGACAACGCGCAGGCCGAAATCCTGGGCGTGCCGGTGCGCGTGGCCAACATGGAAGACGGGCTGCTGTCCAAGTGCTTCATCATGGAGCGCGAGCGCTACGACGGCGCCGACGTCGCCCACACCATCCAGGCGAATGCCGAGCGCATCCACTGGCCGCACCTGGTGGAGCGCTTCGGCGCCAACTGGCGGGTGCTGCTGGCGCACCTGACGCTGTTCGGCTTCATCTATCCCGGCGAGCGCCACCGCGTGCCCGCCTGGGTGATGGAGCACCTGATGCAGAAACTCGCGGACGAGACGCGCAACCTGCCCACCGAGGACCGGCGCATCTGCGGCGGTACGCTGCTGTCGCGCGAGCAGTACCTGCACGACGTGGAGAACCTGGGCTACGTCGACGGACGCCTCACGCCCGTGAGCACCATGACGCCCGATGACGTGCGCACGTGGACCGAGGCCATCCCTTCGCGGCAAGCGGCGGCGGCGCGCCCGGCGTGCGAGCTGCCGCAGGCCGGCATCGCGCTTCCAGCGACCGAGCGGCGCCTGTCCTGATCCGCCTCAGCGGATGAACTTGCCGCCGGCATCCACCATCGTGATTTCCACGAAGCGGGAGCCATGGCGCTGCTGCGGGCCGTACGCGAGGCGGTAGCCGCCCACGTCGAGCTCCGGCATCTTCTCCAGCGTGCCTTGCACCGCGGCCGGCGTGGGCCGCGGCCCGGCGCGGCGCAGCACCTCCACGAGGATCGTCGCATTGAGGTAGCCCCACATGCGGTCGTAGGTCGGTGCCAGTCCGGCGGCGGACACCGCCGCGCCGAACCTGCGCGTGAGCGGCGTGACCTGGCGCGTGGGGTAGGGCACGACCTGGGTGAAGGCCATGCCGCGCGCGACCGGCCCGAGCTGCTCCATCAAGGCCGTCGTGCCTGCGAGCGACAAGGCATACACCGGCACGCGCGCCGCCGAGGGCAAGGCCTTCATGAAACCGAGGACGGCAGCGCCGCCTGCCAGCAGGAGCACCGCCTGCGGCTCCGCCTTCGCGATGGCGGCGGTGGCGGCGGGTGCGTTGGAGCCGTCGGGTTCCACCGCCACCTTGGCCACCAGCGCGACCTGGTGTTCCGCCGCGACGGCCTCCACCAGCGGCAGCATGAAGCGGCCCAGCTCGTTGTTCTGGTACGCGACGCCGAGCTTGCGCGTGTTGAGGGTGGCCAGGTTGCGCACCATGGCCGCCACCTCGTCGCGCAGGCTCGCGGTGGTGGTGAACAACCAGGGATGGGCATCCTTGCGGACGATGTCCGCGCCGTTGTAGATGCCGATCAGCGGCACGCGCCGCTCGTCGAGCAAGGGCAGGGCGCGCACGAGGCCGGGCACGAAGGCGTAGCCGAACAGGCTGACCACGCCCTCGTCCAGCAACTTCTGCGTGTGCTCCAGCGTGCGCGCCGGATTCGCTGCGTCGTCCAGCGTGACCAGTTCGACCGGGGCTCCGTGGATGCCGCCTTGCGCGTTCACGGCGTCCAGCATCAGCTTCTGGCCTTCCGCGACGGGCCGCACCACCGATCCCAGCGGCCCGGTGAGGGGCAGGCATTGCCCGATGCGCAGCGGCTGCGCCGCGGCCTGCGCCCGGCCGGCGGCGGCGAAGGCGCAAGCTGCGGCGAGCAGCGTGCGGCGTCTCAGTGAAGGCGAGGCCGTCGTGTGCGTCCCTGGTCCAGTCATGGTTGGTCTCCTCTCGTCCCGACACCTGGACATTAGGTGGCCCCCCTAAGCCGGCGCCCCCCGCCGTCAGGGGGGAGGGGCAACCCGGATACCGCGCCTGCCCTTGCCGGGGCCGCATGTGCCCCCAGATGCAGCCGATGGTGCCCCTCTCCGTTCTCGACCTCTCGCCGATCCTCGAAGGCAGCGATGCCGCGCAGTCCTTCCGCAACACCCTCGCCCTGGCCCAGCACGCCGAGCGGCTGGGCTACCGCCGCTTCTGGCTCGCGGAGCACCATGGCATGCCGGGCATCGCCAGCGCGGCAACCGCCGTCCTCATCGGCTATGTGGCAGGCGGCACGCGCACGATCCGCGTCGGCGCCGGCGGCGTCATGCTGCCCAACCACTCGCCGCTGGTGATCGCCGAGCAGTTCGCCACGCTGGAGGCGCTGTACCCGGGCCGCATCGACCTGGGACTGGGCCGCGCGCCGGGTTCGGACCAGGCGACCGCGCGTGCCCTGCGCCGCAACCTGCAGGCGGACCCCGATGCCTTTCCGCGCGACGTCGTGGAACTCATCGACTTCCTCTCCGACGAGCCGCGGCAGCATGTGCAGGCGGTGCCTGGCCGTGGGGCGAAGGTGCCGGTCTGGATCCTGGGCTCCAGCCTGTTCGGCGCCCAGCTCGCGGCGATGCTGGGGCTGCCCTACGCCTTCGCCTCGCACTTCGCGCCCGGACAGATGATGCAGGCCATCGAGGTGTACCGCTCGACCTTCCAGCCATCGGAGCAGCTCGCCAAGCCGCACCTCATGCTCGGGTACAACGTGTTCGCCGCCGACAGCGACGACGAGGCCGCGCTGCTCGCCACCTCCATGCAGCAGGCCTTCGTCAAGTTGCGGACCGGCCGGCCCGGCAAGCTGCCCCCGCCGGTGCCCGGCTACCTGGAATCGCTGGACCCCGGAACCCGGGCCATGCTCGACGAGGTGCTGGCGTGCACGGCGATCGGGTCGGGCAGCAGCGTGCACCGGCAGATCGAGGCCTTCGTCGAGCGCACCGGCGCCGACGAACTGATGATCACCTCGCAGGTCTTCGACCAGAAGGCGAGGCTGCGTTCCTACGAGCTGACCGCCGCGGCGATGGCCGGCTGAACGCGCGCCCCGGGCAAGGGGCAGGCCGCGCCCCGTTGCATCGTCCCGCCAACAGGTGTACAAGTTGAGGAACGGCTGCCCTTCGGCACCATCGGGTGGCCGGCAGCGCGCAGGGAGTCACCATGGACACTCTTGTGGGTGTGCGGGGTTGGCACTGGCGGGCCACGGATTGGCCCGCAGCCGCCGTTTCCGGCTTTGCCGCCGGCGGGGTGCTGATGGTCCTGGACCTGCTCTGGTCCAGTTTCTTCAACGCCGACGGTCCCTGGCGAACTTCGCACATGATCGCGCCGATCTTCCTCGGCACGGCGCCGCTGGCGGCGGGCGGCTATGCCTTCAGCATGGCCGTGGTGTCGGTTGCCCTCCTGGTGCACTACGCGCTCGGCATCGCGTTCGGGCTGGCGATCGGCGCCATCATGTCGCAGCTGCGCGCCGACGCCAGCATCGGGCGCGCCGCGGCCACGGGCGCCATCCTGGGACTGGCCCTGTACGTCCTGGACTTCGACCTGATGGTCGCCTTCTTCCCCTGGCTCGCGCAGCTGCAGGGGGCTGACACGCTGGCGGCCCACGTGGTCTTCGGCGTCGTCGCCGGCGTGCTGTACTGGAGGCTCAAGAGAACCGCGTCGGAACCCTGATCATGGGGATCGCGATCGCCCTGGCGGTGCTGGCCCTCGGGTCGGTCCTGTTCCACTTCCTGAGCCCCTGGTACTTCACGCCGATCGCGTCCAACTGGCGCACCATCGACTCCACGATCTCGATCACCTTCTGGGTGACCGGCTTCGTGTTCGTCGCGGTCAGCCTGTTCACGGCCTGGGCCGTGGTGCGCTACCGCCACCGCCCGGGCAGCCGCGCGAGCTACCAGCCCGAGAACAAGAAGCTCGAAGGCTGGCTGCTGGTGGTCACCGCGCTGGGAGTGGCTGCGATGCTGGCGCCGGGCCTGGTCGTGTGGGCCGACGTGGTGAAGGTGCCGGCCGAAGCGCACGTGGTGGAGGTCGTCTCGCAGCAGTGGAACTGGGGCTACCGCCTGCCGGGGCGCGACGGCAAGCTGGGCACGGTGAACCCCCGCTTCGTCAACGACGAGAATTTCTTCGGCGTCAATCCGGCCGATGCCAGCGGCAGCGACGACGTGCTGGTCGCCTCGCCGGAACTGCACCTGCCCGTGGGCGTGCCGGTCAAGCTGCTGCTGCGCAGCAAGGACGTGCTGCACGACTTCGCCGTGGCGGAGATGCGCGTGAAGATGGACATGGTGCCGGGTCTCGTGACCTACGTCTGGTTCACGCCCACCCGCGCCGGCACCTTCGACATCCTGTGCCAGGAACTGTGCGGCGTCGGGCACTTCGCCATGCGCGGCAAGATGGTGGTGGACGAGCCGGCCGCCTACCAGGCGTGGCTGGACCGGCAGCAGACCTTCGCCCAGGCCAAGGGCCGCCCGCGCGGTGACGTGGCGGCCGGCAAGGCGCTCTACGCCGTGTGCGCCGCCTGCCATGGCGCGGCCGGCGAGGGCAACGTGGCGCTGAACGCGCCCAAGTTGAGCGGGCAGGGCGCCTGGTACCTGGAGCGGCAGCTGCGCAACTTCAAGCAGGGCACGCGCGGCACGCACGACAAGGACGTGTTCGGCAAGATGATGGCACCCATGGCGGCCACGCTCGCCGACGACGCGGCCATGGCCAACGTCGTGGCCTACATCGCCAGCCTGCCGGACACGCCGGTGCCGGCCACGCTGCAGGGCAACCTCGCCAGCGGCGAGCGCCGTTACGCGACCTGCGCCGCCTGCCACGGCGGCGACGGCGGCGGCATTGCCGCCACCCAGGCGCCGCGCCTGCGCGGCATGAGCGACTGGTACATGGCCAGGCAGCTGAAGAACTTCCGGGACGGTGTGCGCGGCTCGCATGCGCAGGACCTCCACGGGCACCAGATGGCGCTGGTCGCCGGCATGCTGGCCGACGATGCCGCGATCGGCGACGTGCTCGCCTATGTCAATTCCGTGAAACCGCGTTGACGCCGGAGCTGGGGAGACCGATGGCCGCTCATGTCGCACACGATGAAACCGAGTTCGCACCGCCGGCGGAGGTCGGCGAATTCGAGCTGTACCACCCCAAGACCTTCATCGGCAAGTACATCTGGAGCCAGGATGCGAAGGTCATCGCGATCCAGTACGCGCTGACCGCCATGGGCATCGGCCTGGTCGCGCTGGTGTTCTCCTGGCTGATGCGACTGCAGCTCGGCTTCCCCGGCACCGTGCCCTTCATCGATCCCAACGTCTACCTGCAGCTGGTGAGCATGCACGGGATGATCATGGTGATCTACCTGCTGACGGCGCTGTTCCTGGGCGGCTTCGGCAACTACCTGATCCCGCTGATGGTCGGCGCCCGCGACATGGTGTTCCCCTACGTGAACATGCTCAGCTACTGGATCTACCTGCTGGCGGTGCTGCTGCTGGTGGTCAGCTTCTTCGTGCCCGGCGGCCCCACCGGCGCCGGCTGGACGCTCTATCCGCCGCAGGCCATCCTGGACGGCACCCCGGGCGCGCGCTGGGGCATCCTGCTGATGCTCGTGTCGCTGGGCGTGTTCGTCATCGGCTTCACCATGGGCGGCCTCAACTACGTGGTCACCGTGCTGCAGGCGCGCACCCGCGGCATGACCATGATGCGGCTGCCGCTGACGGTGTGGGGCATCTTCATGGCCACCATCCTGGCCCTGCTCGCGTTCCCGGCCCTGTTCGTCAGCGCGATCATGATGTTCCTGGACCAGACGCTGGGCACCAGCTTCTTCATGCCGGCGCTGGTCTCCAAGGGCCAGCAGCTGTCCTACCAGGGCGGCAACCCGCTGCTGTTCCAGCACCTGTTCTGGTTCTTCGGCCACCCCGAGGTCTACATCGTGGCGCTGCCCGCCTTCGGCATCGTGTCGGACCTGATCAGCACCCACGCGCGCAAGAACATCTTCGGCTACCGCATGATGGTGTGGGCCATCCTGATCATCGGCGGCCTGAGCTTCGTCGTCTGGGCGCACCACATGTACGTGAGCGGCATGAACCCGTATTTCGGCTTCTTCTTCGCCACGACCACGCTGCTGATCGCCATTCCCACGGCGCTCAAGGTCTACAACTGGGTGCTGACGCTGTGGAAGGGCAACATCCACCTGAACGTGCCCATGCTGTTCGGCATCGCGTTCATCTTCACCTTCGTCAACGGCGGCCTCACGGGCCTGTTCCTCGGCAACGTGGTGGTGGACCTGCCGCTGTCGGACACGATGTTCGTGGTGGCGCACTTCCACATGGTGATGGGCATCGCGCCGGTGCTGACCGTCTTCGGGGCGATCTACCACTGGTACCCGAAGATCACCGGCCGCATGCTGGACGACACCATGGGCAAGCTGCACTTCTGGGTGACCTTCGTCGGCACCTACGCGATCTTCTACCCGATGCACTACCTGGGGTTCATGGGCGTCCCGCGCCGCTACTACGCGATCTCCGGCACCACCTTCATCCCGGACTCCGCCCACCTGCTCAACGCCTGGATCTCCATCGCGGCCTTCGTCGTCGGCGCCGCGCAGATGCTGTTCCTCTACAACCTCGCGGTCAGCTGGCGGCGCGGCCGGCCGTCCGGCCCCAACCCCTGGCAGGCGACGACGCTGGAGTGGCAGACGCCCGAGACGCCGCCCAGGCACGGCAACTTCGGCGCGGAACTGCCCGCGGTCTACCGCTGGGCCTATGACTACGGCGTGCCCGGCGTGAAGGCCGACTACATCCCGCAGAACGTCCCGCCCTCGGAGGTCGCCGCCGAGGCCTGGGTGAAGAAGGACCTGCCGCGGGTCGGGGAGTGATGCCATGACCATCGGGCTCGTGTTCCTCTCGCTGCTGATGGCGGTCATCCTGTGGTGGCTGTTCCGCCAGACCGTGAACGTGCGGCCCTGGGAGGCGCAAGCCGCGTCCGCCGTGGCCGCGGGCAGCCCGGTCCCGCCGCCGGCGAAGATGGCCTTGTGGGCCTTCCTCGCGGTGGCGAGCTCGCTCTTCGTCCTGTTCGTCAGCGCCTATGCGATGCGCCTGGGGCTGGGCGACTGGTCGCCCTTGCCGCGGCCGCGGCTGCTGGTGCTCAACACCGCGTTCCTCGTCAGCGCCAGCCTCGCGATGCAGTGGACGGTGCATGCCGTGCGGCGCGCGGATGCCGCGCGCGTGCAGCGGGGGCTGGCGGCCAGCGGGCTGCTGACGCTGGCCTTCCTTGCCGGCCAGCTCTACGTGTGGAAGCAGCTGAACGACGCCGGCTTCCTGCTCACGACCAACGCGGCGACGGCGTTCTTCTATCTCTTCACCGCGGTGCACGGCCTGCACGTCGCCGGCGGGCTCGTGGCCTGGGCGCGCGCATCCCTGCGCGCCGCGCGCGGCACCGATCCCGACCGCACGCGGCTGGCCGTGGAACTGTGCGCCACCTACTGGCACTACCTGCTGGTGGTGTGGCTGGCGCTGTACGCGCTGATCGTGTCCAACGCATTCGGGCTGGCGATCTGTTCGTCAGCCACCTTGTGAGGAGGCAGCCGATGGGTGACCTCGAAGCCACCGCCGACGCCGTGCCCCACGGCGTGCCCGGACGCCAGGGCTGGCGCAGCGTCGTCACCGACGCGTCGTCGGACCAGCGCGTCTTCAAGGACGTGCCCTGGGGCAAGCCGATGATGTGGATCTTCCTGCTGAGCGACACCTTCATCTTCGGCAGCTTCCTGATCTCGTACATGACGGTGCGCATGTCGACCACCGTGCCGTGGCCGAATCCCAGCGAGGTGTTTTCGCTCACCATCGCCGGCCGGGACGTCCCGCTGCTGCTGATCGCCATCATGACCTTCGTCCTGATCAGCAGCAGCGGCACCATGGCGCTGGCGGTGAACTTCGGCTACCGGCGCGACCGCAAGGTCACCGCGGGCCTGCTGCTCGCGACGGCGGCACTGGGCGCGACCTTCGTCGGCATGCAGGCCTTCGAATGGTCCAAGCTGATCCACGAAGGCGTGCGGCCCTGGGGCAACCCCTGGGGCGCGCCGCAGTTCGGTTCCTCCTTCTTCATGATCACGGGCTTCCACGGCACGCACGTGACCATCGGCGTGATCTTCCTGCTGATCGTGGCGGCCAAGGTCATGCGCGGCTCGCTGGAGCACGAGCGGCCCGGCTTCCTGACGGGGCGGCGCGGCACCTATGCTGTGGTGGAGATCCTGGGCCTGTACTGGCACTTCGTGGACCTCGTGTGGGTCTTCATCTTCGCCTTCTTCTATCTGTGGTGACCCAAGGAGCCGGCATGGAACACGTGGAACACCCGCATGCAGCCGCGCACGGCGACGCGCCGGCGCAGCAGGAGTACGGCCAGCAGCACCCGCTGGGCATCTACTTCAAGATCTGGGGCCTGCTGTTCGTGCTGAGCGCGGCGTCGTATGCCGTCGACTACTACCACCTGCAGGGGTTGCTGCGCTGGACGCTGATCATCGTGTTCATGCTGCTGAAGGCCGGCTTGATCGTGGCCGTGTTCATGCACATGCTGTGGGAGCGGCTCGCGCTGGTGTACGCCATCGTGATTCCGCCGCTCCTGCTGGTGACGCTCGTCGCGATCGGCGCGCTCGAGGCCGACTACACCTTCCTGTCGCGGGGAACCTTCTTCGCGCCGGTGAAGGAGCAGCCGGCGCCCGCGCATTGAAGGTGCCTTGCCATGGGCAAGAGCGGGGTGTATAGCAAAGATCGGGGTCCTGCCCCAAGGAGTTGACCATGCGCAGACGCATCTACTGGCTGCTGCCCGACCTCGACAGCGCACGTGCCACGATGGACGACCTGCTGCTCGCACGCATCGAGGCGCGCAACATCCACTTCGTCGCCCGGGAGGACGTCGACATGCGCGGCCTGCACGCGGCCAACGTGCTGCAGACCTCGGACGTGGTGCGCTCGGCGGAGATGGGGCTGATCACGGGCGCCGGCGTGGGCGCGCTGCTCGGGGGCCTGGTGGCCGTGCACTACCCCATCGTCGGCGACGAGCCGCAGTGGGGCATCGCCGCGGCACTGGCCGTCGCCGGGGCGCTGTTCGGCACCTGGACCTCCACCATGATCGGCATCTCGACTCCCTCCAAGCGGCTGCAGCGCTTCGAGGCGCAGATCGAGGCGGGCCAGATCCTGCTGATGGTCGACGTGCCGATGTGGCGCGTGGAGGCGATCGAGGCGCGCCTGAAGGAACTGCACCCGGAAGTGCACCTCGAAGGGACCGAGCCGGACATCCCGGCTTTCCCCTGAGCCGCGGCGCACGCGCCCGTCCCGCCGCAGTGCCGCGGGCGCGCTGCCCTCACGCGCGGATTGCCTGCGCAAGATCCTCGAAGGAGCGATCCCGACGCGCAGCGGCGTTCTTGCCACCTACCCGTGCCATGGGGTGATGCGCGGCAACCATCGCCTCACGTTCGCCCGGTACCGCTGGTACTCGTCGCCGAACTGCTCGCCCAGCACAGGCTCTTCGTAGGTGACGACGAACAGGAAGAATCCGGCCCACACGATCGCGCCGTACTCCAGAAGCGTGACGCTCCCGAACAGGAGGCCCTGGCCGGCGATCAGCGCGGTGACTGCCACGTACATCGGATTGCGGACGTGGCGATAGAGCCCGGTGACGACGAGGCGCTGGGGAGGCATCACGGGCGCCGGTGTGCCCAAGCCCTGCAGCGCGAAGCGAGCGAACGAATCGAGCAGGATGGGCAAGCCGGCGACGATCAGGACGGCGCCAAGCACGCGCGCGCTCGGGAACAGCGCAGGCGCGAAGTGCCAGTGGGTGAGGTACCAAGGGACGTACCCGGCGAGCGTTCCCGGAGCGATGACTAGGAAGATCGCGGAACCGATGATCGCGGCGGCGCGCTGCACGCTGGAAGCATACTCAGCGCCGCCGCGAAATGTCTAGGCCGACGTCAAGCCACGCGAACGCCGCCGCGACTCCCCAGGGCGAGACCGACGATGAGGCCCATCAGGACCCCTACCAGAGTCCCAGTCGCCATGGCCCCTTGTGCGGCGGCAGCTGCAGCGGTTGTTGCGGCAACAGCGCCGGCAGTCGTGGCCCCTGCGGCGGTCGCAGTAGCAGCAGCTGCAGCCTCCCGGGCGGCAGCAGCTTCCGCGGCAGCGATCCCTCCCTGCGTGCCAGTTGCCATCGCGGCAGCTTCCCTGGCGGCGGCGGCGGTGGCGGTTGCCATGCCGGTACCCGTGCCAGTTGCTGCGCCCGCTTCACGGCTCATCACTTCGTTTCCATCAACCATTCATATCTCCAGCGTCTGTTAGGTGTGCCTTGCCCAAATCAGGCAAGGCGCTCAGGTTGATGGGGGCGTCGGTCTTCGGCGGGCACCAGCCTTCCGAGTTTTCTGTGCGGCGTCGCTTACGCCGGCTTGCCCAAGCGGCCGGATTCATCCGCGAACCTTCCTTGCGGAATCGCATCTGCTGCGTCCTATTCAGCCTGTGCATCTCCCCTGTAAGACGTAATTGCTACCAACGGGAGCGGCGGCGCGCCCGGACGATGCAGGCCTGTCAGTGGACCGCCCGCCTCAGCGCCGCATCACTGCGTTCGCTGCGACACTGGAGGCATGACAAAAACGAACGGTCCGCCTCGTGAGCAGGTGCTGCACCTGCTGGCGGAAGCGGCGGAACTGGAGCACAACATCCTTTGCGGCTATCTTTATGCCGCGTTCAGCCTCAAGCAAAGAGAAGACGAAGACCTGACCGGCGCCGAATTGGAGGCGGTAGGCCGCTGGCGAGGTGACCTGATGGGGCTGTGCGTGGAAGAGATGGTGCATCTCGCGCAGGTGTCGAACCTGATGGTGGCGTTGGGCTCGCGTCCGCATTTCAATCGCCCGAACCTGCCGGTGGCTCCTGGCTACCATCCGGCGGGGATTGCGATTCGCCTCGCGCCCTTCGATCTCGACACGCTGGAGCACTTCGTTTTTCTGGAGCGGCCCGAGGAAGTGCCCGTCGCCGACAGCGAAGCCTTCGACGACGAAGGCGCTGCGCGCCCCGCTCCCGCGTTCGCCGCGCTCATGCCGCGTGCGCCCCAGTACCAGACTATCGGCGCGTTCTACGCGGTGTTGCGACGAGAGCTCGAACTGGCCGCGGCGAGCATGGGCGAGCCCCGGCTCTTCAGCGGCTCGACAGGGCTGCAACTGACCGGCAAGGAAATCAATTCACCTGAGCTCGTGGTCGTCCGCGGCCTGGAAGACGCCAGGCGAGCGATCGACTGCATCGTGGAACAGGGCGAGGGTTCAGGCCGCCGCAGGGACGGGTCGCACTTCGGCCGCTTCGAAGCCATCCGGGAGGAGTTTCTGGCTTTGCGGTCCGCGCGGCCGGGGTTCGAGCCCGCACGACCGGTTGCACGCGATCCCGTCATGCATGCCCCGGTGACGGATGAAAGGGTCTGGATTGACGGGGCTCGCGCCGCGCCGGTCCTGGACGCTGCGAATGCCTGTTATGCGGCCATGCTGCGTTGCCTCGCCCAACTGTACGAGACGCCCGCTTCCAGTTCCGACCAGCGCAAGGCATTGTTCGGATCCGCCATGGCCGCCATGAAAGCCGTCACTGCGCTGGGGTCCGCGCTGACCGAGCTTCCGGCGCGCGAGAGCGAACCCGCGGTGCGGGCCGGCATGAGCTTTGCGATGCTGCGCAGCATCGAGGGCCCGTACTCCGACCGGGCGCTTGCCTTCCTGGCGGAGCGGTTCACCGAGATCGGAGACGGGGTGCGCCGCCTGGACTTGCCCGACCAGGTCCGGGATTCCGTCAGGGTTGGGTTCAAGGATGCAGCAGCGGCGTTGAGAAGAGCGTAGGGTCCGGCCCTGCCGGCGATGGTCACGGGGGCGTCGCCCTGCCAGACTGCCTATGCTCTTTCCCGAGTGACTCTCATCGCCGGGTTGCACGGGGGGTGGGGCGCTTTGTCGTCCTGGCGGGTTCCTCTGAACGCAAGCGCCGGAATGCGTCGTCCAGCTGGCGTCTGCTTGCGCGCGCGGCGGCTTCCCCGTCACGCTTCTTCAGGGCATCGACCACGGGCTTGTGAAGCAACAGCGAACCGCGGTTGCTGACGGGAACGGGGTTCATGCGGTGCAGGCTGACGGTCAAGGCCGCCGAGATCGCGGTGCCAACCGCCGCAAGGTATTCGTTGCCACAGGCGGCCATCAGCGCAAGGTGGAAGTCGCGGTCCGCTTGCACGAACAGCTGCGGATCGTCCACGTAGGTCACCATGCGTTGGTACGCCTGCGCAATCTTGTCGATGGCTTCGTCGCTTCCGTCCCGTGCGGCGAGCAGGCAGGCGCCCGGTTCCACGATCATCCGCACATCCGTGAGGCGGATCAACATTTCCGGATCCGCGCCGGACTGCGCGATCCACCCAAGCACGTCTGCATCGAGCATGTTCCAGCCGCTGCGCTCCGTGATGGTGGTGCCGACCCGCTGACGCGCTTCCAGCATCCCCTTCGACTCCAGCAGCTTGATCGCCTCCCGCAGCACCGGCCGGCTGAGGCCGAACTCGGCCAGCAGCTGAGCCTCCGCCGGCAGCACGCTGCCCGGCGGGTACTGGCCCGACACGATGCGGCGTCCGATCTCTGCGGCGAGCTGGTGGTTGCGCCCCGTGAAAGCCTTGATTGACGATGCCATCGAATAAGTAATATAAATCAGATGTTCTGAACTGGACCCCGCCATGCGCATCACCGACATCAAGACCCACGTCCTCTCCACGCCGCTGCAGGAGCCTTTTTCCTTCTCCATGGGGTGGGTCACGCGGCGCAGCACCATGATTGTGGAGGTATTGACCGACGAAGGGGTCACGGGCTGGGGCGAATCGCTGTGCCACGGGCTGCAGCCGCCGGAGATCGCCCGCACGATCGTCGATGTCGCGCTCAAGCCGCTGCTGATCGGTGAGGACCCTTCGGACGTCGATGTGCTGTGGGAGCGCATGTACAACCTGACCCGTCCCTACGGGCAGAAAGGCGCGGTGCCCAACGCCATCAGCGCCGTCGACATCGCGCTGTGGGATTGCCTGGGACGCGCGGCAGGCAAGCCGGTGCACAAGCTGCTCGGCGGCGCGTACCGCAGCAGGGTGCAGCCCTATGCCACAGGGTTCTATCGGGTCGAAGGCAAGTCGTATCCGGAGGATGCCGTGGCGGAGGCGAAGCGGCACATGGCCAAGGGCTTCACTGCCATGAAGCTCAAGACCGGCTTCGGCGTGGAAGAGGACATCCGGTACATCCTGGGTGTGCGGGACGGCATCGGCGACGGTCCCCGGTTGATGGTCGACGCGAACCATGCCTACAACGTCGGCGCTGCGCGCCGCATCCTGAAGGCCATCGAACCCGCCGGCATCCACTGGTTCGAAGAGCCCATCTCGCCCGAGGACATCGACGGGTATCGCGAGCTCAAGTCCCTGACCAGCGTCTACCTCGCCGCCGGCGAGAACGAGTTCACCAAGATCGGCTTCCGCGAATGGGTGTCGCGCCGCGCGGTGGACATCCTGCAGCCGGACCTGTGTGCCGCGGGCGGTTTCACCGAGTGCCGCAAGATCCTCGCACTGGCGCAGGCCTGGCATATGCCCGTGATCCCGCATGTCTGGGCCTCCGGGATCGGGCTTGCAGCGTCGCTGCAGTTCATCGCGACCATCCCGCCGGCCCCGCTCGCGCTCAAGCCCATCGAGCCGATGCTCGAGTACGACCAATCTTCGCATCCCTTCCGGCAGGACCTCATCTTCGGCGCCATCGGCATGCGTGACGGCCTGGTGGACATCCCGCAGGGGCCGGGCATCGGCGTCGAGATCAATCGCGAGGTCATCGAGCGGTATTCCGTTCGCTGAGCCTTCTTCCATTCGCTACGACCAAACCAAGGAAACTTCATGAATTCGACGATTCCCCGCCTCGTGCTCGCTGCCGCTGCCCATGCCCTGGTCTTCGCCGCCGCGCCCGCGGCCGCGCAGGTCAATGCACAGACCGTCAAGCTGGGTTACGGCGTGCCGGAGGAGCACCCCATCGGACAGGGCGTGAACAAGTTCGCCGAGCTGGTGGAGAAGAAGAGCGGCGGCAAGATCAAGGTCAACAAGTTCGCCAACAGTGCCCTCGGCAGCGATACGCAGATGGTGTCCGCGGCACAAGGCGGCGTGCAGGAACTCGTCGCGGTGTCTTCGGCGCCCCTCGTCGGCCTGGTCAAGGAATTCGCGATCTTCGACTTCCCGTTCCTCTTCAGCGACGAGAAGGAGGCCGATGCGGTGCTCGAAGGACCCGTGGGCAAGAAGCTGCTGGACATGCTCTCCGACAAGGGCCTGGTGGGCCTGTGCTATTTCGAGAACGGATTCCGCAACGTCACCAACAGCAAGCGGCCGATCACGAAGTTCGAAGACATCGGCGGCCTCAAGCTGCGCGTGATCCAGAGCCCCGTGTACCTCGAGACTTTCAGCACCTTGGGCGCCAACGCTGTCGCCATGCCCTTCCCGGAGGTGTTCGGCGCACTGGAGTCCAAGGCCATCGACGGCCAGGAAAATCCGTACGCCAACATCTACAACAGCCGCTACTACGAGGTGCAGAAATACCTCAGCGTGACCAAGCACGCGTATGCGCCGCTGCCGGTGATGGCAAGCAGGAAGTTCTGGGAGAAGTTGAGCGTCGATGAGAAGAAGGTCTTCCAGGACGCCTGCACGGAGGCCAGGCAGTACCAGATCAGGACCAACCGCGAGCAGGGCACCAAGCTCCTCGCCGACCTGAAGGCAAAGGGCATGGTGGTCAACGAGATCGCGCCCGCCGAAGTCGCGAGGATGCGCGAGCAGGTCAAGCCGGTCATCGAAAAGTACGGCAAGCAGGTCGGGGAGGACCTGGTACGCCAGACCGTCGCGGAGATCGCGAAGGCGAAGAAATAGTTTCGCGGCACGCATCGTGCAGGACATGACGACGACGCCGCCGGTAGGCGGCCAACCCAGCGCCCGCAAGATCGGATTCCTGGGCGCCGGTCGGCTGGCCAACGGCCTGGCACTTGCGTTGTCGCGGCGCGGCGCGCGGGTCGTGGCGGCAAGCAGCCGCGGTCCCGCGTCGGCCGTGCGGCTGGCGCAGCGGATCGAGGGTTGCCAAGCGGCTGATTCTGCGCAGCAAGTCGTGGACCTTGCCGACCTCGTGTTCGTTGCAGTGCCCGACGACGAGATCGCGAGCGCTGTCCGCAGTGTGCGCTGGCGGCCCGGCGTTGCTGCGGTGCATTGCAGCGCCGCTACCGAGCTCGCGGCACTGGAACATGCGGCCGCGCAAGGTGCGTTGATTGGCGGCTTCCACCCGCTACAGGCGTTTGCGGACCCAGTCGCGGCGGCCGAGACCTTGCCAGGCTGCAGTGTCACGATCGAAGCGGGCGAAGGTCTGCGCGGCGAACTGGAAGCACTTGCCGCACTCCTTGGCTGCGGCACCATCCACCTGCCGCCAGGCAGCCGGGTCCGCTACCATGCGGCCGCTCACTACGCGGCCGGTTTCGTGTTCGCGCTGGTCCACGAGGCAGCGCAGATCTGGCAAACCTTCGGCGTCCCACCGGAGCAGACGGTCAAGGCGCTGGTTCCCTTGCTGCGCGGGTCGGCCGCCGCCATGGAAAGCGCGGGGCTCGCCAAGGGGCTCCCCGGAATTTTCTCGCGGGGCGATGTCGGCACACTCGGTGGGCACCTGGCTGCGATGGACGCGCTGGGAGGCGATCACCTCGAGCTGTACTGCGCATTGGGGCTTCGTTCCATCTCCTTGGGCCGGAAGCATGGCGGCCTCTCGGAGGATCGCGCGCTGCAGATGCAAGACATGCTGCTTGCGGCCGCGAGTGGCGGAAATCGCTAGCCGGTGCACCTTGCCGGGACAGCGCCCTGCGCACCAAGAGCTGGCGACGGCGCTCCTTCGAATCGAATCCCTGCCTCCGGGTAAACACCGCGTCACGGGCGAGTACGTTGCGTTAGTGGAGTGATAAGAAAGAACCCGGCCGAAGCCGGGTTGATGGTGAACAGCAAAGCTCCAGAGGGGCGCGAGCAGAGCCATGCAGTACACCGCAGGGGACCTCGAACAACCAACAACGCACTTACTCGCACAAACGCCGCCACGCGCCGGATTCGTCCACCGAGGTCGTAACAGCCTGCTATGCGGTGGGAGCGTGAGCGGTTCCTCAGGCATCGGGACCAGTCTCCCGCACGCACTCTTGGCGGCCTCCATGCGGACTAAGACCTTTGGGCAATGTGCCCTGTACGGCCGAGCACGCAGAATCGCTGCTCAGCAATTAAACGGAGCGGAAAGTGCCCAATGCCAGCTGTCACCCCCTGCTACCGCGAAAAACCCCATCGGAAGAGCGCGAAGACTTCCTGGATAGCGCGATGGACAAGCTTCAGGCTGCACACAACGAACTGGCGGAACTGTCCGAGGTCAGCGCGTCAGCGGGAGCACAGATCAAGCACCGTCTGAATGTCGTGCTCGCCAATCTGGAGGACTCGCTCATCATCCTCCGGCTCACGCATCCTCGATAACGCTTGGTGCTCAGGCGGCGGGACCAGTCTACTGCAAGGTCACTCCGGCGCGGCGGAGTACGCCGCTCCAGCGAGCGGACTCTGCGTCGATGAACTGGCGAAACTCGAACGGACCGGAGTCGTTCAAGGGCTCGAGGCCAGACGCCTGCAGACGTTGCCGTACGCTGTCGATGGCCAGCGCGCGACCGATTGCCCTGGAGATCTGCTCGACTCGTTCTGGCGCCGTGCCTGCGGGTGCTACGAACCCGTGCCAATCCCGTACGCTTGCATTGGCATGGCCGAGCTCGGCCAGGGTCGGGACCTCCGGCAACGCCGCAAGCCTCTGCAGGGCCGTGACGGCAAGCGGACGCAGTTTCCCGTCTTTGATGAGCGGGAGCGCGGCGGCCGTGGTTGCGAACATCATGTCGACATGCCCGCCGATCAGCGCTGAAAGGGCGGCGACTGGACCGTTGAACGGGACATGCTGGAAGGGAAGTTTCACCTCTTGCGCGAAGAGTTCCGCGGTGAGGTGAGACGGCGTTCCCATGCCGGCGGACGCGTAGGCGAATCTGGATGTCCCGGCGTCCCGCATCAACGTGGTGAAGTCTCGCATTGAACCGTCGCCTCGCACGACGAGCACGTTCGTGACGGTGGAGACTTGGCGCACCGCGATCAAGTCACGCGCACTGTCGTACGGCATCACCTTGACAATGTTCGGGGCCACAGCCGACTGGAGTGCGAACGTGCCGAGAACGCTCCCGTCGGCCGCGGCCCGGCTGACGGCGCCCAAGGCCAGGGTGCCCGCAGCGCCAGGCCTGTTCTCCACCACCACGGGCCGGCCGAGTTCCCTTGAAAGCGGTTCGCCGAGAGTCCGCGCGACCAGGTCGCCAGGCGTACCGGGCGGGCCGCCGACCACGATTGTGATGTGCTGGGAGCCGCCAGCGGGTTGCGCATGCGCGAGCGTGACTGCAATCAGTGCAGCCAACAGGAACGCTGGTCTTTTCATCGGACTGCCTCGTTTCGAACGGAGGCCAGTACAGCATGCGGGCGCGTTCAGACATAAGATGCCGTGGCTTCTTCCTGATAACCGACGGCTATCACGACATGCAGCTCAGCCAGCTCAAAGTGCTCTGTGCCGTCGCCGAAACGGGCAGCATTCGGGCCGCGGCGCGCAAGCTGAATCTGTCGCAGCCCTCGGTCACCAAGAGCCTGCAGGCATTGGAGCAGGATCTGGATGTCGTCCTGGTCAACCGCAGCAGCCGGGGCATTGTCCTGACCGAAGCGGGGAAGGCCGTGCTTCCCCGGGCGCGCGGGATACAGGCGGAGGTGCAGAAGGCGCGCGAGGAGGTGGATCGACTGGCCGGCCGCGCCAGGAACTCCGTCACGATGGGGGTCGCCTCCGTCATCGGTGCCTGGCTCATTCCGCCGGTGCTCGCGCGGTATGGCCGTGAACGCGTCGACACGACGGTGCGTGTGGTGGAGGGTACCCAGGAGACGTTGCTTCCCTTGCTGCGCGACGGCACGCTGGATTTCGCTGTCTGTTTGCGGCTGGAGCAGGAGGAGTCGACCAGCGGCTTCGCCGTCCGGCCGCTGGCCCGTTTCCGGCTGACGGTGGTGGGTCGCAAGGACCATCCGTTTCGAAGCGCACGCAGTTTGCAAGAGCTCCAGGCTGCCCACTGGATCATGACCCGCTCGAGGGGCCGAAAGGGCGTATTGGAGCAGGCTTTCCATTCCGAAGGCCTGGAAATTCCGCCGTCCGCAGCAGAGTGCGACTCGCACGCGATCAAGATCTCGACCTTGGCCCAGAGCGACGCACTGGCTCTCGTGGGCAAGCCGATGCTGAGCGAGCCGGCAGTCGCAGCGCTTCTGGAAGAGATCGTGTTGGCCAAGCCCCTTCCGCTGCTGACGGCAGGGCTCTACACGCGCAGCGACGTTCGCCTGACGCAGCCGGCTCGCGCATTTGCGGCTGCGATCACGACCGAGTGCAAGAAGATCCTGCGTATTAACTGACAGCCGTCGCTATCCAGCGTCTCTAAATTCACCGACGAGCGATTGGGACTCGGCCGTCCTATGATGAGTCCCGGTCGACTATCGGAACACGCGATAGTTGGACACCTGCAGATCCCCCGTGCCTTCGACGGTCTCCACGCCCAGCTCGACGCTGACCAGGTGCTCGTTGCCCTCAGCCCATCGCTGCCCGAAGGCGTCGCTGCGCGTGCTGACATAGTTGACTATCTTCGCCAAGTCCAGCGTGCCCGGGGGGATGGGGCGGTCCGGCTCGAACACGATGAACTTCCAGCCGGAACCGAAGCTCGAGAGCACGTGGCCGGTGGCGTCCTTCACGATGTAGACGTGGAACAGGCGGCCGTCGATGGTCACGTCATGGTCGTACCACTGTGGATTGCGGGTGGGGTAGCTGCCATAGCCACCCCAGTAGTCCAGCGGCACCATGATCTCGTGCGTGATCGTCGGGCCGAAGCCGTTGAGCTGCACGGGCTGGCTCTGCAGGAAGATGTCGTACGAAAGATGCCCGCGCCCGGTCGGCGGACTCATGTGCTTGTAGTTGAAGGAACTCTTGAGCGACGCAATCGGCAGCTGCAGCGGCAAGAAAGAGCCTGGTGTCTTGCCGGAGGGATACACCTGCGAGTAGCTGCCGTTGGGCAGCAGCACGTCGTACCCGCCCGGCTTGGTCCAGCTGTTGTGGTAGCCCGGCTTCTGGCCCTTGAGGATGCTGGGGAAGCTCTTCACCTCCGTGCTGCCTTTGGGCCACTTCCACGAGGTGCGGTAGGCAACCTCTCCGTTCGGGCCCACTTGGGGGCTGATCCCGGTCGCCTGCTCATAGGTACTACCCCACTCGCCCGTGTAGGTGCCGCGCGTGATGCCCGCGGATCCCCACACGCCGTCCTCGACCCAGTACGTATCGCTGTCCAGCCCGGTCTGCAGCAGGGTGGTGGGATGAGACACCCTGTGTCAACCCCCTGCTGCGGCGAGCTGCAACATGGCGCCTGTGTGACGCTGGACGTCGTATGGCTGGCGGTCTCTCCAAGCGCGCCAGATGACGCGCAGCCAAGCGCGG
>NZ_JBYNTT010000040.1:0-1589 GCF_057784995.1 Ramlibacter sp. G4-7
ATGAGACACCCTGTGTCAACCCCCTGCTGCGGCGAGCTGCAACATGGCGCCTGTGTGACGCTGGACGTCGTATGGCTGGCGGTCTCTCCAAGCGCGCCAGATGACGCGCAGCCAAGCGCGGGCAAGGATTCGAGTGGCATGGGGATGGTCGCAGCCGCGACTCTTGGCTCTGTCGTAGATTGCCGCAGCCCAGGCGCTGGCATGGCGGGAGTTGTCGGCCAGACAGGTCAGCGCCGCACGGAGCCGGTGGTTGCAGGCCCAGCGAAACGCCACGGCCTTGCTCTTGCCGGATTCGTAGGTGACGGGTGTGACGCCGGCTTCGGCGGCGAGGCGTTCGACGTCGTCGAAGCGCTCGCGCACACTGCCCAACTCCGACAGGATTTGCGCGGCGCAGATCTTGCCAGCGCGCGGGAAGCTCATGAGGATCTGTCCGTCTTCGCTGGCTTGCACGGCATGCTCGATGCGGCTGGTCAGCAGGCGGACCTGCTCCACCACGCGAGCGAGTACGCGAGCGATGCTCAATGCGAGTTCACCTTTGGCCTCCAACTCCGTCTCGCCAAGGGCAACTGCGGCAGCCTGGTGCAAGCGCTCGAGCAATTCCTCGGGATTTCGCCGGCCACTGTAGGCGTGCTGGGCGCAGAAGGAGGCCATTCGCTTAGGCCCAAGGCGGCTGGCGGATTCCGGTGTGGGGTAGCGCTCGATGAAGGCCAGGCTGATAGGCGAGTCGACATCGGCGAACACTTCGGCTGCGCCCGGCCAGAACGACTCCAGGAGGCTGCGCAGCTGGTTGGCCAACTGGACTCGGGTGGCCACCAGGTCGTCACGCCCGCGCACGAGGGCGCGCAGGGCGCGGATTTCGTCGCACTCCGGCGCGAGGGGCTTGAAGCGGTGGCCGTCGGTGCGCAGCAGGTCGGCCAGCAGATAGGCATCGGAGGCGTCGCTCTTGCCGCCGTGGCTGCGGTAACGCGGGCGCGTGGCCTTGACCACGTTCGGGTGGATCGGCACGACCTGGAGACCGGCCTCCAGCAGCGCGTCGACGATCAGGCCGGAGGGCCGCTCGATCGCCACGGCCGTGACATGCGCAGCCCTCAGCCGGCGGCACAGCTCGGCCAACCCGGTGGCGTCATGGTTGACTTCGAACTGCAAGACCACACTGCCGTGGGCGTCGACGACGCACACCGCGTGGATTCGGCTGGCCCAGTCCAGCCCGGCAAAGCGCTTGGTCATAGACAGACTCCTGCAAGTTGCGGTATGACTTGCCGTGTCGGAAGCCCACGCGGGTCGCTCACTGATTGGCGCTCCGGGCGATCAACCTTGGCGCTACACCCTGTTGCCCGTTTGGGTCTTCCGGCACCTTGGGGGCTGCAGGTCTCATTCGAGCCGTCGCACGGCCAGCGCCGCTGGCAGTCACCCCAAGGGCACGGAAGTCGAAACAAACCATCCTCCTGCGCATCGGGTCGAGTCAAGGGCGCTGAACACGGGTTGCCCCCCGCGGCGAGCGTTCGTCGCCAGCGACGCCCGTCGCCGTGGACAACCCTGCGCAGCGGCACGCCTACGCAGACGAATGTCAGGAGGGTAGTCCAGTGAGC